>JARRNY010000015.1:0-29634 GCA_037384445.1 Candidatus Thiodiazotropha sp.
GATTCACCGGAAGGCTTGGGACCGTCGTCAGAACCCGTATCAGGATCGACCCAGTCCTTCGGCGGGCGCGGCGTCTTGCCTTGCATGATGTCGTTGATCTGGTCGGTGTCGATGGTCTCGTACTTGACCAAGGCCTCAGCCATGAGATGCAACTTGTCGATATTCTCGTTGAGAATGCGGTTGGACCGTTCGTAGTTGCGGTCGATGAAGCTGCGGATCTCTTCATCAATGGTGTGGGCCGTGTCATCCGAGACATTCTTGTGCTGAGTGACCGAGCGGCCGAGGAAGACCTCTTCCTCCTCCTCGCTGTACATCAACGGACCGAGACGCTCTGAAAGCCCCCACTTGGTCACCATGTTGCGGGCGATCTCGGTGGCGCGCTTGATATCGTTGGAAGCACCGGTGGTCACCTTATCGATGCCGAAGATCAGCTCTTCGGCAATACGGCCACCGAAGAGGCTGGAGATCTGGCTCTCCAGCAGCTCCTTGCTGTAGCTGTAGCGATCCACCTCCGGCAGAAACATGGTCACACCCAGGGCACGGCCACGGGGAATGATGCTGACTTTGTAGACCGGATCGTGGGACGGCACCAGCCGGCCAACGATGGCGTGGCCCGATTCGTGGTAGGCGGTGAGCTTCTTCTCCTCTTCGCTCATAACCATGGTGCGGCGCTCGGTGCCCATCATGATCTTGTCCTTGGCCTTCTCCATCTCTTCCATGGTGACCAGAGTCTTGTTGGCGCGGGCGGCGAACAGGGCCGCCTCATTCACCAGGTTGGCCAGGTCGGCTCCGGAGAAACCAGGCGTACCGCGGGCGATGATACCGGGCTTGACGTCGTCGGCCGCAGCCACCTTGCGCAGGTGAACCTTGAGAATCTGTTCACGGCCACGCACATCCGGCAGCGGCACCACCACCTGGCGGTCGAAGCGGCCGGGGCGCAGCAGGGCGGGATCGAGCACATCGGGACGGTTGGTAGCGGCAATGACGATAACGCCTTCGTTGCCTTCAAAACCGTCCATTTCGACCAGCAGCTGATTGAGGGTCTGCTCACGCTCATCGTGACCACCACCCAGGCCGGCCCCACGATGACGACCCACCGCATCGATCTCGTCAATGAAGATGATGCAGGGGGCGTGCTTCTTGGCCTGCTCGAACATATCGCGCACACGGGAGGCGCCGACACCGACGAACATCTCAACGAAGTCGGAACCGGAGATGGTGAAGAAGGGCACCTTGGCCTCACCGGCAATGGCCTTGGCCAATAGCGTCTTACCCGTTCCTGGCGAGCCTACCATCAGCACGCCCTTGGGAATCTTGCCGCCCAGCTTTTGGAACTTGGAGGGATCGCGCAGGAAGTCGACCACCTCGGTCACCTCCTCCTTGGCCTCTTCCACACCCGCCACATCACTGAAGGTGATCTTGACCTGATCCTCGCTCAGCATCCGGGCCTTGCTCTTGCCGAAAGACATGGCGCCGCGACCGGCTCCACCGCCCTGCATCTGGCGCATGAAAAAGATCCAGAGTCCGATCAGGACGAACAGCGGAAACCAGTTGATGAGGATATTCATCAACAGAGAGGGCTTCTCCGGCGGTACAGCGGTGATCTCCACATTGTTGTTGAGCAGATCACTGACCAGCATATCGTCGCCGGGACTGTAGGTGGAAAAACGTTGCTCTGAGGTGAGAGAACCCTCGATGTCATGCCCATTGTCGCTGATGGTCACCTCTTTCACCTGCCCCGATTTCACATCGGCGATGAATTCGGAATAGGGCTTCATCTGCGCCTTGGGCTGGGTGGTGGAGAAGTTGTTGAAGACCGTCATCAGCACGATGGCGATCACCACCCACAGAATCAGATTTTTTGCCATGTCATTCAAAGCGTAAACCTCGCGTTTCGTTCCGGCCAACGCCGAAACCACATACCGTAACAGTCATGCTGCCCTTGCCGTTGGGGCCGAAGCCCCCCTGCCGCGACCCACTGGTTCTGGGGTGGCAATGGTGCAACTCGCTGATTTGCCGGATTAACTGATTGGTAAGGTACTATATCTTAAAGTTCCCGGCTACCAGATAGATCTCACGGCTTTTCGCCCGTGATGAAGCCGGTTTCCGGCTCACGACGCGGCCAAAGGATTGCCGCACAGATTTTATGTATTCATCGAATCCGGCCCCCTGAAACACCTTGATGACAAATCCGCCACCTGGCTTCAAGCTCTCACGGGCAAAATCCAGCGCCAGTTCACAGAGATACATAGCACGCGGCTGATCCACGCTTGCCATACCCGTAACATTGGGCGCCATATCGGAAATTACAAGGTCTGCCGGCTCATTTGCCAGAAGATTTCTCAATTGGGCCAGCGCTTCGTCCTCACGAAAATCGCCTTCGATGATGTCGACCCCGGCGATTGGGTCCATCGGCAGGATATCCAGTGCGATCACCTGCCCTTTCTCGCCCACCAGATCGCGAGCGATCTGGCTCCAGCCCCCCGGTGCAGCGCCCAGATCAACCACCCGCATGCCTGGCTTGATTACCCGATCTTTTTCCTGAATTTCCAGTAACTTGAATGCCGCACGCGAGCGATAGCCCGCCTTCTGGGCGCGCTTTACATACTCATCGTTGAAGTGGCGATCAAGCCACTGACGGCTGCTTTTGCTGCGTTTCATGTTATTACTTCTGAGTCCCTCTTCTACGAGAGAGGAGCTGAATCAACTGAGCTCAAGGCGCATACTTTAGATAGCATGCTCAATTCAAAATCCAGCCCCCTGGCATTTCATCATAACCGCAAACGGGCTAGAATCCGCCTCCCCTGTCATAACCGGTGATCGAGATGTCCCTGACCTCCAGCCAAATACGCGAACTGAAGAAACTGGCCCACCCGCTCAAACCCGTGGTCATCGTCGGCCAGCACGGCTTGAGCGAGAGCGTACTGGCCGAGATCGACTCAACCCTCGATATCCATGAGCTGATCAAGGTAAAGCTGGCCGGCGCCGACAAGGCCGATCGGGAGGAACTCAGCGGGGAGATTGTGGCGAAGCTTTCCGCGTCACTGGTGCAGATCATCGGCCGGGTGGCAATTTTCTACCGGCCTAATCCAAAGAAGAAGAAAAATCGCATTGTTATTTAACTCTTGCAGGGCTTTTTGCGCAGCGCACTTCATGAACTCGCAAAGCAGGCAAGATTGATTTCCCAATCATTCAATAGCTTGGCGTTATCCGTGTCCCTATCGTTGCGACCTTTGCGTGCTAAACCCGCTTACTCGTAACGCACTTCCAGAATCTCGAACTCCCGCGCGCCGCCCGGTGTCTGTAAAAAAACATCATCCCCTTCCTGCTTGCCGATCAGGGCGCGGGCGATGGGCGAGCTGACCGAGATCAGATTGCTCTTGATATCAGCCTCATCCTCACCGACGATCTGGTAGGTGAATTCCTCATCGTTGTCGAGTTCGAGAACCACAACCGTGGCGCCGAAAACGACTTTGCCGCCGGCATCCAGCTTGGTGACATCGATAATCTGAGCGTGCGAGAGCTTACCCTCGATATCTTTGATGCGGCCCTCGGTGAAGCTCTGCTGCTCACGGGCGGCGTGATATTCTGCGTTCTCCTTCAGATCGCCATGCTCACGCGCCTCAGCGATGGCCTGGATGATCCTCGGGCGCTCGACACTCTTCAGCTGTTTGAGCTCTTCCTGCAGCTTGGCGGCGCCTCGGGCAGTCAACGGTACCTTACTCATGGACGATTCCTCTATGACTCAATCGTGCAGATCCTGCAACCGATTGATGCTTAATTTATCCAGTTGCTTCAGGGCCAGGCAGGTAGCCTCGGCACCTGAGATGGTGGTGGTGTAGCTCACCTTGTGCTGCAGAGCGGCACGGCGTATCTCGGCGGAATCGGCGATTGCCTTGGCTCCCTCCGTGGTGTTGATGATGAAGTTGACCTGCTTGTTCTTGATCGAGTCGACGATGTGCGGACGACCCTCCATCACCTTGTTGACCCGCTCACATGCAAGTCCCGCGTCGAGAATCGCCTGGCAGGTGCCGCCGGTGGCGCTCAGGGTGAAACCGAGATCGATCAGATCCTGCGCCACCTGCACCGCCCGCACCTTATCGGCATTGCGCACGCTCAACAGCGCCCGCCCGCTCTGCGGAAGTTGCGAACCGGCACCCATGATCGACTTGTTGTAGGCCTCACCGAAGGTACGGCCCACTCCCATCACCTCACCGGTGGATTTCATCTCCGGGCCCAACACCGTATCGACACCGGGAAACTTAACAAAGGGGAAGACCGCCTCTTTGACAAAGTAGTTCTCCGGAATCACCTCTTTTGTGATGCCCTGCTCCTTAAGTGACTTACCGGCCATACAACGGGCCGCCACCTTGGCCAACTGAACGCCTGTGGCTTTGGAGACAAAGGGTACAGTGCGCGAGGCACGCGGATTGACCTCGAGCAGATAGATCTGGTTGTCCTTGATGGCGAACTGGGTGTTCATCAACCCCACCACCTTCAGCTCCAGTGCCATCTTGCGCATCTGTTCGCGCATGCGATCCTGGACCGCTGCCGAGAGGGTATAGGGGGGCAGCGAGCAGGCAGAGTCACCGGAGTGGACGCCAGCCTGTTCAATATGCTCCATGATGCCGCCGATCAACACATCCTCGCCGTCACAGATAGCGTCCACGTCCACCTCAATGGCGTCATCCAGGAAGCGGTCCAGCAGCACCGGCGAGTCGTTGGAGACACTCACTGCCTCGCGCATATAGCGGCGCAGATCGGCCTCGTTGTAGACGATCTCCATGGCGCGGCCGCCAAGCACATAGGAGGGACGCACCACCAGCGGGTAGCCAATCTCCTCGGCCAGGCGCACGGCATCCTCGGGATTGCGCGCAGTGCGATTGGGAGGCTGTCTGAGGCCGAGCTTCTCGACCATCTTCTGAAAGCGCTCCCGATCCTCTGCCAGGTCGATAGAGTCGGGGCTGGTGCCGATGATCGGCGCCCCTGCCGCTTGCAGGTCATCGGCCAGTTTCAGCGGTGTCTGGCCGCCATACTGGACGATCACGCCGACCGGCTGTTCCTTGTCGATGATCTCCAGCACATCTTCCAGGGTCAGCGGCTCGAAATAGAGCCGATCGGAGGTGTCGTAATCGGTGGAGACGGTCTCCGGGTTGCAGTTGACCATGATGGTCTCGTAACCGTCTTCGCGCATGGCGAAAGCGGCATGCACGCAGCAGTAGTCGAACTCGATACCCTGGCCGATGCGGTTGGGACCGCCGCCGAGCACCATGATCTTTTTCTTGTCCGTCGGCTGCGCCTCGCACTCTTCGTCATAGCTGGAGTACATGTAAGCCGTGCTGGTGGCAAACTCAGCGGCACAGGTATCGACCCGCTTGTAGACCGGGCGGATACCGGCTTCGTGGCGCAGGCGGCGAATCTCCCCCTCGTTGCTCTCCACCAGGGAGGCGATGCGACGATCGGAGAAACCTTTACGTTTTAGAAACCGCAGACGCTCAGGCTGCAACGCTTCCAGGCCCTGGCCAGCGATCTCCCGCTCAATGTTGACCAGTTCCTCGATCTGCACCAGGAACCAGGGATCGATGGCGCAGATCTCGTGCACCTCATCCAGAGTCATGCCGAATCGGAAACACTCCGCCACGTACCAGAGCCGCTCGGGTCCTGGCAGACGGATCTCACGCACCAGGGTGTCGCGCACATCCTCTTCGTTCAGATCGACGATCTCGTCGAGCCCATCCTTGCCGGTTTCGAGGCCACGCAGAGCCTTCTGCAGCGACTCCTGGAAAGTGCGGCCGATGGCCATCACCTCACCCACCGATTTCATCTGGGTGGTCAGACGGTCGTCGGCGGTGGGGAATTTCTCGAAAGCGAAACGGGGCACCTTGGTGACCACGTAGTCGATACTGGGCTCGAAGGAGGCCGGCGTAGCGCCACCGGTGATCTCGTTCTGCAGCTCGTCGAGGGTGTAGCCGATCGCCAGCTTGGCCGCCACCTTGGCGATGGGGAAGCCGGTGGCTTTGGAGGCAAGTGCCGAGGAACGGGAGACGCGGGGATTCATCTCGATGATGATCATGCGCCCGTTCTCCGGATCGATGGCGAACTGCACGTTGGAGCCCCCGGTCTCGACGCCGATCTCGCGCAACACCGCCAGCGAGGCGTTACGCATGATCTGGTACTCCTTGTCGGTCAGCGTCTGCGCCGGCGCCACGGTGATGGAGTCGCCGGTGTGTACGCCCATGGGGTCCAGGTTCTCGATCGAGCAGATGATGATGCAGTTGTCGTTGCGGTCGCGCACCACCTCCATCTCGTACTCTTTCCAACCGAGGATCGACTCCTCGATCAGCAGCTCATTGGTCGGTGAGAGGTCAAGACCTCGCTCGCAGATCTCGACAAACTCATCCGGGTTGTAGGCGATACCGCCACCGCTGCCGCCCATAGTGAAGGAGGGACGAATAATGGTGGGATAACCGATCTGCGCCTGTACCTGCAGCGCCTCCTCCATGCTGTGAGCTACGGCGGAACGGGGCATGTCGAGACCGATCTTGCGCATCGCCTGGCGGAACAGATCCCGATCCTCCGCCTTGTCGATCGCCTCGCGGGTGGCGCCGACCATCTCCACGCCATATTTTTCCAGCACCCCCTCGCGCACCAGATCCAGGGCCGAGTTGAGGGCGGTCTGGCCGCCCATGGTGGGCAGCAGGGCGTCGGGACGCTCCTTCTCGATAATCCGCTCCAGGGTCTGCCAGGTGATCGGTTCGATGTAGATGGCGTCCGCCATGTCCGGATCGGTCATGATGGTGGCAGGATTGGAGTTGACCAGGATGACCCGGAAACCCTCCTCCCGCAGCGCCTTACAGGCCTGCGCACCAGAGTAGTCGAACTCGCACGCCTGTCCGATGACAATCGGACCGGCGCCTATGATCATGATGCTTTGTATGTCTGTACGTTTAGGCATTTAACAACCGTTGAGTCTGAGAGGCCGCAAAGGGACGCGAGTCACCATTTACTATCTGTTGAATCTGTCGTGAATTCACTTGCCGTCGGTGGATGAGTCGCATCAGGAATAGCGATTGCAACTCATCGCCACCTCCTGTTGAGGATCAACCCCTTTCACTCATCAGATCGATGAAGTGATCGAACACCGGCGCCACGTCGTGGGGTCCGGGGCTCGCTTCCGGATGCCCCTGAAAACTGAAGGCCGGTTTGTCGGTGCGGTGCACCCCTTGCAGGGAGCCATCGAAAAGCGACTTGTGGGTGGCCTTCAGGTTGTCGGGGAGGGTCGCCTCATCGATTGCGAAGCCGTGATTCTGGCTGCTGATCATGACCGTGCCCTTTTCCAGATCCTGCACCGGGTGGTTGGCGCCGTGGTGGCCGAATTTCATCTTCACTGTCTTGGCGCCGGAAGCGAGTCCGAGCAGCTGGTGACCCAGACAGATGCCGAAAACGGGCAGCCCCGTATCGACAATCGTCCGAATCGACTCGATGGCATAGTCGCAGGGTTCAGGATCTCCCGGTCCGTTGGCCAGAAACACCCCATCGGGCTGCATCGCCAATACCTCATCCGCCGGCATCTGAGCGGGAACCACGGTTATCCGGCACCCCCTGTCGACCAGCATACGCAGGATATTGCGCTTCACTCCGTAGTCGTAAGCCACCACGTGATACGGCAGCTGTTCCGCAGAATCGGGAAGTGGCTCAGGATGCCCCTCCTGCAGGGACCAGGTACCTTGGGTCCATTGATATGGTGTGGCTGTGGTCACCTCTTTGGCCAGATCCATGCCCTTTAGCCCTGGGAAGGCTTTGGCCAACTCCAGCGCTTTGGCCAGGTCCACACTGTCACCGGCCAGGATACAGCCGTTCTGGGCGCCCTTCTCGCGCAGGATGCGGGTCAGACGACGGGTATCGATATCGGCGATGGCGACGATGTTGTTACGTTGCAGATAGGCCTCGAGGGACTCCTCGGAGCGCCAGTTGCTGGTGATCATCGGCAGATCCTTGATCACCAAACCGGCGGCGTGGATCTGGGTCGACTCCTCGTCTTCGGCGTTGACGCCGGTGTTGCCGATGTGGGGATAGGTCAGGGTGACGATCTGTCGGCTGTAGGAGGGGTCGGTCAGGATCTCCTGATAACCGGTCATCGCGGTATTGAAGACCACTTCACCGACGGCCTGCCCCTCAGCGCCAATGGCTTCACCCTTGAATTGGCTGCCATCTTCCAGGACCAGAATTGCTGGTTTTCTCAAGAGTCTCTCCGATCGCAAGGCGTGCAAAAAGGGGCGGACCACAATGTGTCCACCCCAGGGAATCTCTACGATGGTAAATGTCGGCTGCAGGCTGCCTCTTACCCCCAGCGACGGGTGCCTATTCTACTGATGCAAAAAGGGGCTGTCCATTCGAGGGATGGTGATGTTCTGGCAAATCCACCTGTGCCCTGTGCAGCAAGTCGCACCCTGCGCTTAGATTGCCCGTAGGGTGCCAATCTGAGCGGGAAAATCTGCCTCTAAGCCAAATGCTGCTTAGTTAAGCGATTGAATGGTGGGGCCCTGCCCCACCATGAGGCGTTGGATAACACCCCAAACACCCTTAACTAAGTAGCATTCGCTTCTAACCCAACTGTTGCCGCACCCAGTTAATGATGCCCCGCGCATCCATTGCCCCCGCTTGGCGCGCGATCTCACGACCGCCGCGCATCAGCATCAGGGTCGGGATGCTGCGGATGCCGAATTGGGCTCCCAGTTGCTGAGCCTCCTCGGTGTTGACCTTGACCAGCCTCACACGGGGCTCCAATTGCGCTGCCGCCTGTTCGAATGCGGGCGCCATCATGCGGCAGGGGCCGCACCAGGGGGCCCAGAAGTCGATCAGCAGCGGGATATCACTCTTCTGTGCGTGCCGGGAAAAGCGTTGCTCATCCAGGGCCAGCGGGTGACCAACGAATAAGGGCTGATGACATTTGCCGCACTTGGCGCCTTCACCCAGGCGCGTGGAAGGCACCCGGTTGATACCGTCACAGTGGGGACAGACGATGTGGACTGCTTCGCTCATGGGTTCTTTCCAATGCTATCAATGCCTTTTCAGATGGGGTGTTGGCGGCGGGAATTCAAGCCCTTCATTTCTTCCCTGTTTCAGTATAATGGCCGGCAATTCAGCATAGATAACAGGAGCCTCTGCAATGGCCGACTCTTCCTTCATCCATGACGTTACGGTGGAGAACTTCCAGCAGGTGGTGCTGCAAACCTCCATGAGCCGACCGGTACTGGTCGACTTCTGGGCCGAGTGGTGCAACCCCTGCAAGTCCCTGATGCCGACCCTGGCCAAACTGTCCGATGAGTACCAGGGCAAGTTCATCCTGGCCAAGGTCAATACCGAAGAGCAACAGCAGCTGGCAGCCCACTTCGGCATCCGCAGCATCCCCTGCGTGAAACTCTTTCTCAAGGGTGAGATGGTGGATGAGTTCATGGGCGCCCTGCCGGAAGCTGAGATACGCAGCTTCATCGACAAATACATCCCCCGGGAGTCTGACGGTCTGCTGGCCCAGGCCGAGCAACTGCTGCTGCAGGGCGATGCGGATAATGCTGGCGCCCTGATCCAGCAGGCGGCACAGATGGACCCGGGCAGCCCGAGAGTAATGCTGTCCAATGCCCGCTATCTGGCGACGATCGGCAAGCTCGAAGAGGCGAGAGAGCAGATCGATGCGCTACCGGTCGAGGAGAAGAGCAAACCTGAGGTCACTGCCATGCTGGCACGCCTGCAATTCGAAAGCACCAACGCCGACCTGCCGCCAACCGAGGCGCTAGAACAGCGTCTGCGAGAGAATCCGTCAGACAGTGAGGCGCTGCACCAGCTGGCCACGCACAAGATCATGCAGAACGATCTGGAAGACGCACTGGAGCTGCTTCTGACCCTGATGCAGAAGGACCGGGAGTACGGCGACGACGTAGCGCGCAAGGATATGCTGCGCATCTTCGACATGCTGGGCGGACAGGGAGACCTGGTGAAACGCTACCGCAACCGCATGTTCAATATCCTGCACTGAGACATTGATCAAACGAGTCGGCGAGGTTCCCCAGAGATAACGGACACATTCGTTCGCCTCACGCCAACAACCGAACCGTCTACTCCCTGCATCCTCTCTGGAACGGGACTTCCATGGTTTAGCGCTTTCGTATCATGTGGAAACTCACACTTCGACGCGATGCCGCCTGGTCTGAAATCCCCACGAAACCAGGGGGGTGAACCTGCATCGATCATTGCCACACGCTGACCCATCCGCTCGACGGCATCAGTTACCAAATGCCTGATCGATCAAGTATGAGTCAATAACTTCCTGCTCGGCCCGTTCCTGAAGTTCCCGACAACTCACACCAACGCCACAAGATCCTTTCTCGAAATAATTTGGCGTCGTTGTCATTTTGCGCTGAATCGATTCCGCTTCTTGCTGAATCTCTTTCCAAGAACGTTGCTCGCCTATGTCTGTACTGGCAAATTTCAAGGCTCTTGCTTCCCGCGTTGTCAATATCATTGAGTCAGGTTGCACCCACTTTGCACAGCGCGTTACTCGACACTTGACAGAATTTGACACCGGCATGAGACAAAAACCCCGATTATCACTAACATCAACTCGCCAAGTATCTCTCAGATAGGATCCGTCAGCCCCCTTGATGGGAATAATTCGAAAATCGGTATCAACATAGATAGGCGGGCAATTTCGATACTTCCATGGATCGACATCCATTTTCGTATGATCCCTGATCACATGGGTATTCGCATCATAATCGACAACAGATATCTGCTCATCGACTTTCATACCCCGTTCGCGCTGCGCTCTCGTTAGGACCTTGGTGACAAAGCCATATCGATCCGCATGCTTCCTGTACTGGTAAACAGAACCACCTTTACTTGCACGATAAAGATTGGCCAGTGATGAAGGATAGTATTTAGTGAATTTATCCACGCGTTTTGGCGGCTAGACTTGCTTTGCAAACGCCGTGTATTCAGTTCGCAACTTCTCCAATTCACCGTCACTTTTCCGCAGTATTTCCCAATCAACAGCAGACGGCGCCTGTACAGCCTTCCATGCAACCTTACCCATGACACCCTACAGCTGCTCAGATGCGGGGGACTGAGATGCTATTTGTTGATCGTCATCATGATAAAAGTGCATGGTTGTCACGTCCCCAAACAAACCGACAACCTGTCGATCACATGCCGGAGCCATAACCGATCACATTTGCGACTTGACTGACAATCTAGGTAATCGATTGACAAAGCCCTGCGCCATGGCTATCTCAAGTCCTGAAAATGGCGCTGTCAGTATATTTGACGCTGCTGCATTCCCTAGAGCCATCATGCAAGTACCAATCGCAAGAAGATAACAGGTAACTCACTAATGGTTCCGGTATGAGCGAAGGCAGAACAAGCCGATTGAGAAGCTGGCACTCTCGCTCATAGCGTACGGAGGTCATAACCCAGGATATTCCCCGCCACAAACTGCCATTTACTCACACTGCAATCGAGGAGATTTCCTGTACGTCCCCCTTTCTGTCACAAGGTACCCCACTCCCTCACGCTGGTAGCGAACACCATACGGCGAGAGGAGCTGACAATCTCAGGCTGCTACGCCGCCCTCCGCATAGCAGCGCGTGGATAACAAGCTGGAGATGCCAGATCTCATGGCAAGTTGATACGGTAAGCGACAAGAATCGCGCTTCAGAATGTGCGCTTCGAATATGTCTTGATTAAAGAGTTGCAAACCCAGAACACGGCCCCTTGAAAGTACCGCGGGTCACACAAAAAGCCCTCCGCATGATGCGGAGGGAAAGTTGGAGGAACCAACTCCTCAACAACGGTTATTTGACGACCGGTATTTTGCCGAAGCTGGCATTACCTGCGGCATCTTCCACCGAGTAATAGAGTTCACCAGCGGTCAAAGCGGTATAGGGTAGAGAGATGGCACCCTTCGCGTCGGTATAGCCGTTAACCCATGTTTCACCCTGCGTATTCGGCAGATCCCGCCCAGCAGGCTTCCACAGACCCACCAGGGCATTCGGAATCGGATTGCCTCTTTGGTCCAGGACGCGTATGGGCAGCTCGCAGAATTTGCAGATTCTGATCAGCTCCGGAATCTTGATGATGATACTCAGCGGATTCTTGGTACGGATCTTCATATCGGGGTCGCCCAGCAGCAGATACATCCAGGCGTTGTCCGATCCGCTCAGAGCCGCCATCTGTGCCTCGCCACGCTCGATGGCATGGGACTGAGTCAGCAATCCCTCGTCATAGACAGCACGAAACATCCACTCGTCCAGCACATGGTTCTGCGAGGTGTAGGAGGTCCGGGTGGCGCCGTAGTAGGAGGAGGCGCCGGCATCGGCCAACTCCATCCACTCCTCCGCTACCGAATCGTTGGTATCGAGCTTGGCATTGGTACAGGCAAAGGACCAGACAACAGGCGAGCGGGAGAGCGGGTTGGATAGGGTTGCAATATCGCCGCCTTCGAAATACTCATTGATCTGGTCCCAGCTGGTTGCTGTCGCATCCTTGCTGCCGTGGCCTCGATAGGCCATGAGGCCGACCCCATTGCTCACCCGGTTGACGATATCAGAGTCGGTGACACCTGCCTGGGAACCATAGAAGGTCTGGAAGATCGGCGCATTGGCGTAAGCGAAGGTTCGTACCGTCTCGTGTGCCCCCTCATATTTACCCGGTGCTCCCTGCTTATGCGCCCAGAGCCCTGCCCGGTTGTAGCAGCAGAAGAGGCTCGGATGATCTTCATAGGTCAGGATCTTGTCCACCTGGTTGGCCAGATCGGCCTCACTGTCTACCGATAGGCGGCCGAGGTAGATCTCCTCGTCCAGATCGTCGCCATTGGTTGAGGCATAGAGGTCATCGGTCTGATCCCCGGTGGGCGAGGTACAGTGGGGAATCACGTTGGTATCACCAACCAGCAACGCATAGGCATCGTGCCAGACGGGAACTGCAGACTCCCAGGACTGGATCGCGTTGCGGATATCGTTACAGGTCGAGGAGGCGATGTCGTCGGCCACAGTCATCTCGGTGACCTTGAAACCTCGGGCCTTTTTCTGGTCGACCAGCGGTTTGATCTCATCTGCATAGCTACTATCGGGATAGATGAAGAGATAGTCGGCGGAATAGAACCTGAAGTTAGGGATGAAAATTTTCTCCAGTAATTCCCAGTTGAGAAAGCTCCTCGCAGCCAGGTCGTAGCGCTCCTGGGTGATTGGTTCGAAATCCTCCACGCTGCCTTTATGCTCCACCACATAGGTGATTTTGCTGGCGACCTGCAGCTCCCCGGTGGATGGATTCCACTGCACCGGCCAGGCCTCGCCCTGGGTAGCGGGTATGCTCCGCAGCGCCATGCCGATCTCGAAACGTTCGCTTGAGAGTCTGCCCGGCCAACTCTCTTGACCGGCATAGATCTTTTCGTCGAGAACGAACTTCTCCGGCGTACCCGTCGCCTTTTCACCATCCAGTTCGGGGACCGGTTGCGGCCAGACCAGGATATTCTGGAAGCTCTTCTTATCCTGAACCTCGCCATGCATGCTCACCTCACCCTTGCTAAAGGGCAGTGCCAGTTTGAAGCGATAGAGTGGCAGGTCCGGCGAGCCCAGTTGGTTATGGCTACCCATGCCGGGGATCTCGATCTTCTGGTAAATCCTCCCGTCCGGTCCCTTTTTTGAAGTCATCCAGAAACCGGGAATGGCCATATTGAACACCGTCCGCTGGCTATCGGAGGCCTTAGGATCAAGCTGGATAGCCACCTCGGAACCAGGCTTCTGACGCTCATCCAGAGTGACCCATTTACGCTCCTCTGCCGCCTTGCTCAGATTCGCCAAACGAACAGAACTGATCGACGGTAGCGCCACTGCTGCCGACTGAGTGAAACTCGCGGCGGACAGGTCGCCTGACAAGAGTCCAACCCCCAGCCCCAGGGACAGCAATAAATACTTTTTTAGCATCTCCTATCTCCTTTGGATATGAATCGCCAGGCTTCATTGCCCAACGGCTTCGAGAGTAGGGAGTGGAGAGATAGGCGTCTGTGACTTATTCACACTTGAGGTGTGACAAAGTCGGCTGGGAAAGATGAGCAGGCGGTGCCCTGGGGCAATCAGTATCGTTTCGGCAACGCCTTGTGGATGACCGTCTGCTTCGGTCCGGTGGTGAGATATCCGCCTTTTACCAGGTCCTTGATGATGCGGCAGACCATCTCTCGCGAAGCGCCAATGCGGCTGGCCAGCTCCTGCTGGGTGAAAGACTCCTCGATCACCATCGCGCCCTCGCGTTCGACGGCCATGCTCATGAGGGTCTTGCTCAGGCGCCCGTAGACATCGGAGAGGGCGAGACTCCTCACCTCATCGGTGAGAGTTCGTATCCGGTGCACCAGATCCTTCACCAGATGGATCGCGATACCCGGGTTGTCCTGCATGATCTGGTGGAAGGCCTGCTTGGTGATAATGGCCAGGGAGCTCTTCTCCGTGGTCATAATCGAGGCCGAACGGGTGCAATCGTCGATGAGCGAGAGTTCACCGAAATATTCACCAGCCTCCTGATAGTTGATAATGGCCTCCTTGCCATTCTCATCGTTGAGGAAGACCTTTACCTTGCCGCTGAGTATCAGGTAGAGCGAGTCGCTACTATCCCCCTCGGAGAGAATGATCGTGTTCTTCGGGTAACTCCGTTTAACCACACGCTGTTCTATCAGCTCGCGATCCGCAGGGGCCAAACCAGCGAATATGGATATGTTCTCAATCATACGGTGATTATATACACTCTGTAGGAAGTGTCCTACATCAGTCTCCAGGGAAAGCGCAGTCGTTCACCCTTCCCAGGGATTTCACAGAATCAGCGCCGGAACAACAGGATGAGCGTAAACAAGAAGAGGCTTCTGGGTTCTTTGGGCCTGGGCCTGATAATCGGCCTCCTCGGCGCCGGGCTCAGTCTGTTCCCCCCCAGCGCCGGTTGGGAGGAGGGTGTCGGTCTTGGCCTGCTGTTCAAGCTACGTGGCGAGCGGCCACCGCCGAAAGAGGTGGCGATCGTCTCCATCAATGGCGACACAGCGGCTCAGCTTGGACTCGGCGAGGAGATCCCCCAATGGCCCCGCACCCTGCATGCCCAATTAATCGACCGCCTGCATGAGGCCGGCGTCGCCGTCATCGCGATCGACATTTTTTTCAAGAAACCCAGCGAACCTGAGATGGACAGCCATCTCGCCACATCCATTGCCCGTGCCGGCAATGTCCTCCTGATCGGCTACCTGGACCGACAGCGCAGGAGTGCGGGCGGACAGACGCTACAGATTGAACAACTGCTGCCCCCTGTAGCCGAGATCGCCGATGCCGCCAGCGGCATCGCCCCTTTTGTGCTACCCAAAATACCCGTGAGTGTCAGCCGCTTCTGGACCTTCAACGGGGAGAACGCCCTACCCTCGCTGCCGGCACTTACCCTGTACCAACTGACCGACCCTGACGGCAGTCGCTTCGCCCGGCTAGTGGAGGAGGCGACCGGCAGACCGGCCCAGCACGCAGAAACCGACAACGTCAGCCGCTTGCGGGCCCTGCGCAATGACCCGGCTTTACGCAGCACGCTGCAGGATAGCCTTCGAGCATCGGATTTCATGCCACAGGAAAAGCAGCGCCTGCAGGCCCTACTAAAGCTTGCCGGCGGTGAAAATTATCCTTACCTCAATTTCTATGGCCCGCCGACGACGATTCTTACCATCCCCTATCAGCAGTTACTCAAAGCGGATAGCGGACGGCTCAAGGGACTGCGAGACAAAGTGGTATTCATCGGCTACGTGGGAAACTATCAGCCCAAACAGCGCGACGGCTTCTATACCGTATTCACCCAAGAGAACGGCCTCGACCTGAGTGGAGTGGAGATTGCAGCCACCGCCTTTGCCAACCTGCTTCACAGCGAGACCATCACCTCTCTCAGCCCCCTCAGTCTCACGCTGCTGCTGACCCTCTATGGTCTGACTGTCACCCTGTTGCTGCGCAGACTGCCCGGCAGTAGCGGCGTCTTTGTCACCCTACTCCTGGCATCGGCCTACATGAGCCTGGTCTATTGGCTCTTCATCCAACAACACATCTGGCTGCCCTGGTTCACCCCACTGGCGCTGCAGACACCCCTGGCGATGATCCTGATGCTGACCTTGCACTATCGCCAGATGCGCCGCAGCCGCGAGCATCTGCGGGAGCTCTTTGGCTACTATCTGCCGGGTGATGTCATCGACCAGCTGGCCGAAGACAAAGAGCACGCCATGGAACAGAGTGACAAGGCCTTCGGCGTCTGTCTTGCCTCCGATGCGCGGCAGTACACCCGCCTTGCCGAACGGATGGAGCCTGAGGCCCTGCAGGCTTTTCTCAATCGTTACTATGAGATCCTTTTCGCCCCGGTACGTGCCCGCGGCGGCGTGGTCTCTGATGTGATTGGCGACGCCATGCTGGCAATCTGGCCGGCCACAGAATCCAATCTTGAGATGCGACAGCATGCCTGCGAGGCGGCACTGGAGATCGAGCAAGCGCTGGGCAGCTCCAACCTCGAGCCTCCACTACCCACCGGTATCGGCTTGCATGCCGGCGAGCTGGTGATGAGTCATGTGGGAGCCATTGATCATTTCGAATACCGTGCAGTGGGTGACATGGTCAACACCACCAACCGCATCGAGGTCATGAACAAAACCCTGGGGACTCATATCCTCGCCTCCGAGCAGACGCTCGCTGGTGTGAGAGGCTTAGTCACCCGGGAGTTGGGCGCCTTTATGCTGGCCGGACGGCAACAACCCATCACCCTCTATGAAGTCGCTGCGCTGGAAGATGAGGCAACTCCTACCCTGTACGAGCTGCATCGGGCCTTTGCCGAGGCCTTGTCTGAATGGAAATCCGGCGAGAGAAACCGTGCGCTGCTTCTGTTTGAAAACATCCTCAAGCGCTACCCGAACGACGGTCCAAGCACCTACTATATTGAGCAATATCATGAACGTCGAAGCAGCCGTATCAACCCTCTTAACTGATAAATTCACGCTCTCTTCATGAGCGGATGTCAGGCCGTGAAAAAATACCAAGTACTTGTCGGCAAAAGATTTCTGTGCTACTGGTAGGGTTAAAATGGCGGGAAATAAATGCCTATGCCGCACATAAACCATGAGGAGAGGGGGGCCGGGTATAACCGGGACCAAACGATTAGGATGACATTCAATAAAACCTGCACACCGCACAGCGGCTTATCCTCTATTCTGCTAGCTGTTGCCTGGCTCTTTGGAGGGCTGACTCAGCCTCTCTCGGCAAGCGAGTGCGACACACCCGCTGCTCAGGCAGTCTCCATTCAGGGCCAGGTCGAAGTCAGTAGCGAGGGGACCCCATCATGGAACTCACTCAAACAGCAGCAATGGCTATGTCCCGGTGACCGGATAAGGGTGGGAGCCAACAGCCGCGCTGGACTGGTGCTCAATGACGACACCCTGCTCCGCCTGGCTGAAAACAGCAGCGTACGCATCAGCGCGCCATCCAAAGAGGGCAATGCCTGGCTCGATCTGCTGGATGGTGTTGCCCACTTCCTCAGTCGAGTTCGCCACTCTTTCCAGGTTAACACCCCCTATGTCAACGCTTCGATAGAGGGTACCGAGTTCACCGTCAAAACTTCAGCGGACGGCTCCAGCGTAACCGTGCTGGAGGGACATGTACTTGCCAGCAACGCCCAGGGGGAGGTACGCCTCAATGGCGGTGAGCGGGCGCTTGCTCTCCCTGACAAGACACCCCAGGTTGAGACCGTGGTCGATCCACTGGATGCCGTGCAGTGGTGCCTCTACTATCCACCTGTCACCCTGCCAGCCAACGCAACCCCCTCATCTGATCTCCAGCAATCCTACGCCGCCAACCGGCAAGGCGACATCGAACGCGCGTTCAACGCGCTGAGCCAGGCGGCCAATGTGGAGCAGGAGCCGGACCTGCTGGTCTATCGAGCCTCTCTTCATCTACAAGTCGGCGGACTGGATGCCGCCCAGCGTGACCTTGCCGCCGCCATCAAACTGCAACCCGGACACGCGGACGCCCTGGCTCTGATGTCGATTATTTCCAGCGTACGCAACGAACGACAGCAAGCGCTTGAACAGGCACAGAGGGCCGTGCAGTCAGGGCCTGAGTCAGCGGCTCCTCTGCTCGCGCTCTCCTATGCCAGACAGGCCTTTTTCCAGCTGCCCGAGGCCCTGGATGCGGCGGAACAAGCCACCCGTGTCGAACCTGACAACGCGTTGGCCTGGGCCAGGCTTGCCGATATGCATCTGATGTTCCGGCAGCTGGATGCGGCGGCGGAAGCTGCCTCCCGCGCTGAGGCCATCGACCCCGGTCTGGCACAGACCCAGACCACTCTCGGCTTTGCCGAACTGACACGACTCAAACTGGATGCTGCCCGCGAGGCTTTCACAAAGGCCGCCAGCCTCGATCAGGCATCGCCTCTGCCGCGACTCGGCCTCGGTCTGGTGCTGATTCGCGAGGGCGAGCTGGCGCAGGGACGCCGTCAAATCGAGACCGCCGCCAACCTGGAGCCAGGTAACGCACTGATACGCAGCTATCTGGGCAAGGCTTACTATGAAGAGAAAAGGGATAAGCGGGCCTCGACCCAGTTTCAGCTGGCCAAGGAATTCGATGAACTCGATCCCACCGCCTGGTTCTATGACGCCCTGCTCAAACAGTCAGCGAATCGCCCCGTTGAAGCACTGAATGATCTGCAGACCTCCATCGAGCTGAACGACAACCGGGCGGTCTATCGCTCGCGTCTTCTGCTCGACCAGGACGAGGCAGCACGCAATACCAGTCAGGCACGTATCTATCAGGATCTGGGCTTCGACCGTCTCGCCTTGAGCGAAGGCTATAAGTCGCTGCAGGTGAGTCCCGGCACCCACTCTGCACATCGCATGCTATCGGATAGTTATACCGGCAAACCGAGATACGAAAGCGCACGTGTCAGCGAACTGCTGCAATCACAACTGCTGCAACCGCTGAATACCACTCCAATTCAGCCACAGCTGTCTGCCAGTAACCTGGGCATACTCAATGGCGCCGGCCCCTCTAGTGGGGGTTATTCGGAGTATACGCCGCTGTTCACAAGAAACGGGGTCGATATCCAGTTCAATGCCATTGGTGGAGCCAACAGCACGGGGGGAGATGATCTGGTAATCTCAGGACTGCATGACCGGATCTCATACAGTCTGGGCCAATTTCACTATGAGACGGATGGATGGCGTGAGAACAACGACTTGAAACAGGATATCTACGATGCCTTCCTGCAAGCATCACTCTCTGCCAATACCAGTATCCAGTTCGAATATCGCTCTCAAGAGAGTGAAAGTGGTGATTTGGCTTTCATATTTGATCCGACAGATTTTTCTCAGGTCGCCCGTTTCGAAACAAAGAGCAGTCTTGGACGCATTGGAATCCACCATCAACCTGCCCCTGGTACCGATTTACTGGCTTCATTTATCTATCAGGATCTGGAGAAGGTAGAGTCCGAGAACTACACCAGATTCTTTCCCAGTATCGACACTCACTCGCCCTACGGGTTCCTACCCGGCGTTGTCGATGTAGCAAAGGCCACCACACAGGACAGCATTGCTCAGACCAGCGAGCTACAGTGGATTCAGCACATTCGTGATCATGTCTTCACCCTTGGCGCAAGTTATCACGATGAAGACCGCAGTGACCGATATGATTCACTGCAAACCCTGACCATCGAACTCCCAGGGCCACCCTTCATCTATATCAATTCACTGGATGAGAGCATTCCACCTGTCGATATCGATCCCAGCTACAAGAACGTCTACCTCTATTCTCTCCTGCAGCTGCCCCACGATTTCAATCTGACGCTGGGTGTGGCGTATGCGGATTTTGAGAGTTCAGTCTTTGAAACCGACAGCGTCGATCCCAAGGTGGGCATGACCTGGGAGGCTTGGGAAAACGTGGTCCTACGTGCCACTTATCTCGAGAATCTTGCCAGGCCGAGCAATATGGACCGGAGTATCGAGCCAACGCAGGTTGCAGGGTTCAATCAGCTGTATGACGAAGTACAGGGATCGGAAATCAAGCATTACGGATTTGGCATCGATATCAAACCGAGCCGTTCACTCAGTATTGGCATGGAATTCAATCGCCGCAAACTCGAAGTACCCTTTTATGTGTTGGGGGTAGATAGTGCTGCACTCGAAGACAGGGATGAAAAGCGCTACCTCGCTTATCTCTACTGGACCCCTCTTCGCAACCTAGGCATAAACCTGAGCTATGAGAATGAACAGTTCAAACGCGACTTCTCTTCTCCGGAATCCCTGGACACACAACGTCTGCCAATCGGTGTCAGCTATTTTTGGCAGAGTGGTTTCTACCTGAAAACCATTGGCACTTACATTGATCAGGAGATCAAGCAATCGGGAAGCACTGATCAAGAAAACTTCTGGAATCTCGACGCCGTTGTGGGATACCGTTTGCCGAAGCACTTTGGCAAAGCTGAAATCATAGTAAAAAACATGTTAGACAAAGAGTTTCGCTACTATGATCTGAGTTTTCAGACCGGCGACCCTCTACCTCCGCAATTTCAACCTGAACGACAAATATTTGCGAGGGTAACATTTGATTTTTGAATTTTTTACCTGTTCGAATACTTTCGAACTCAATCACAACAAGGGGAGTGAGCTCATGCAACGTTTAGCGATTATTTCGATGTTGGCATTAATGTTGGGAGGTTGCACAGTGCCATGCTATAAGCTTAGTGGCACCGATGGAGTAGTTATCTGTGAAGATCAATTCTTCTCATGCGATGTGGCTGCGGGCTGGCAAGATGCTCCTCCTCCGGCAGGAATGAGCTGTAAACCATAACCTGACCGCATAAAATCATGACGCGGTACCGGCTAATAACCGGTGCCGTTTTTCAGTATGAGTTTAGTAGGGTCTGTTTACACGAATTCAGTAGGCTCTGTTGCACCCACCCAATAATCAGATATCACGACAACTCTCCATTCGCCCGCTCAATTTCCAAGCCGCATGCAAATATGAATGCAGTTCAGAGCATGGGGAGGATCCTGCCACTATCCCATGGGCAAAGTGAAGTCGACCTCAACGATAAAGCCCGGTACGATAATTATTCGTCTCATCTCGCACCCCAGCCGAAAAAGACCACAGGCAAGGTCTGCAGCAGAATATGCAGATCCAAACGCAAACTGTCATTCTTGATGTAGTTCAAATCGTAATAGAGTTTGACAGCGGCATCCTGCAGATTTGCCGCATACCCGTAGTGTACCTGGGCAAGACCGGTTATACCGGGTTTGACCAGATGACGCAGTGAGTATCCCTCGATCTCAGTCTCGAATTGATTGACGAACTCAGGCCGTTCAGGTCGCGGACCGATCAGGCTCATCTCCCCACGCAACACATTGATCAGTTGCGGCAATTCATCAATCCGGCTTCTGCGCAGAATTCGTCCGACCCGGGTCACTCTGGAGTCGTTCACTGCCGCCATGCTGGCGCCATCACGCTCTGCATCAGCATGCATAGTACGAAGCTTCAGCAAGGTAAACTGCCGACCCTTCAGGCCAACACGGATCTGTCGATAGATCACAGGCTCACGTCCGAAACTGGAGAGCCAGAGCACCAACATTGCGCTGAGAAGTACTGGCCCACAAAGCAGCAGAAGTGTCAGGCTAGAGACCATATCGAATAACCGCTTGCCATCACCGCGCAAGGTTTGAGTAATCTGAGCCGAGCGAGCCTCGGGCGAGCTGACCCAACCATTCTCAATAAACAAATGATCTGTTGAGGCATACTCCAAGTTCGAAAACCAAACCGTGTTGTCGTGAGTGAATTCCACCGTCTTATCCTCTTAACCTCCCCACCTGGCCGACCCGCTATTCCATAACCCCATTGCATCCTTGCAAGAAGATGGCTTGACGCCACTCCCAGTGGTCATACCAATCGGAATGCGGGCCGACCCCTACTTGCGATCCCTCGCAACCTTTCTCCTATTTCATAACGATAGGATTTCACTCTGAGGCCTGTCGGCCTATGGAAAAGGACACGGTGAAGATGTGACATATTCACATGGACTCGCTCTGATAGAGCGACATCACATCCTTGATTGACTCGGTTCGTATACGTGACTCGATACGGTTGCCGAAGACGGGTTGAAAAGCACTCTCTTGTGGCGGAGCGTGGTTCCAGGAGAGCACCGCACAGACTTGGGGTGCGATGCCATCCATTACACTGTCCCAATACCTGTCTGCATCAAAGTCGGCTGTTATGAGCCGATGCTGGGGAAGACGACTTTTCTGACAGGTGTGATTGTGATCGGACACCTCAAATGCTTGCAGAGCGACCGGCTGGTAGGATTCGCCACGCCCCCAGTCGATAAAGAAACGCACATACTCCGTGGAGTGGAGATCATTGATGACACTGCTATATCCATCCGGTTGCCGTATTGAAACCACGGCCATGAGGCGCTCCAGCTTGGTATTGATCGCTACGCATAGAAGATCTTCCCAGTGAGTCACGCAACGAAACTTGTGCATACTGCGGAATTCTCCGCCTGGCCTGGCATAGACACCCGTGTGCCTCTCCAACAGCAGGCTACGGGTCAAACGTAACTCTTCGAATTGTTGGCGATATTCAGCCCTCTGCGATTCCATAACCTGTGACATCATCTGTTTTGTGATTTTTCTTGGATTCCTTGTTTATATTTCGGCTTAAAACAGCGCTTTATTGCAGCATTTTCGTGCCGGGCGTATACAGCAAGCCCCCCTGAGAAACTCCCTGCTTGCCCGCAGCAAGTTCAATCAAAGACTCCTCACTGTCGACAGCAACACGCGACTCCACCACATTGCCGAACTGCGGCATAAAATCCGCATCCATTTCCGGCACCTGATGCCAGGAGAGTATCGCCTTCACCTTCGGATAGAGACCATTCAGCACGCAGCCCCAGTAGCGATCCTGGTCAAAGGGGATTGAGACCCGTCTGTAACAAGTGACTCCGATCTGCTTGGCAACCTCCCGCTGGTCGCAGACCTTGAAATGAGCAAGACCGATGGGCTGAAAACCTGCACCGTCCTGCCAATCGATAAAGAAACGGACATATTCGATAGAACCGTGGAGACGATAGAGGCCGCTGTAGCCATCGGGACGATGTATGGCCACCAGTGCTCTCAACCAACCCGCTTCAGGATCAAATGTCGCGCAGAGCAGCTCTTCCCAATGGGTCACCACTTGATAGCGTCGTGAGTGTTCCATCAGGAATTCGGGAACCGTTTGGCCTGCCGCGATATGCTGCAGCAAAACCCCCCGGGTCAACTCAAGCTGATCTAAGTCACACTCAACTGCTGATGTCGTTTGTGTCATCGCCTCTTCTCCCTCACACGATCTCAAGGACCGCATTGTTCTTGAGAGGAAGCATCACATGTCACACATGATGGGGATATGCCATGACACCCGTGGCGAGTGTGACATATTCACTTGACTTTGAGCTGAGGGGGAACAGCTGCCGCTGGAGCTCTGATCAGGTAGGTGGGGGATAATCTCTCAGGATGCGCTGAGAATGCCAGAGAGCCTCTGATCCCGAAGTTGAGCTATGTCTGGTTTCGCAGCAGAGGCTCTGATGTGCCGAAAGGCGGCTCCCAGCGGATCACCATGGAGGATTGGCCTGCCGCCGCCGCAAAGGGATGGCAGACCAGCCGTCCGGGGATGGCAGCCAGTTCATCATTCAGGTAGATCAGGGGAATGCGCTGCCGCTCCCAGGGAGGCACCCCCCACTCCTGGAAGAGCTTTTTCAGGGGGCGATGGTGAGCCTGGCCGGCTGGAATGCAGCGCTCTCCGCCTTTGCGAAAACGGATCTCGATACGGGCGTGACGCCACTGCTCCACATCAATACCGCCCTCGCCGAGCTCAGCGACCAGCCTGCCCAAACCCTCCTGCAATATCAGCTCTGCCTTGTCGCTCCAGGTCAGTGTGTTTGCCGCCTCAAAGGAAGGCAGTGCCCGAGCCAGGCGAAGTCGGTCCCGATAGCGCCTTACCTCCCAGCCGCTCCAGGCGATCAAGGGAAGGGCATCAGCACGTCCATGCACCGCCTCCTGCTCGATACGAGCCAGCTTCCTTGAGCTGGGCATTGGGGCGCCGACCTGAGCGATCCAGTGTCTGAGCAGGCTACGCAGTCTGACTGATTCGAAGCGGCTCAGCGCTGCCACCGAGAGCTCCCCGCTCTCCCCCAGACGGACCCTCGCCAGCTCCTCCTCCGCCTCCTCCGCTACCAGCGACAACATCTCGCCACTGAATCGGGCGGCTCGTGACAGGGTACTGGCCGCAGCAGGCCAGCGACCGGTCAGCAGGGGCATCACCCGATGGCGGATAAAGTTTCGATCGAAGCGAAGATCCCGGTTGGAGGGATCCTCCTGCCAGGTCAGTCGATGATGACGGGCGTAAGCCTCGATGGTGGCGCGCGGGGTATCGAGCAGAGGCCGGGCCAGCCAGCCGCCATAGAACCGGCTCAGCGGCGGCATGGCAGCCAGCCCGGCCGGGCCGCTGCCGCGCAACAGCTGCAGCAGTAGTGTCTCCGCCTGATCGTCCTGATGCTGCGCCGTCAGCAGCAGGTCACCGGGGCCAACATGCTCGGCCAGCGCCCGGTAGCGGGCCTCCCTGGCCACCGCCTCGACGCTCTCCCCCGTGCCGGGCGCCAGCGAGAGCTGCACCACCTGGAGTGGAATTTGATACTGCTCACAGAGCGACTGGCAGTGAGCCTGCCAGAGATCGGCGACCACCTGCAGGCCGTGATTGATATGGATCGCATGCAGGCTCCAGGGTAGAGACTCGCGCAAGGAGGCCAACAGATGGATCAGGACACAGGAGTCGAGACCGCCGCTGAGCGCCAAGTGACAGCGTTCAGCGGCAGGGAGTGCTTTGAGGGTCGTGAGAAGCCGATTGGGATTGAGAGTCACGGCTGGCCAGTCAGGCGGGAACCGGTTCAGTCCCCAGTGAACTGCCCGTACTGCATGAGCCGCTGGTAGCGGGCATCCAGTAGTTTGTCGATGGCCATGCTGGTGATGTTCTCCAGCCCCTCGCGCAAGGCGTGTTTGAGGCTGCCGGCCATACTCTCGATATCCCGGTGCGCCCCACCCAGGGGTTCAGGGATGATCTCATCGATCAGGTTGAGATCCTTGAGTCGATCGGAGGTGATTGCCATCGCCTCTGCCGCCAGAGGGGCCTTTTCAGCACTCTTCCAGAGGATCGAGGCACAACCCTCGGGGGAGATGACCGAATAGGTGCTGTACTGCAGCATCATGACCCGGTCACCGACGCCGATGGCCAGCGCACCACCAGAACCACCCTCGCCGATGACGGTACAGATGATGGGGGTACGCAGCCCGGACATCACCTTGAGATTGCGCGCAATCGCCTCACTCTGGCCGCGCTCCTCGGCACCCACACCTGGGTAGGCGCCGGGGGTATCGATGAAGGTCAGGATCGGCAGCTTGAAGCGCTCCGCCATCTCCATCAGCCGCAGCGCCTTGCGGTAGCCTTCCGGGCGCGGCATGCCGAAGTTCCGGTAGAGCTTGTCTTTGGTGTCGCGCCCCTTCTGATGACCGATCACCATCACCGGTCGCCCCTCGAGGCGCGCCACGCCGCCGATGATGGCGTGATCGTCGGCGAAGGCCCGATCGCCATGCAGCTCATGGAACTCATCGAAGATGCGGTTGATGTAGTCGTAGAGATAGGGCCGCATGGGATGTCGCGACAGCTGGGAGATATCCCAGGGCTTGAGATTGGAGAAGATCGACTCGGTCAGGGTCTGGCATTTGCTCTCCAGCCGGGTGATCTCGTCCTGGATATTGATCTCATTGTCGCTGCCGACCAGCCGCAGCTCCTCGATTTTCGCTTCGAGCTCGGCAATTGGTTGTTCGAATTCAAGAAAGTTCAGATCCATGCGCGGAATATACCGGATTCAAAATCGTTAGGACAGTCTGGTTTGCCCTTAGACAGAACCCCGCAGGGATGCCCCTACAGCCCCATATCTGACCTGGAAGGCTATTGGTGCGGCAAATGGGCTGCAGACCCCATCACCTCCAACTCACGCAAAGGAGAGTGCCATGGATCTCAAATTGAACGCCAGACTGGCATCAGTCACTGATACTGACCAGGCCAGAGATATTAATACACTCATCCTTCGGGTGTATGCTCACGGCAAGGCATTAAGACGCCGCTGGCGGGACACGATTACGCCTCCGCCAGCGGGCAAGCTGGGTGGGAATCGGTGTCAGAAGTAGAGACTTTCCACCGATTTACCATTGACGAACATATCGCATTTATCGGCAGATTTTGATTTCGCCGACTGGATAGCGCCGGCCACCTTGCCGAAGACACCCCCCTCACTGCTCAGCACCGAGCCGAAATAACAGTCACCGCTGACGCGCAGGCCTTGGTACTTGGCATTCAGGTTCTGCTTGGGTGTGTAGGGAGGAAAACTGCCGCGCATGATTGGATCACCATTGACGGTCAGCTCCAACTGATTGTGCTCGACATCGTACTTACCACCGAAAACCAGCGTGACGCCTTCAGCCACGTAGGTCTTTTCCTGGGCAATTTTGGGGGGTGTGCTAGCACAACCGACCAGCAACAGGCCACCGGATAAAAGAGAGAGAAAAACAGGGTTACGCATTGATTGCTCCTTCCTATGGAAAACTACAGTGCCGGCCTGGCGCCGACGGCTCGATAAATTTACAGCTCATGAAAAGCGCGGCGATTATAATGATTCATCCCTGAATCACAAAACCGGCGCCTGCCTCAATTCGACCAGTTCACATCCGCAATACATAATCGGTCAGTTTCGATCAACGGGCATCCCCTCAAAGCCTTGAGACAGCAGCCGCGTTCCAGCTTGAACAGCCAGTTTGCTGGAAAGCCTGCACTGAGCGCCTGTCAACACGAATCCATTACCGTTCTTTCTCTCTTTACCAGCCACGGAATAACGGCAACCAACAGACAGCAGACGATCAATGCACCTGCCGGCAGGTCAAACCAGAGAGAGAGCAGCAGGCCTGCACCATAGCCGATGCCACCGAGCAGATAGCCCAACCAGAGCGCACTGGGTCCACCACGCCCACGGGTGGCTATGGCCGGTAGAATCAGGCTGGCGAATACCAGATAGACGCCGACCAGCTGAACCGAAATGGTTACTGCCACGGCAAAGAGGGGGTAGAAGATCAGCGGATGATTGCGCACCGGCAGCAGAAACCAGATGGCGAGGATCCCTGCGTAGGTCAGGAGCGGCCTTGCCAGACTGGCATAGTCGACCCAGAGGATCTGCCCCACCAGCAGATCACGCAGATGCTCGCCACCCTCGGGATTGTGCGCCAGAAGCAGGATTCCGACACAGGCGGCAAGTACGAACAACACGCCAATCAACGCCTCCTGAATGTCAGGCCACAGCTTCTCCATCCCCCACAGCAACAGAGCGCCACAGAGGGCAGCAAGGAAAGCCGCCAGCTGTGCCGCCATACCATGTTCGTCCCATCCCAGGTTGGCAGCCAGAATGACGCCGATTCCAGCCACCTGAGCGATCGCCAGATCGATAAAGATAATGCCGCGAGCCAGCACTTGCCGGCCTAGCGGCACATGGGTCGAGAGCACCAGCAGCCCCGCCACGAAGGCGGGGCCGAGGATGGCAAGATCAAGGCCATTGAAGCTCATTTCAGGGGCTGCAGAAGACGTGCCAGCGTGTCGTCGAAAAGCCCGAAGAGGTCCTTTGCCCCGGGAGTGCCGCCCACGGTAAAAGGCAGCTCCACCGCCGGGATACCTACCTCGCGGAGCAACCATTTGTCAGCACGATCATCCTGGTAGGCGGCGCGCACGACCATCACTGCCGGCCTCGCCGCCAGCTCCGCCTTGAGCTCGGCCAGATGGCCCGCGGAGGGAGGCAGACCCGGCTTTGCCTCCAGTTGGCCGGCCTCCTCGATACCCAGCCAATCGAACAGATAGACCCAACTCTTATGGTGGGTCACCAGCCGTTTGCCGCGCAGGGGTTGCGCCTCGTTCTGCCAGCGTTCCATCGCAGTCTGCCAGCGCCGGGAAAAGTCGCCCAGTCTGGCCTCATAATCCGCGGCGTGCGCCGGGTCGAGCTGTTTGAGCCGGGCAGTCAGGGCTTTGGCGATGAGCACGATACGGCGAGGGTCGGTCTGCACATGCGGATTACCCTCCGGATGCACATCCCCCATCGCCCGGTCAACGTTCTGTGGCACCTCCAGACGCTCCACCTGCATCGCTGCCTCAAACAGGCCGGGCCTGCCGTTCTGTACCCTGGCATTGCCCGACTGGCGCTGCAGCATCGGCAACCAGCCGGTCTCCAGACCCGCGCCGGTGCAGACCGCCAGATCGGCGTTACGCAAGCGGGCGATGAGGGAAGGTCTCGCCTGGATATGGTGCGGGTCCTGCCGGGCAGTGGTGGCCGTGGTGATAGCGGCATGCTCACCAGCCAGTTCCTGCGTCAACGCCGCCCACTCCGGTTCACAGGCGAAGACGGTGAGATCCGCGGCGTTCGCCAGTGGGAGTGTCAGCATCAGCAAGAGAAAAAGATAAACTTTTCGTGTTCTATTCATTGTCTCTCCCCCCTTAGAACTGGTGAGCGCCGTGGGCGCCGAGGCTCATCTGATACTGCAGGAACCACTGGTTGTCCGCATCGCTCGTCGACTCGTCGCGATTGAACTGCAGACGCACTCGACTGAACTCGCTGTGGGCGTAGTCCACCATAAGGCTGTTGCGAGAAGGGTCATGTCCCTGGGTATCGAGTACCGTACCGGCAAAGACGGCACCCGGCTCGTCGGTCTGCAGGTGATCATGGCGGAACCCCACCCGCCAGCCGTGGACGAACTGATAGACCGCTTGCGCGTACCAACCGTTGGATGCGGTATCGAGGGTTGCAGCCGAGCCGCCAGCCGGGGTGAATTCGCCGTCGTCCTGCCGCCGAATGTACTCGGCCTGAAGCTTGAGGCTTCGATCATAGCTGTTGCCATTCGGCGCCCATTTCCAGACAAAGTCAGCGATGATCAGATCGCTGTCACCCGTAAAGAGATCCTCGCCGGCTTCGCTCTCGGTCATCCGTTCCGCCGATTCGGTGGAAAGATAAGCAATGCCGGCACGCCAGCTGTGGCTTTCATTCAGATCATCGCCCACATGAAGAAAGGCGGACCAGGTGCCGCGGCCATCGTTGGCGCTCCCTCCCGCCGGGAAGGCATCTCCGCGCAGCCACTCGGCGCCTAGCTCGGTGTAAAGCGCAGTCGGCGCCACCCAGCGCACTTGCACACCATCGTCACCCAACTGATTACCCAGCAGTGCCCGATAGGCCAGTGGCGCATCGACGAAGTCCCAGGTGTGGGCATGCTGCTCATTGAGATAGCCGATGCCGGAGAAAAAGCGCCCAGCTCGCACTGTCAGACCGTTGCCGAGGCCGGTGCTTTGCACAAAGGCGTTCTCCACTTCGACCTCACCTCCGCCGGTCAACGCGACGGTCAGCTGACCATACCAATCCGGATCGATGTTGGCGCTCACTGACAACTCCGATTCGCCGAGAGAGAAGCCCTCCTCTCCCGGCCCGGTCTCTTCC
>JARRNY010000016.1:0-28901 GCA_037384445.1 Candidatus Thiodiazotropha sp.
GGTCAAAGTGTTAAAATACCCGATTTACAGCAAAGCAAGATAAAATAAAACGTGGCAAGAAAAAGCAAAAGGCGGTCCAGTTCGCAGGACCCCTACCAGGCCCGCGAGGCCAAAAAATACGACAATCCCATCCCCAGTCGCGAGTTCATCATGGAAGCCCTGAAGGAACGCGGCGTACCGATGGACTACCCCGGTATCGCCGAGATGCTGGGGCTGGATGATGAGGAGAGCCTAGAAGCGTTGCGCCGTCGATTGCGGGCAATGGAGCGCGACGGACAGTTGGTGCGTAACCGCAAAGACAACTACTGTCTGGTCAACAAGCGTGATCTGATCGCCGGCCGTGTCATCGGCCATCCAGACGGTTTCGGTTTTCTCAAACCAGACGATGGAGGCGAGGATCTCTACCTCTCGTTCAAAGAGATGCGGCCTCTGTTTCACCACGACCGGGCTGTGGTTCGCGTCACCGGCATGGACCGGCGCAACCGCCTCGAGGGAGCCGTGGTGGAGGTGCTGGAGCGCAATACACATACGGTTGTCGGCAAGCTCTACCAGGAGAGCGGGGTCGGCTTCGTGGTGCCCGATTCCAAGCGGCTGAGCAAGGATATCGTAATCCCCAGCAGTGAGATCGGAGAGGCGCGCAAGAGCCAGATGGTGGTGGCGGAGATCATCGATCAGCCCACCAAGCGCACACCGCCCATCGGACGTATCGTCGAGATTCTCGGTGACCACATGGGGCCAGGGATGGAGACCGATATCGCCATCCGAACCCACAATATCCGCAACGACTGGCCTGAGGAGGTTGAGCAGCAGACCGCTCTGTTTGTGCCGGAGGTCTCCGAGGCTGACAAGGCAGGGCGTATCGACCTGCGCAAGCTGCCATTGGTCACTATCGATGGCGCCGATTCCCGGGATTTCGACGATGCGGTCTATTGCGAGCGCAAGCCCAAGGGGTGGCGCCTGCTGGTCTGTATCGCCGATGTCTCTCACTACGTAGAGCCTGGTACGCCACTGGATAAGGAGGCGAGGGAACGGGGCAATTCGGTCTACTTTCCCGATCGGGTCATCCCCATGCTGCCGGAGGTGCTCTCCAATGGGCTCTGCTCCATCAATCCTGATGTGGACCGGCTATGCATGACCTGCGAGCTCTACATCGATTCCGAGGGCGTCGTCAAACGGTCCAAGTTTTTCCCCGCCATCATGCGCTCCCACGCCCGGCTCATCTATGATGATGTGGCGGCTCTGCTGAAGGGCGATGCCGAACTCGGTAAAAAATACAAGAAGCTGTTACCTCACCTGCATAATCTCCACGATCTTTTCAAGGCGTTGCAGTCGCAACGGGCAGAGCGGGGTGCGATCGACTTTGACACCACTGATACCCGCATCGAGTTTAATGACCAGCAGCGGGTAGAGCGTATCGTACCGGTGGTGCGCAACGACGCCCATCGTCTGATCGAGGAGTGCATGCTGGCGGCCAATGTGGCGGCAGCGAAGTTCCTGCTACGCAAGAAGCAACCCGCCCTCTATCGTATTCATGAGGGGCCGGCGCAAGAGAAACTGACCGATCTCAAGGCGTTTCTCAGTGAGCTGGGGCTGAGCCTTACCGGTGGGGATAAGCCCGAAGCAAGCGACTACGGCCGGCTTTTGGCGCAGATTCAGGAGCGCCCGGACCGGCATCTGATTCAAACCGTGTTACTGCGTTCGCTCTCTCAGGCGGTCTACAGCTCCGATAATGTGGGACATTTCGGGCTCTCCTATCCGGCCTATACCCACTTCACCTCACCTATCCGCCGCTATCCCGACCTGATCGTCCATCGCGCCTTGAAGCACGCTATCGAAGCGGGCAAAGCGGACGATTTCCATTACTCCAAACCTGAGCTGCAGGGTTTGGGCGAGCACTGCTCCAGCACCGAACGCAAGGCTGACGAGGCGACCCGTGATGCCCTCGATTGGCTTAAGTGCGAGTATATGCAGGACAAGGTAGGGGAGACTTTCAGCGGCATCATCACCAGCGTCAACTCCTTTGGTGTCTTCGTTGAACTGGAGGAGATCTATGTCGATGGTCTGGTCCATATCACTGCACTCGACAATGATTACTACCACTACGATCCAGTCGGACACCGCTTGACGGGCGAGCGTACCGGCAAGGTGCTGAGGCTCGGCGATCCGCTCACTATCACTGTCGCCAATGTCAACCTGGACGACCGCAAGATCGACTTTCAGCCGGTCGGAGAGATCACCGGTGAGAACAAGCGCCGGCGCCCACGCAAGGCCGACAAAAAACCTGCACCCGAGTCGGCTGATAGCGTGGAAAAGGCGGCTCCGGCAAAGAAGAAGAAACGCCGGCGTAGCCGGAGCCGACCGAAAACGGCCTGATGTCGCAGGATTTTGATTTGATCTTCGGACTGCATGCGGTCCGCAGCGCTCTGCAGCATCCCAATCGCTTGGCAGAGGTGCTGATGGATGGTGGGCGCCGGGATCAGCGCATGCGGGAGCTTGTGGATCTGGCCGAACAAGCGGGTGTCAGGTTACGTCAGGTCTCCCCCAATGAGCTGGACACGCTTGCTGATGGAGGTCGCCATCAAGGTGTTGTGGCTCGCCTGCGCCAGCAGCAGATTCAAGACGAACCCTATCTCAAAGCCCTGTTGAAACGACTCGATGAAGCGCCGTTTCTGCTTATTCTTGATGAGGTTCAGGATCCCCACAATCTCGGCGCCTGCCTGCGCACGGCCGAGGGGGCAGGCGTACATGCCGTGATTACACCACGGGATCGCTCCGCCAGCTTGAATCCGACGGTGAGAAAGGTCGCCAGCGGTGCCGCCGAAACCGTGCCTTTCATCCAGGTGACGAATCTGGCGCGGACCCTGAAATGGCTGAAGCAAGAGGGCGTCTGGTTAATCGGGACAGCAGGCGAGGCCGAGCAATTGGTCTATGATTGTGATTTGAAGGGTCCTTTAGCCATCGTCATGGGAGGCGAGGGCAAAGGGATGCGTCGGCTCACTCGCGAGCAGTGCGATCTGCTGATTAAACTGCCAATGGCTGGAACTGTGGAGAGCCTCAATGTTTCCGTGGCTACAGGTGTGACACTCTATGAGGCAGTCAGACAGCGTCTTGCCAGCTGACTACCGGGGTCGAGCGACAGCTGCTTCCTGGAAAAGCGAGGAGAATATACGATGATAAAACGACTCATGGCAGTAGTAGTGCTTTCCGGCCTTTGCGCTACCTCAAGCCAGGCGGATACGGTATTGGGCTTGACTATGAGTGTCGATGCCTGGGACATGGATTCATCGGGTTCCCTGGCCGACAATAGCAATCTGCAATCTTTCGATCACGACTCCAAGACCCCGGCGGTGTTCTCCTTCGCATTGGAGCATCCGGTACCGCTGATTCCCAACTTCCGTCTTCGTTTTACCGATTTGTCGAGTAGCGGCAGGAATGATGTCAACGCCACCTTCAATTTCGGAGGGGCCAGTTATCCGGTCAATTCCAGCCTGGGAACTGAGTTTAATTTGCAGAGCAGTGACTTTATCTTCTACTACGAACTACTCGATAACGATGCGGTAAGCTTCGATCTGGGGCTCAACGGTAAATACCTGGACGGAGATATCCAAGTCAGCAGTGGCTCAACCCACTCTAAAGAGAGCTTCAAGGGATTGGTGCCGATGCTCTATGGCGCTGTCGAATTCGCTATCCCCACAACCCGCTTTACTCTGTTTGGGGACTTCAATCTGCTCAGTGTGGGTGATCACACCCTGCGGGACTATGAGGCCGGCGCCGCTTATACCCTGGTCGATAATATGGCGGTCGATTTCAGCGTCCGAGGAGGTTATCGCCGATTCGATCTGGAGCTAGATGATCTCGACGGTATCTATGCCGATTGGACCTATGATGGGCTGTTTCTGGGTGTTGAGGCTGACTTCTGAGGTTTTTTCGTGCGGCGATGCGCATGGCGGATGAAGACGATCCGTTGATGCGGCACCTGCGCCGCAGGCCGGCGGCCTGTCGGTTCCTTCGCTAGCGGCTTGCTTATTGGCCTGCCTTCCTCGATGCGAAATAGAAGCAGAGATTCTCATTCTCTATCAAATATTTGCGAATATTCACCCGTTTGGATGGCCACCCATATCCAGGTTGCCAATGATGCCTTGATTCGGTAGAATCCGCGCTCCCGGTGTTCCCGAGATGGAACGCCGCTCCTTGCCTTACCGTATTGTGCGGAAGGCTGCCTATCCCGTAAGGAGAGACAATGAGGCACTATGAAGTCGTGTTCCTGGTCCATCCGGATCAGAGTGAACAGGTTCCCGCTATGATCGAGCGCTATCGCTCGGGCATCGAATCCAAAGGTGGCGCCATCCACCGGCTGGAGGATTGGGGCCGTCGTCAGCTGGCATACCCCATCAACAAGATCCACAAAGCTCACTACGTGCTGATGAACATCGAGTGCGACGGCGAAGCGCTGTCAGAGCTCGAAAGTGCGTTCCGTTTTAACGATGCTGTCCTTCGCAACATGGTGATCCGTCGTGAAGAGGCGATCACTGAGGTCTCTCACTTAGCCAAGTCGCAGGATGAGGATGAGTCATCCTCCCGTAAGCGCGATGACGACGACGATGATGATGATGATGAGAGCAGTGACTCGGACGATAGTACCGAGGGCGAAGCAGAGCAAAGCAAAGAGCTGACAGAGGACTAAGCAAATGGCGCGTTTTTTCCGTCGCAAGAAATATTGCCGGTTTACGGCAGAGGGCATCACTGAGATCGATTACAAGGATCTCAACCTGCTCAAGGCATACGTCAGTGAAAGTGGCAAGATCGTTCCGAGCCGTATCACTGGCACCAAGGCAAAGTATCAGCGTCAGCTGGCGACCGCTATCAAGCGTGCGCGCTTTCTGGCCCTGCTGCCTTATACCGATCAGCACTAAGGGAGTTTTTTGACCAACCGGATAGCGGTATGAAGCGGCTCGCATCCTTTGTGATGCAGGGGTTATCCCAGTCGGTGATGGCAACTACCGTACTGGCGATTCTCTCGCTGCTGTTCCCGTTGATCGGCCTTATGAGCAGTGCAGTTGTGGGGCTGGTGTCCCTGCGACAGGGGCTGAAGGCGGGGGCGATGACCGCTGCTCTCTCAGCCCTGGCTACTGGGCTGCTGATGATGTTGATCTTTGGCAACCCGCTGCCAGCGCTGGCGTTCCTACTGTTACAGTGGGTACCCATCGGACTCCTGGCCTGGCTATTGCGAGGCACCCGGTCTCTGTCCCTGGTTACGCATGCGGGCCTGGGCTTGGGCATTCTGGCAGTCATCGTGCAGATGCTCAGTATCGGAGACCCCGTCGAATTTTGGCGGCAGCATCTGCAGCCGATGGCGAAGAGGTTTGTAGAGGCGGGGCTGTTCGACCAGTCTCAGAGCACAGCAGCCATTGCCCAACTGGCGCCGCTGATGTGCGGAGTGCTGGCAGCCGGCATTTTATTGCAGCTGCTGTTCAGCCTCTACCTGGCGCGCTGGTGGCAGTCGTTGCTCTACAACCCCGGGGGGTTCTCAGCTGAGTTTCGTCAGCTTAGGCTCCATCGGATCCTGGGGGTGTCAGGCGGCGTGGTGTTGGCCTTCTGGCTGATACCCGGCTACGCACTGCCGGTGTGGGTGAACTGCCTGGGGCTGGTGGTTTTATCGCTGTTTCTGCTGCAGGGTCTGGCGGTTACCCATGGGGTATTCGGTGCCATGCAGAGTTCTCAGCGCTGGTTGGTCGCAACCTATGTATTGCTGTTGCTGTTCTTGCCGCAGATGACAATGGTGCTGGTCACTGTTGGTCTGCTGGATGTCTGGATGGACTTCCGTACCCGCTTCCCGCATAAGGGGTAGCTGAGCGGATCAACTACCGGGGGTCCCGCTGCAGAGGCGGCAGAACAGCATGACTATGAAAAGATTTGACCTATACGAAGGTGATTACAATGGAAATTATTCTGTTGCAGAAAGTCGATAACCTGGGTGATCTGGGTGACAAGGTACTAGTAAAAAACGGTTTCGGCCGTAACTTCCTGATCCCATCCGGTAAGGCTGTTCCCGCCACGGAAGCGAATGTGAAGGTATTCGAGGCACGCCGTGCGGAGCTGGAAAAAGAGGCGGCTGCGAAATTGACCGCTGCTGAGACTCGCAAGGCCAAGCTTGACGGTCTGGAAATCAGTATCAGCTGTAAATCGGGTGAAGAGGGGCGTTTGTTCGGCTCTGTCGGCACCAGCGATATTGCCAATGCGGTCACGGAAGCCGGCCAGGAGCTGGAGAAGCGCGAAGTACTGCTGCCGAACGGCCCATTCCGGGTTACCGGTGAATATGAGGTCGACATCCATCTGCATACGGATGTGAACGCGACCATCAAGCTGACCATCACCCCAGAGGCCTGAGGCCGGTCACGCTTTGTACTCGTTCGATCCGGCGGCCACGGCTGCCGGATCGTCGATTGCTATCGTGATAGACGGACCGATCCTGCCGCCCCTGTCTACGCAGTTCGCACTGCCTTGGCAAAGGCTGATGCCTGCCGGCCTTTTGCGCCGCCTACAGCGCAGCTGCATGGCGAGAAACGTCACGCTGTGCGAGTCTCTCCCTTCCGCTTCGCTTCGCGATAACTTATGCTATCCCATCGTGTGCCCCTCACTCACGTAGCCCCTTGACGATACCGTTCATGTCAGAAGCCGCATACCCCGACGACATCCCCAGTTACCCGGACAGTTATCCGGATACCGAGGCCCAGGCTATCAAAGTACCGCCTCACTCCATCCAGGGGGAGCAATCGGTGCTCGGCGGACTGATGCTCGACAACAGTGCCTGGGAGCGGATCGCCGATCAGGTGCTTGAAGGGGACTTCTATCGCCGGGAACATCGTCTGATCTTCGCCGCGATCAGCAGTCAGGCCAACGAGGGACAAAACTTCGACGTGGTGACCCTGGCCGAGCATCTGGAGCGCTGCGGGGATCTGGAGAGCGTGGGCGGTCTACCCTATCTGGTTCGCCTGGCGGAGGAGACGCCGAGCGCGGCCAATATCAAATCCTACGCCAACATCGTTCGTGAATACTCGGTGATGCGGCAACTGATATCGGCCAGCACCGATATCGCTGAGAGCGCCTATCGGCCCCAGGGCCGCAAGTGCGCCGAACTGCTCGACGAGGCGGAACGCAAGGTGTTCCAGATTGCCGAGCAGACCACCCGTGGCGGTGGCGGTTTCGAGCCGATCAAGTCGCTGCTGACCAAAGCGGTGGATCGCATTGAGACCCTGTTCCAACAGGATGAGCCGATCACTGGCGTCAGTACCGGCTTCACCGATTTCGATATGATGACCTCCGGTCTGCAGCACGCCGATCTGGTCATCGTTGCCGGCCGCCCCTCCATGGGTAAGACCACCTTTGCCATGAACATCGCCGAGAATGTGGCGATACAGGCTGGCAAAGCGGTGGCGGTGTTCAGTATGGAGATGCCCGGTGACGCCCTGGCCATGCGCATGATGTCCTCTCTCGGCCGTATCGATCAGCTGCGGGTGCGCACCGGCAAGCTGGAGGATGACGAGTGGCCACGGCTCTCCTCGGCTGTCAGCATGCTGGCGGAGACCCGGCTCTACATCGACGATACTCCGGCCCTGTCGCCCACCGAGGTGCGCGCCAGGGCGCGGCGTCTGAAGCGGGAGCACGACGACCTGGGCCTGATCGTCATCGATTATCTACAGCTGATGCAGGCACCGGGGGAAGGGGATAACCGCACCAACGAGATCTCCGCCATCTCCCGCTCGCTGAAGGCGCTGGCCAAAGAGATCGACGTGCCGGTGATCGCACTGTCACAGCTAAACCGCAGTTTGGAGCAGCGGACCAACAAACGGCCGATCATGTCGGATCTGCGTGAATCGGGCGCCATCGAGCAGGATGCGGACCTGATCGTCTTCATCTATCGTGATGAGGTCTACAACGAAGATAGTGCCGACAAGGGCATAGCCGAGATCATTATCGGCAAGCAGCGTAACGGCCCCATTGGCACCACCCGCCTGACCTTCCTCGGTAAGTACACCAAGTTCGAGAACTATATCGACAACGTCTACGATAACGAGGGTTATTGATGGGCTATGCCCCCCAGGCCCTGATCGATCACGCCGCTTTGCGGCACAATCTGCAACGTGTGCGGGAGGCGGCGCCTGAGAGCCGAATCTGGGCAGTGCTCAAGGCCGATGCCTACGGTCACGGTATGGCGCGAGTCGCTCAGTCCCTGACTGATGCAGACGGCTTTGCAGTGGCCCGCATCGATGAGGCGCTACGTCTCAGGCAACTTGGTCTCGAGCGGCCAATCCTGATCCTCGGAGGATGCTACACAGCCGAAAAGCTGTTGCTCGCGGCACGCCAGGGGTTTGACGTCGTCCTGCATCAGAATCAGCAGCAAGCGCTGCTCGATAGACTGCCGCCTGACACTCCACCCTTGAAGCTTTGGCTCAAGGTCGATACCGGTATGCACCGGCTTGGCTTCTCGCCAGGTCTGATCAATGGCATTGCCGAGCGTCTGCGCCAACATCCACTGGTTGGTGAGCTCAACCTGCTGACCCATCTGGCCAACGCGGATGATCGTGACGACACTACCACCGAAGCGCAGTTACACCAGTTCGACCGACTCTCTCCGGAGGCCTACCGGTACTGCTCAATCGCCAATTCGGCCGGCATCCTGGGTTTCGAGTCGGCGCACCGTGATTGGGTGCGTCCCGGCATCATGCTCTATGGCGCCTCACCCTTTCTGGCAAGTCGTGCAGTGAGTGAGGGGCTACGTCCGGTCATGACTCTGCGCAGCCGTGTCGTATCAGTCAAACAATCCAAAGCAGGCGACCCCATCGGCTATGGTGGACGCTACCGCTGTCCCGAGGATATGCCGGTTGCAGTGGTCGCTGCAGGCTATGGTGATGGTTACCCCAGACATGCCGCAGAAGGTACGCCGGTGCTGGTGGGTGGTCATCGGCTACCGCTGATTGGTCGTGTCTCTATGGACCTCATTACACTGGATGCCCGAAGCTATCCGCAGATCCGGGTCGGCGAAGAGGCCATTCTCTGGGGGCAGGGACTGCCGGCAGAGGAGGTGGCTGAACAGGCAGGCACCATCCCCTACGAGCTCTTCTGTGGTGTCAGCTCGCGGGTCGAGTTTGTCGATTTGAACCTGGATCGGGAGGAGGCTTAACCGATGGCGTCAGGCGGCAGGAAAGCGGCTAAATCGATCTATGTGTGTACCGCCTGTGGTGCCACTTCACCCAAATGGGCTGGCCAGTGTTCGGAGTGCCTGGCCTGGAACGTGATGGAGGAGAGCGTCGCTCCCGTACCGACAGGTCAGTCCTCCGCCCGCTTTAGCGGCTATGCCGGAGCCCAGTCCGCAGAGGTGCTGACGCTGGCCGAAGTGGAGACCGAGCGCGAGGCGCGCTGCCCCACGCAAAGTCCAGAGCTCGATCGGGTTCTGGGTGGCGGGCTGGTGGATGGCTCAGTCGTGCTTATCGGTGGTGATCCCGGGATCGGGAAATCGACCCTGCTGATTCAGACCCTGGCCCGACTCTCGCAGAATATGCGCACCCTCTATGTCTCTGGAGAAGAGTCACCACGTCAGATCTCCCTGCGGGCCAAGCGTCTTGGCTTGTCGGCGGAATCACTGCAGCTGCTGCCCGAAACCTGTGTCGAACGCATCGTCGCAACCGCAGAACGGCAAAAGCCTCAGGTGCTGGTGGTTGACTCGATTCAGACCATGTATACCGAACAACTGCAGTCCGCTCCGGGCTCGGTCTCTCAGGTTCGGGAAGCCACCGCCCAGCTGGTTCACTACGCCAAACGCAGTGGCACCTCGGTGTTTCTGGTTGGCCATGTGACGAAAGAGGGCAATCTCGCCGGTCCCAGGGTGCTGGAGCATATGGTGGATACCGTGCTCTATTTCGAGGGCGAGGCGGGCAGCCAGTTTCGTCTCATCCGCACCATCAAGAACCGCTTTGGCGCGGTCAATGAACTCGGCGTTTTCGCTATGACGGACAAGGGATTGAAGGAGGTGACCAATCCTTCAGCCATCTTTCTCTCCCGTCAGGCCGAGTCAGTACCCGGCAGTGTCATTCTGGTGACCCGGGAGGGTACCCGCCCACTGCTGGTGGAGGTTCAGGTCCTGGTCGACGATAGCCCGTTGGCCAATCCCCGTCGGGTCACCCTGGGGCTGGAACAGAACCGGCTCTCCATGCTGCTGGCGGTGCTCCATCGCCACGGCGGTATCGGCATGTTCGATCAGGATGTCTATGTCAATGTGGTGGGAGGCGTGCGCATCACCGAGACCGCTTCCGATCTGGCCGTATTGATGGCTGCGCTGTCGAGTTTTCGTGACCGCCCTCTGGAGCGAGGATTGGTTGTCTTCGGCGAAGTTGGTCTCACCGGGGAGATACGCCCAGTCCCCAACGGTCAGGAGCGACTGAAAGAGGCGGCGAAACACGGCTTCAAGCGCGCCATCGTGCCCAGGGCCAACAAGCCGAAGCAGGCGATCGACGGGCTTGAAGTGGTGGCAGTTGAGAATCTGACAGAGCTGCTTGCCCAGTTGTAGGCTACCTCTGCCTGAGCCGGTACGATCTCTTCAGCTAGGGTCAGTAACACCTTGAGCAATGAGATGATTGGCGTCGGCAGCCAAGGCAAATCAGCTCACTCGAAACCATCGCTCAGCCCAGTGCCGCCAGGTCGCGTTGCAACAGCTCCTCATCACCGATATTCAATTCAACCAGCCTTCTCAGCCGGGAGATGCTGTCCATATCGATCTCATCACAGAGAAAACCGACCTGGTCAGCCTCTATGTGGGCACATAGGGCATGCATGGTGATCTCGATTCCGCCTTCATCCAGAATCACATGCAGGGTCACCGGCTCACCTGCCTGAGGCTGCCAGTTCTCGGGGGTCACTGCCAAGGCGCCCTTAAGTGAGATATCAAGCAGGCGGGTCTGAAGTGAGCTGTCAGCTGTTTCGATTCGTGTAGGGGCATCGAACAGAATGCGATGGAAACGTCTGCGCTCCCCCGATTCAGTGTTGTTCATGGTTTGTGCCTCAACGGTGAAATTGCATCTTGGTACCGCCTACCTCGATGATGTCGCCCTCTTTCAGGGGATGGCTATCGTTTCCGATAGAAACTTTATTCACGATGGGGGGATTGGGGCCCTCAAGAAAAGAGAGGAAATAGCCGTCATCCCGTTTTGAGATCATGGCGCAATCACCACCAGCATGGCCGATACGGGTCATATTGCGCTTCAAAGGTATGATACGCCCGAAATTTTCGCCATTCATTATCTGCAGCATACCGCTGGCTGGCATTTCGCTGGGCGTCGTATCCTCATCTGCCTCTTCCTGTTCGGCGAGTGTGCTGCCCAGGTCGGCGCCCAGTTCCATGACGTCGTTAGCGTAGGTCAGGGTGTGCTTTCCCAACTGAATCACGTCACCGTGGGAAAGCGGGCTCACTTCAATCTTTTCCCGATTGACCAGCACCGGAAAGGCTTCGTCCATAGCCTCCAGTTGATACTCATCGTCATTGCTTTGGCGGATCAATGCATGCTGCGGGGCGATAGCCAGGCTATCGATAGTGATGTCGCACCCATCATCGCGCCCTATACAGGTCTCATCCTGTTCGAGGTGGTAGACATCGATCACGTGTCCCTTGAACGAGAGTGTGAGTTTGGACATGGGTACTATCTCAGATTCAACTTTTACTAAGAAAAGTATATATCCATTTTTGTTGTAAAAACTACATACCTGTAATTTCTGTTGCCGGTTGCGGAAGTGGCTTCCCGTGTGGACTCACCAGAGTGCATCAGGCGAGGGCGATATGGGCCAATGCTCCAGGTGTCGGAAATCCGTTACTATCTTGGGAATAATTTTCGCCAATCAGAATGTTCCACTGCAGAGGAGGCATTTATTGACTAAGATCTTGATATAACAATGCGTTAAGAATTATTTCTAACACATAATCTTGGGTCGACGAATTTTTGACATTTTGTAGTTTTACTGCTTAACTTCGCTGCAACCAGGGCAGGAGTCGAGCCTGTCCAAGGGGGCTAGTGTCTAATGGGGCCTGATCAAGAGAAAGAGAGTCTGGTGTTTCCGAAACTTTGCGTCTACCTGTTTGATAACGATCCCCATCGGAAGCGCTATTTAGAGCAGATATTCGCCTTTGTCGAAGGCAGCATTCATCTGGTTGAGAGTGCCGAAGCAATCACTCCGCTCCTGAGTGGTGCAGACACAGGTTGCGGAGCTGTTCTACTGGGTTCCGGTTGGCAGCGTGACGAGCAGAAGCGTCTGCTTGAACGGCTGAGCCAAGAGGCCCCCGCGCTCCCCGCCTTCCAGATATACAGCGAGGAAGAGGGGATTCCCGAGAAGATTGACGGCTATGACAACCTGATCGGCAATTTCCGACTTCCCACCCACTACGACGACCTCATGGCGCTGGCGCACAAAGCCCAGGTGTTTCAGGAATCCCACAGCCCGGCAGGGACCAAATCCCGTCCAGTAGAGCTTTTTCGCAGTCTCTCGGGCAGCAGTCGAGCGACGCGCCAGGTCAACAAGATGATCGAGCAGGTGGCCGACTCGGAGGCGACCGTGTTGATTCTCGGTGAATCGGGCACTGGCAAAGAGGTGGTGGCGCGGAAACTCCATTTTCACTCGGTACGCCGCGGCAAACCCTTTGTGCCGGTCAACTGTGGCGCGATTCCCGGCGACCTGCTGGAGAGCGAACTCTTCGGCCACGAGAAAGGCGCCTTTACCGGGGCAATCAGCGCCCGTCAGGGGCGCTTCGAAATGGCCGAAGGCGGCACCCTGTTTCTCGACGAAATCGGCGACATGAGTATGCCGATGCAGGTCAAGCTCTTGCGGGTGCTGCAGGAGCGCACTATCGAGCGGGTTGGCAGTAACAAGACCGTCCCTTGCAACGTACGAATTATCGCCGCCACTCACCGTAACCTGGAAGAGGCGATCAAGACCGGGGATTTCCGTGAGGATCTCTTCTACCGTCTGAATGTCTTTCCTATCGAAATGCCACCTTTGCGTAACCGGGTCGAGGATATACCGGTCCTGGTCAACGATCTGATTCACCGAATCGAGAATGAGAAGCGGGGGTCGGTGCGTTTGACCCCGGCCGCCATCGCGGGCCTCAGCCACTACCGCTGGCCGGGCAACGTCCGGGAACTGGCCAACCTGATCGAACGTCTGGCGATCCTGCATCCCTATGGTGTGGTGGATGTGGGCGAGCTGCCTGAGAAGTTCAGACCAGCCAGTGGCACCATGGATACGGTACAGCTGCCGCAGGTGACCCTGTCCGGTGATGAGCCCGATACCACCATCACCGCTCCGCGCCTCCCCAGTGACGGCCTGGACCTCAAGGCCCACCTCAATACCCTCGAACAGAGTTTGATCCAGCAGGCGCTGGATGAGTCGGACGGTATTGTTGCCCACGCCGCCAAGCGGTTACACATGCGGCGTACCACTCTCGTCGAAAAACTGCGCAAATATGGCCTCCAGCGCCATACCGAGTCGCCGGGAATTTGACGCAGCCTCAAGTTACTATTCTTAACTAACTGTAATAAAAAGAAAAAATATTTAGGCACGTAATTTGCTCAATCGTCTATGTCACTTGAGACAAATGACGACTGAGGTCGCTGAACGTGTCACCCAACGCATCACTAACCGATAAACAACATGCCCTGGAGTCGGCTTTCCAGCTCTTCAATGAGCTGTCGGAAGAGCTGACCGGTTCCTATCGGCAGTTGCAGGTGCAGGTGCTTGAACTCAGTCAGGAACTGGCCGCTGCGCGCAGTGAGCGCATGGTGCAGCTGGCCGAGAAAGAACGCCTGGCGGATCGGCTGGAACGACTTCTGGAGACCCTGCCCGCCGCCGTGATCGTGCTCGATGGCGAAGAGCGGGTCCGCGAGTTCAACCCGGCTGCCAGCCAGTTGTTGGGGGCATTGGTTCTCGGTTCTCACTGGAATGAAATCCTGCACAATGTGGCCGTTGCAGGAAGTGCCGGCGGACATGAGCTGAAACTCAAAAGCGGCCGTCTGCTGACTTTGACTTCCAGCACCCTGGAACAGGCCCCAGGGCGTATTCTGGTGATGCTCGATGTCACCGAAACCCGGCGTCTGCAGGAACGCTTGAATCGCCGGGAGCGGCTGACTGCCATGGGCGAGATGTCGGCGCAGCTTGCCCATCAGATGCGCACCCCGCTGAGTACTGCGCTGCTTTATAGCTCCCACCTGGCCAATGAACAGCTCGATCCAGCCAAGCGTCGGCAATTTACCGCCAAGCTGCGTAGCCGCCTGCAACACATGGAGCGTCAGATCCACGATATTCTGATGTTCGCACGAGGTGGCGAGGCGGGTGACAGCATAGTCTCCCTGAGCGCGGTTCTGCGCACCTTTGCCACTACTGCCGAGCAGACCCTTGCCGAGAGTGAGACCCGCTTGCAGGTGTGTGATAACAGCCGGCAGGAAGCCCGCATGGTTGGTCGCGAAGACGCGCTGCAGGGACTGTTCAGTAACCTGCTGGAGAATGCCGTCCAACATCAGGCCAGCCATATCCGGATATCGCTGTCAGTCGACCATGAGATCACTCTCAGGGTAGAGGATGACGGCATCGGCGTGCCGGAAGCGCTGCGCCAACGTATTTTTGACCCCTTTTTCACCACCCGCAGCGGCGGTACCGGACTGGGCCTGGCGGTGGTGCAGAATCTGGTGCTCAGCCACGGTGGTGAGATCCATCTCGAGCCGGGTGCAATGGCGGGTGCCTGCTTTCATATCCGCTTTCCGCTGGCACGGGATGTCGCTGAAGAGGCGCCCCCGATGCCATACCGCAAAGTCTATAACAGCGAAAAAGAGAGAGAATTAAGGAGTGTGTCATGAGTTTGGCAACGGTCCTGATAGTGGAAGACGACCAGGCCCTGCGTGAGGCCTTGAGCGATACCCTGGAGCTGGCCGGCTATCCGGTAAAGGTCGCGGGTGAGGGCAATGACGCACTGGAGATTCTGAGTCAGGAAACGGTTGGCATGGTAGTCAGTGATGTGCAGATGCAGCCCATGGACGGCCACACCCTGCTGCGCCAGATAAAGACGGCACACCCTGAGTTGCCGGTGCTGCTGATGACCGCCTACGGCAGTATCGAGAAAGCGGTTGCCGCGATGCATGACGGCGCCGTGGACTATCTGGTCAAGCCTTTCGAGGCTGAGGTGCTGGTGAGTAAGGTGGCAGGGCATATCCGGCCCGCCAACGAGGCACCGATCGATGGACCGGTGGTGGAAGATCTGCGTAGCCGTGAGGTGCTGGAGTTGGCGCGCCGGGTTGCCCGCAGCGAAGCCACGGTCCTGCTCAATGGCGAGAGTGGCACAGGCAAAGAGGTCTTTGCCCGTTATATCCACCAGTGCTCATCCCGCTCCGACGGTCCCTTCATCGGTATCAACTGTGCCGCCATTCCTGAGAATATGCTGGAGGCGGTGCTCTTTGGCTACGAGAAGGGGGCCTTCACCGGCGCCTATCAGTCGGCCCCCGGCAAGTTCGAACAGGCTCAGGGTGGCACTCTGCTACTCGATGAGATCTCTGAGATGAGTCTTGCTCTGCAGGCCAAACTGCTGCGCGTGCTGCAGGAGCGTGAGCTGGAACGCCTTGGCGGTCGCAAACTGATCGAACTCGATGTGCGGGTACTGGCCACCACCAACCGCAAACTGCGGGAAGAGGTCTCGGCCGGGCGCTTTCGCGAAGATCTCTACTACCGTCTGAATGTCTTTCCGCTGACCCTGCCGCCGCTGCGCGAACGTCAGCGTGACATCCTTCCCCTGGCTCGCTATCTGATGCAGAAGAGCCTGCGCCCAGGTCAGGCGATGCCGGAGTTCAGCAACGAGGCCAAACAACATCTGTTGAGCCACAGCTGGCCGGGCAATATCCGTGAACTCGACAACCTGATGCAACGGGCCTTGATCCTGAATGAAAACCAATTGATTCGCGAACAGGATCTCTGCTTTGAAGAGAGCGCTGAGTCTCCGGCCACTCAGGAGCGCAAGATGCCCACCGCCGGCGGCCGTCTGCCCGAAGATCTGCGCTCGGTGGAAGAACAGATGATTCTGGACGCCCTGGTGGAGCGCCGCGGCAGCCGCAAACAGGTCGCCGAGAAGCTGGGTATCAGTGAGCGCACCTTGCGCTACAAGATCGCCCGCATGCGCGAGGCGGGGGTATCGATTCCAGGCTGAGCGCCTGGTACGAAGTGTGCGTAGAGGTCAGTAAACGGTTTGTTTGGGGAAGATTGAGATGAACACCAACATGAACATCGATCAGGTATTGGCACAGATGCGGGCTATGTCGGCCCAGGCCGGCACCCGGGCTGAGGAGTCCCCGCGCAGTGGCGGAGCCGACTTCGGCGCCTTGCTGAAGCAGTCGATCGATCAGGTCAACGAGATCCAACAGGAGGCCAGCGCCATGCGCGAGAGCTTCGAGAGAGGGGAGGGCGATATGGACCTGGCCCAGGTCATGATCGCCGCGCAGAAGTCGAGTCTCTCTTTCGAAGCCATGGTCCAGGTACGCAACAAGCTGATTGAAGCGTACAAAGACGTAATGAATATGCCGATATAACTTACTGAAAAAGTGAAATAATCATGGCAGATGCAACAGCACAGCAAAGCAGCGGCGAACTCCAGGTAGGTAATCGTCTGCAGGATAACCCGATCATTCGTCAGATTGCGGTGATGGTGGGGATTGCCGCCAGTGTCGCGCTCGGCGTGGCAGTGGTGCTGTGGTCGCAAACACCCAGCTATGTCCCGCTCTACGGCAATCTGGCGCAGAAGGACGCAATGGAGATTGCCCAGGCCCTGCAGGCGGCGGGTATCGCTTACGAGGTGGATCAGAGTAACGGCATCGTCATGGTCTCGAGCGGCGATCTGCGCGAGGCGCGGATGAAACTTGCCGGCCAGGGTTTGCCGCAGTCGGGTTCCGTCGGTTTCGAGTTGATGCAGGAAGACACGGGCTTTACCACCAGTCGGCTGGCTGAATCTGCCCGCTACCAGCGCGCCATCGAGGGTGAACTTGCTCGTTCCGTGATGACCCTGGCGAGCGTCGAGTCGGCGCGTGTCCATCTGGCTACACCCAAACAGTCGGTGTTTGTTCGCAAGCGCAAATTTCCCAGTGCCTCGGTGGTAGTGAAACTCTATCCGGGCCGCACCCTGGAGAAGAGTCAGGTCGAGGCGATTACCCATCTGGTCGCCGCCAGTGTGCCGGAGCTGGAGGTGAGCAAGGTCACCGTGGTGGATCAGCGGGGGCGACTGCTCAGCAGTAAGAAGGACTCCCGTGAGATGCAGCTGACCAGCAGCCAGTTCGAATACACGCGCGGTCTCGAGGAGCACTATCAGCAGCGCGTCGAGGATATTCTGGCGCCGCTGGTGGGACGTGACAATCTGCGCGCCGAGGTGACGGCGGACGTGGATTTCACCATGACCGAGCAGACCCAGGAGTATTTCAATCCTGACGCCAATGCGCTGCGCTCCGAACAGGTCAACGAGCAGAAGAGTCTGCTCAGTGAAGTCCAGGGTGTACCGGGGGCGCTCTCCAATCAGCCTCCCGCCGCTGGTACAGCCCCCGAAGTCGCTGGCGGTGCCGCCGGTGCGGAGGGTGGTACGCCGATCAATACGAGCAAGCGGGCGACCCGTAACTACGAGGTCGACAAAACCATCAGCCACACCCGGCTGCCCAACAATCGTCTGCGTCGTCTCTCTGTCGCCGTGGTGGTCAATGAGCGCTACGCACCGGGCGCGGATGGCGAAGTCGTCGCAGTGGAGCGCACGCCGGAAGAGATTACCCGTATCGGCAATCTGGTGAAGGACGCGATTGGTTTCGATCTGCAGCGGGGTGACAGCGTGCAGGTTGTCAGTGAGCCCTTCTTCGTGCCGGTTGCCCCGGAACCTCTGCCCGAGATCCCGATGTGGGAAGAGAGCTGGTTCTGGGATCTGGTACGTCAGGCCGGTGGTTGGCTGCTGGCTTTACTGCTGATCCTGCTGGTGCTGCGACCGGCCATGTCCCGCCTGTTGCATCATGCCACTGTGGTCCATACTTCATCTAATATGGTGGCGGCCGGAGCGGGCGCAGGTGCTGGCGCTGGTGCTGGCGGGGCAGGTGCGTATGCCGGAGGTGTCGGCGGCGGTGGTGAGATGATGGACCAGCTGGGTATGGATGACGGCTCGCTGCACCTGCCTGGTCCCCGGAGTTATGAAAAAACCCTCGACGCGGCGCGTAATATGATTGCGGAAGACCCGAAGCGTGTGGCTCAGGTTGTAAGAAAGTGGATCTCAGAAGATGGCAGACACTAAAAAAGAGAAAGCGCCCGAACAGGCGCAGGTCATCGCCGAAGAGGTGGTGCATAAAATCAGTGGTGTCGAGCGCGCCGCCATTCTGCTGCTTGCCCTGGGCGAGAAAGATGCGGCAGAACTACTGCGCCATATGGGTCCGAAAGAGGTGCAGGATGTGGGCCTGTCCATGGCCAGCCTGACCGATGTCACCACCGACACCATGGAAGGGGTGATGCGTCACTTCGTCTCCACCCTGGAGAAACAGACCGCCCTCGGTCTCGGCTCTGACGAATATATCCGCAACATGCTGACCAATGCCCTCGGCGAGGACAAAGCGGGAGGCGTGATTGACCGCATTCTGCTGGGGCGCAACAGTAAAGGGCTGGAGCAGCTGAAGTGGATGGACCCTCGGGCCATCGCTGAACTGATTCGTCTGGAGCACCCCCAGATCATTGCCATCGTGCTCTCCTTTCTGGAGAGCGATCAGGCCGCTCAGGTGGTCAGCCAGTTCCCGGAGCGGGTGCGTACCGATGTCATTATGCGTATCGCCACTCTGGATGGCATCCAGCCGGCGGCCCTGCAGGAACTCGATGAGATCCTGGACAAGCAGTTCTCCGGCGCCACCAATGTGAAGTCCTCCTCCCTGGGCGGGGTCAAGACTGCCGCCGAGATCCTCAACATGCTCGAGGGTGGTGTCGAGAGCAAGCTGATGGAGGAGATCATCGAGGTCGACGCCGATCTGGGTCAGGAGCTGCAGGACAACATGTTTGTGTTCGAGAACCTGATCGATGTGGACGACCGCGGTATTCAGACCCTGCTGCGGGAAGTCAGCACCGAACAGCTGCTGCTGGCCCTGCGCGGCGCCGACGAAGGCCTCAAAGACAAGATATTCAAGAACATGTCCAAACGAGCCGCTGAGATGCTCAAGGACGATCTGGAAGCTGCTGCCCCCGCCAAGCTCAGCGACGTCGAGTCCGCTCAGAAAGAGATTCTCGTGGTAGCCCGCCGTCTGGCCGATGCCGGCGAGATCATGCTGGGAGGCGGTGGTGAAGAGTTCGTCTAAACCTGGCGACGAAGCGAAACCGGATGATGTCCGGCAGTGGTTGCCTCCCGACATCAACGGAGGCAAAGCGGCGGGGCAACGCATGGTGCAGCCGCCATCGACACCGCCCACCGCTGTAGCGCTGGAGCAACTGCAAAAGGCAGCCTACCAAGAGGGTTACGAGGCGGGGCGCAAGGAGGGGTTCGAGTTCGGCCATAAAGAGGGCCTGGAGCAGGCCCGAAAGGACCTGCAACACTACGCCAATCAGTTCGAGCGCCTGCTGCAGACTTTCGAACAGCCGCTGCGTGAACTCGACAATCAGGTTGAACGCGAACTGCTCTCCCTTGTCATCGCCACTGTGCGTCAACTGGTTCGACGTGAAGTCAAGAGCGACCCCAGCCTGATTATCGGTGTGGTCCGTGAAGCACTCTCAATCCTACCGGTCAACTCCCGCAACGTACGTCTCCAGGTGCATCCGGAGGATGCCGAGCTGATCCGTGAAATCTACGCTTTGGGTGATACCGAGGTGGGTTGGCATCTGGTGGAAGATCCAGTAATCAATCGCGGTGGTTGCAAGGTGGTTACCGATACCTCTCAAGTCGACGCCACTCTCGATACCCGGCTGGCGAGTCTCATTGCACCGCTGCTGGCGGGTGCTCGGGCAGTCGATGATCCAGAAGATGAGGACTAGTATAGGACACGCCACTAGATGAGCTATCTGCTAGGTAAAGAGCGTCAGGGCCTGTGGGCGACGCGACTCAAACGCTACCAAGACCGGCTTGGCGACGATCGCGGTCTGATGGTGGAGGGGCGTTTGACGCGCATGGTCGGTCTTACCTTGGAGTCCATCGGCTGCCGCGCAGCGATTGGTGGCCAATGCGACGTGGTCAGCAGCAACGGCACACATATCGAGGCGGAGGTGGTCGGTTTCGGCGAGGAGAGCCTCTACCTGATGCCGACCGGCGATATCCAGGGGCTGGAGCAGGGCGCACGGGTGATCCCCACCGGCCGGGTATGTGAAGCGGTGGTCGGCGACCACCTGCTGGGTCGGGTCATCGACGGTGCGGGTCTGCCCCTGGACAACCTGGGTGCAATCCACAGCGAAGAACATCGGCCACTCACCGGCAAGACCTTCAATCCATTGGCCCGCACACCGATTCGTGAGCCCCTCGATGTGGGTGTGCGCGCCATCAATGCCCTGCTCAGTGTCGGCAGGGGACAACGACTTGGTCTGTTTGCCGGCTCTGGCGTCGGTAAGAGTGTGCTGCTCGGCATGATGACCCGCTACACCAATGCGGATGTCACTGTGGTGGCGCTGATCGGCGAACGTGGCCGCGAGGTGAAGGAGTTCGTGGAGAATATCCTCGGCAAAGAGGGGTTGAAACGGGCTGTGGTGGTGGCGGTGCCGGCGGACAATCCGCCACTGCGCCGTATGCACGGGGCCATGCTGGCTACCAGTATTGCCGAGTATTTCCGCGAACAGGGCAAGCACGTACTGTTGCTGATGGATTCCCTCACGCGCTATGCCCAGGCGCAGCGTGAGATCGCCCTGGCAATCCATGAACCTCCCGCAACCAAGGGCTATCCACCGTCGGTCTTTGCCAAGCTACCGCAACTGGTTGAACGCGCCGGTAACGGGGACAAGGGAGGCGGCTCGATCACTGCCTTCTATACGGTACTCACCGAGGGTGACGACCAGAACGACCCCATCGCCGATGCGGCGCGTGCAATCCTCGATGGCCATATTGTGCTCTCGCGTCAACTGGCCGACAGCGGACACTATCCCGCCATCGATATCGAGGCTTCCATCAGTCGGGCAATGAATGACATCACGACTTACGGCCATCAGGATGCCGCCCGCGCCTTCAAGCATCTATACTCCTTATATCAGCAGAATCGGGATCTGATCAGTGTCGGCGCCTATGAACAGGGCAGTGATGAGCAGATCGATATTGCCATCTCGGCCATGCCGGCGCTGAACAGATTTTTACGCCAGGACATGCATACGCCGGTGAACCTGGAACAGAGCCTGCAGGATCTGGAAGCGCTGTTCCCGGAAGAGGAGGAGAGCGTAGAGGTACCCGAAGGACTGAATCTGCCACAAACCATCAATCCATAAAGAGTATAAGAGAGCATGTCACCTTCGAAGCGACTCAAACCGGTACAGCAGGTTGCCGCAAGCAAAGAGCGTAATGCCGCCCGCACCATGGGGCAGGCACGCCAGCATCTGGCGCATGAGGAGGCCAAACTTGCGCAACTCAAACAGTATCATCAGGAGTACCTGACGCGTTTTCAGGAAGTTGCCTCACAAGGCATGGGCGCCAACCAACTGCAGGAGTACCGGGCATTCCTAAGCAAACTGGACGAAGCTGTCCAACAGCAGCAAAAGGTGGTGAACGCCAGTATGGCCAACCACAGCACGCACAAGGATAACTGGAAGCAGAAACGCACACGCACCCAGGCCCTTGGCAAAGTCGTCGAGCGCTACCGTCGTGAAGAGCTGAAAACCGCTGACCGTAACGAGCAGAAAGAGAGCGACGAGCGTAACAATCGCAACAAGTAACGACTTTCCATTAAAGGGGAGGTCGGGGATAGGGTTTCATGCCCCATCTGATGAATTCCTGCCGCTAGCCAGAATATTTCACCCGGCCGTTTGGAAATACAATAAACGCACCAGGTTTATTGAATATTTCTGGACGATTAGCAAAGTACAGAGTGTTCCCGGGTGAAACTGTCGGGCTAGAGCGCCAGCGGTTTGACCGGTTCCTCCATCCAGTCGTCCCGGCTGCGCCAGTCATAGCTCGGGTCGTCGACGAAGAGTTCCACCTCGTTGCTGTCCGGGTCGTAGAGATAGAGGCTCTGACTGACCGTATGGTCCGACATGCCCTCCACGGCATAGCCGAGTGAATTCAGACGTTCTCGCGCTTCACGCAGTTGATCGAGACTCTCTCCGACCTTCCAGCCAACATGGTAGAGTCCGATACGCCTGCCGGTCAGTGGGCCGTCCGCCTCGCCTACCTGAATCAGCAACAGTTCGTGATGACTGCGTCCACCGCTGAGCACGGCTGCGCGATCGTTGAATATCCTGCCTTTGACCTGTAGGCCTATACCCTGGGAATAGAAACGCAGGGAAGCTTCCAGGTCGCGCACATAGAAAACCACATGTCCGAGTTCACTCATGCTCTTGACCTATCTTGTCTGCTCAAGTTTTTGCCGTAGGCGTTGGATCAGTTGTTCCGCGCTATCCTGCATCTCCGGCGGAAGGATTTCAAAGAGATACTCTATCTCGTCGAGTGCAGCGACAATCTCGTCTCGATCTGTCAGATGATCAAGTTTTCCGGCGACTTCAACCATAATGGCATAAGGATCGATGCCGTCCATCGTGTTGTTCTCTCTCATGTCGGTGTAAACCTGAGGTCGGGCTTTACGCGATGATACGCAAAGCGATGTAGGGGACTAGATTGAAAAAAAGCAGGAAGATTTTAAACAGCCCGAGAAAGGCATAGATGATCCTGTCAAACTCGTCCCGGGAGAGGGGAAACCAAAAGCTTTGTGTGCGATAGACCAGGTCCGGCATCAGGCGAATGATCAAAATCCAGAAGATAAACAGACCGCCATTGATGACACTGCACCAAAAGAAGAAATCGCTCAACTGCTGAATTGTTATTGACATCTCTCGGCCTCACCGGTGAGTCAACGCACCTGATGTAATAATAGGACTTTTTTTACCGCAATCGGTTCGTTAGCCGATAAATTCCAGCAATTTTTATAACGCTTTCCTGACGGGTTCATTCATCGCTGACTTGGCCTATACTGGCTGGATGAGTGTGATGTTTTTCGCCTTGGGAGCCATTTCCGACCTCTCCATGAATGCAACAGTCAGTGGCTTGAAGCCTGTCAAACTGCGACCAGCACGAGGTATCTCAGAAAGTGCCTTCTGAAACACGCCCGGAAGGCGTCTATTTCTATGCCACTTGTCTGGTGGACCTCTTCTATCCGCAGGTCGGTTTGGCGGGTATGGCGTTGCTCAAACGGGAAGGTTTGAAGGTCATCTTTCCGGGTGATCAGACCTGCTGCGGACAACCTGCCTACAATGCCGGCTACCGGGAACAGGCGCGTCAGGTAGCGGCGGCGCAACTGGATCTGTTTGCCAAAGACCATCCCATCGTCGTCCCCTCAGGCTCCTGTGCCGGCATGATGAAACACCACTATCCGGCACTGTTTGCCGGTACTGAACGTCATTCTCAGGCACTGGCGGTGGCTGACCGGGTGTGGGAACTGACCGCATTTCTGACCGATGTGCTGCAGATCGAATTACAGGATCTGGGCGATCCGCTGAAGGTGGCCTTGCACACCTCCTGTTCAACGCGTCGTGAAATGGGCGCTGCGCATGCGGGAGAGGCGTTGTTGGCCCAACTCGACGGCGTGGAGTTGGTGCAGCAGGATCACAAGACGGAGTGCTGCGGTTTTGGCGGTACCTTCGCCGTCAAACAGCCGGAGATCTCTGCCGCCATGGTGGAGGACAAGACCCGCTCTCTGCGTTTGGCAGGTGCCGAACTGGTGGTGAGTCAGGATTGCGGCTGCCTGATGAATATCGGCGGCGCCCTGGAATTCCAGAAAGAGGACCGGTCTCAGGCAGAGGGGCCGGCGACACAGCACATCGCTGAGTTTCTCTGGGAGCGTACCCGTGGCCAGTGAGTTTCATCGCGGTGTGGTCAAGGCGCTGCACGACGGGGCGCTGCGGGGCCATCTGCGACGGGCCATGGACAGCCTGATGGAGAAGCGCCAGGCGCTGTTTCCCGATGTGGACGAACTCGAGTCTCTGCGCCGCCGGTGTATGCAGATTCGCGCCCACGCGCTGGCGAATCTGCCCGACCTGCTGGAGCAGTTGGAACAGCGCTGTAGCGAAAACGGCATCCAGGTTCACTGGGCCGAGACCACCGAACAAGCCAACGATCTCGTGTATGAGATCCTTCAGCGCCATGGCGTGAAGCAGCTGGTCAAAGGCAAGTCGATGGTCTCCGAGGAGATGGGGCTCAACCACTATCTCGAAGCGAGAGGCATCGAGTGCCTGGAGTCGGACCTGGGCGAGTTCATCATCCAGCTGGCGGGAGAGACCCCGTCACACATCGTGATGCCGGCGCTGCACAAGTCGAAGCAGGAGATTGCCGAGCTGTTTCACGAGAAGTTTCCCGATATTCCCTATACCGACGATGTGGACGAACTGACCGCTGCGGCGCGGGCGATTCTGCGCGAGAAGTTCGAACAAGCTGAAGCGGGACTCTCCGGTGTCAACTTCCTGGTTGCCGAGACCGGCACTCTCTGCCTGGTCGAGAACGAGGGCAACGGCCGCATGTCGACCACGGTGCCCCCCCTGCACATTGCCGTGACAGGCATCGAGAAGGTGGTGGAGAAGCTGGCCGATGTACCGCCGCTGCTCTCGCTGCTGCCGCGCTCCGCCACCGGTCAGCGCATCACCACCTATTTCAATATGATCAGCGGACCGAGAAAGCCAGACGAGAAAGACGGACCCACAGAAGTTCACCTGGTCCTGCTCGACAACGGCCGCTCGCGTATCTATGCGGATGAAGAGCTGCAGGCGACGTTACGCTGTATCCGCTGCGGGGCCTGTATCAACCACTGTCCGGTCTATACCCGGCTCGGCGGGCATGCCTATGGCACCGTCTATCCCGGCCCCATCGGCAGCATCCTGGAGCCTCAGAAGGAGGGTCTTGATCGCCTGGGCGAGCTGGCCGAGGCATCAACCCTCTGCGGCGCCTGCGCTGAGGTCTGTCCGGTACGCATCCCGATTCCCCAGCTACTCAATCGACTGCGCTGGGAAAGCGTGCGTCAGGATGGCGATGACGAGACCAAAGGGCAGGGCGGACGACGCAAAGCAACCCAGGCGGGCCTATGGCAGGCTTGGGCATCACTGGCCAGCCATCCTGCCCTCTATCGCATCGCTGTCGGCAGCGCGAGTCGATTCCGTCGCCTGCTGCCACAACAGCTGGGGCCCTGGACCCGGGTGCGGAAAGCTCCACAAATTGCCGAAAAGCCGTTGCGACAGCTGATCGAGCAAGAGGATAAGCGCGATGAGTGAGGCTCGGCATCGGATACTGCAACGGCTACGCCGTGTGGAGCGTCCCTCGGGGGATGAAGAACTCACGCGCAGTGTAGATCGTCACCCCTGGAACCGGGATGAGAAAATCGAGCGTTTTAGCACCCGCATGAGCGAAGTGCGCGCTGAGGTGCATCTAACCACCAAGGACACCTGGGCGGCAGATCTGACAGCTATCCTGCTGAACAAGGGTGTGCGCAATATGGTCTATGCGCCCGACAAGCCAGATGGCAGCCAGTTGGCGACTGCATTGAACGCCGCGAAGATCGACAGCGTGCCCTACGCACAGTCGATCGAGGCCTGGAAAAGCGAGCTGTTCCAGCAGATGGATGCCGGTTTTACCGGCTGCCGGGGCGCCATTGCCGAGACCGGCAGTCTGATACTCTGGGCGGACGAAGCCGAACCCCGCCTGCTCTCACTGGTTCCCCCCATCCACTGTGTCCTGCTTCAGGCCGATCAGATCCATTCGACATTTGCCGAAGCCATTGAAGCGCAGGGTTGGACGCAGGAAGGCATGCCGACCAATGCCCTGCTTATCTCCGGACCCTCCAAATCAGCCGATATCGCCCAGGTGCTGGCCTATGGGGTGCATGGGCCAAAGTCGTTGGTGGTGATGGTGGTTCAGTGATTGCCTGAGTTGTTCAAGACGAAAATATCGGCATTGATTTACCCTGCAATCGTTCTGACTTGACCTGAGTGCCACTCGCTGTTGGCGACCGATCAGGTTTCGGTTATTCTTGAAAAAGCTGTTTTCCAGCCAGATTAAAAAATTCGTTTAACCCTCCTGATTATCTGCCCGGAGTCGAGATGCAGAGACTACTGTCCAAGTATCGTTCCTATCTGTTTAGCGCTTTATTAGTAATCGGCGTAGTGCTGCTGGTCTTCGATGTCGGGCTGTTTGCACCTGGTTTATGGTTGGTGCTTCTGGTTGCGATCCTATTGATAGTCTTTGCGAGACGGCCGCGCTGCGAAGGGTTCGTAACCTGGAAGCCCGAATACAGTGTCGGGGTCCAGTCGATCGACGAGCAGCACATCAAACTGCTGAACCTCATCAACAATGTTCGCGCCGCAGTACTCTGCGATACCGGTTCGGACTTCGAACGTGGCGCTCTGGAAGATCTGATTGCATACACCCAGGGGCATCTCAAATACGAAGAAGAGCTGATGCGCACACATGCGTACTTCGACTACGAAGCCCATAAAGGGCAGCATGACCAGATGGTCAAGCAGGTCGATGCCTATGTGAAACACTATGAAGAAAAAGGAAGCGTGATACTGCCCGAGGTCGCCGACTACCTACAGCGTTGGTTGGTGCAACACATTCAGGGCACCGATCGCAAGCTCTGCCAATTCCTCAGTACAAAGAATGTGCAATAGGGTAACCGGCCTACGGATAGTTACCCAAGGAACCGCGGTGTAACACGCGGTAACCATAATTTCCTCCGTATCAGATCAAATAATGACAGATTTACACTGATATCAGAAACGTCATAACACACATGCATAGCAACATAGAAAAAAGGAAGGGCACCCTGGGGTGCCCTTCAAGGTCTTCTACCGATTGGTCGGATTAATTGACGATTTGATCAAGCAATTTCGTTGGTACACTAGCATAGTGCTCGAATTGCATCGCATAATTTGCACGCCCTGATGTCAGCGCACGCAAATCTCCGATGTAACCAAACATAGTTGCCAACGGTACGTGAGCTTCGATCACAACCATCGCACTTCCAGGTAGCTGGCTTTGTATCAAACCACGACGCCGATTTAAATCGCCGATACAATCGCCCAAGTAGTCGCTTGGAGTCGTCACTTCAACCGACATCACCGGTTCAAGCAGGATTGGCTTGGCCTGCTTAACCGCCTCTTTGAACGCGAGCGATGCCGCTATCTCAAAAGCTAATGGCGACGAATCTTGTTCGTGATAATCGCCATCCAACAATGTTGCCTTGAAGTCAACCAACGGATACTCAGCAATCACACCCGTTTCGGCCGCACGGCGAATGCCAGTTTCGACACTCGGAATGAACTCTTTGGGTACTGCGCCCGCGGAAATCGAGTTAACAAACTCAATCCCTTGGCCACGTTCCAAAGGTTCAAACTTCACCCTCAGTTCAGCGAATTGTCCCGGTCCGCCATCTTGTTTCTTGTACCGGTAATGGACTTCACTCACGCGCGAAATCGTTTCCCGATAAGAAACCTTGGGCTTTCCGGTTTTTACCGAAATACCAAAGTCTTCAGCTAACCGGTTCAGCGTCACTTCAAGCTGTAGTTCACCCATACCGGACAGGATTAGCTGACCGGACTCAGGATCCGTTCGCATCGACAAGCTTGGATCGTCCTTAACAAAGCCATGCAGGTGCTTCACCAGCAGCGTTTGATAGGCCGAGTTCACCGTCTCAACGGCTATATCGATCACCGGTTCCGGAACTACGATATTTTCCAGTATCAACGGTTGCATCGGATCGCACAATGTGTGTCCAGTAGTCGTGTACTTCAAACCTGCGAGTGCAACGATGTCGCCTGCTTGGGCACAATCCTTCGTCTCACGTTTGTCCGCGTGCATCTCATACATGCGTCCAACACGCTCCTTGCGTCCAGACATCGGATTCAAGATCGTGTCTCCAGGTTCAAGCCGACCACTGTAAACGCGCACAAAGGTCAGTGACCCGTGTTTATCCGTCACAATCTTGAATGCCAAACCAGCAAACGGTGCTGCAACCGCGTTCGGACGCACAGCATCTGCCCCGTTGACCGGATCAATGCCTTCAACGGCAGGCCGATCTTCCGGCGATGGCAAATAGGCCACTACCGCATCGAGTAACGGCTCTATGCCCTTGTTTTTAAATGCTGAGCCACAGAGCACCGGTACAATTCGATTCGCCAGCGTACCCTTGCGGAGCGCCGTTCGAAGCTGCCGTTCAGTGACCGCTCGTCCGTCGAGATAAGCCTCCAGGGCCTCCTCATCAAACTCAACGACCGCTTCAAAAAAACGCTGTCGATATTGTTCAACTTCCATGACCCTATCAGCCGGTATGGATTGTGTTTGGTACGGTTTCATATCGCTATTTTCATCAGGCCAAAGATAGGTCTGTTGGGCGATCAGATCGATCACACCACGGAACTCATCCTCATGACCAACAGGGATTTGAATCGGCACAGGAACAACACCGAGTCTATCCTCAATCATCCTGATCGTGCGCCAATAATCTGCGCCGAGCCGATCCATTTTGTTGACAAAACAAATCCGGGGTACACCGTACTTATCCGCCAAACGCCAGTTGGTTTCAGACTGGGGTTCCACACCTGCAACGGCATCGAACACTACTACGGCGCCATCTAGCACGCGCAAAGACCTATTGACTTCGATATTGAAGTCGATATGCCCGGGCGTATCGATGATATTCACTTGGTGCTGCTGCCAGAAC
>JARRNY010000017.1:0-43487 GCA_037384445.1 Candidatus Thiodiazotropha sp.
GTTCCCCGAAGCTGGTCTGTCCGATCATGAAGCGGCGACGGGCCATATCCACAACCTTGTCTGTTGCATCGGCGAGTGAGTGCAGCAGCTGCAGGGTTTTGATGGCGAAGTTGAGCTGACGCCAATAGCGTCGACCCTCTGTCTGCATCTCGATGGGCAAGCGGTTGAGGTCATCGCGCATGCTTGAACTCGCCGCGTAAGTCAGAGTCGGCAGGCGGGATGTCTGCAGGCGCTCGCCGTAGTGGTCCTGGTGGCGATCGATGGAAAGCTTGCGGGTGAAGGCTGCTTCCGCCACCTCCAGGCGAGCTTGGAGCTGTTGCGCCCGGGCCTGTTCGAGCTCCAGCAGGCTGCCAGCACCGGAGGAAGCCCGCTCTGTCATCTGCTGCAACAGTTCCTCGGCTATCTGTGAATAGGCGTTGGCGTGATCTTCGATTTCGGCGTCCCTGGCAATCTGCATCTGGGCCAGTAACTGGGCGTATACCGGCGTCACTGCGTCATTGCCGGGCGCGGGCGTGGCTGGTGTCGCCCCAATGCCTTCATCGGCGTGGGCCTCGGCGGTCACATCGAGTCTGTCGATGAACCAGGAGATTACCTGCACCATGCTGAAGACTTCGCCGCCGCCACCCGAGACGCCCGCAGCGGTGCCCTCCAGTAGCTTATCGACGTCCTGTCCTGACTCCAGCGCGGCGATTATCCGCTGTATCTCCAGGTTGAATTCCTCTTTGCCGAGGAAGAGTCTGGGCGACTTTTCATAGCTGCCGAGTAAGTCCCTGATAAGGACTTGGTGGCCATCGGCTGTCAGCAGCAGAAGGGAGTTGTCACGAAATTGTTGTTCGGCATCGGCCAGGGTCGGGTCCAGGAGGTGGATGGTCATGCCGGAGCGCGCGGGAATCACCAGTCGCTGTCCAGAGGGCGGTAGCGGCTGGTCGGTAGGGACGCGTAGCCGCTGTCCCTCGTGGGTGTCGACAACGAGGTCCACTGGGGGGCTGGCGGCTGCGCCGAAATGTAGGCTGAGCAACAGCGCAAGTAATATAAGCCTTGTCATGGCTAATCCCCTTCAGGTTCTGTTCCGAAGTTTATCGTGACATCGCCGCCGCCTGAATCGATGTTGGGGCTCTGGTTTCCCTGGGAGGCTTGGCTGATAGCCGGGGTGCTCTTCTCTGGCTGCAGTGGTTTTAGCGTTGTCAGTGCGGCCACATCCTGTACCAGACGGGCAATGTCCGGGTTCCAGCGCCCCTGGCCATCTGCGAGTGCGGAGCTCTGAACGTCCGCCAGCCAGGCCAGTTCCGCTGGCAGACTGTCTGGCTTGTAGATAGCATTGCCGAGAACAAGCGGAATCACAGGAATGTCCAGCGCCCGGGCCTGGTTGAGCTCAAAGCTCACCCAGTCCGCTTCTTCGCCCTGTCTGTCCTGCAACAATTTCTGCCATTGCGGACCAATGATGGCGATAACCAGTTGCGCCTCGGATATCGCACGCGACAGGGCTTTCTTCCAGTTGTTGCCGCCTCGCAAGCTGTCGACGTCACGAAACACGGTACCGTCACCGAAACGCGCTTCCAGGCTGTCCGCCAACCGGCCGACGTAGCCCGGCGCGTCGGCGCGCCGATAGCTGAGGAAGATATCCGGCATGCTCACCTCCGAGTTTTTTTCAACCTATCACGCGGCAGCGGGTTTTGCACCGCGACAACACTTGTTTTGCGTAGGGTCAAACGAGGTGGCTGTTCGTTGTCGCCAGCGCTTGGGGCTTGACCACTCAGGTGGTCAGGCGGAGTCAGGTTGAGTTTCATCCTGCTGCCAGGGCTGCCGCAAGAGGTCAAAGCCGGGAAATGCCGTTCTCGTCCTCTAGGTGAAAACCTAGGCACATTGGGATAAGGTAGCGAGCTAAGCCGCCAATCTGATTGCGTCAAAGAATTCTGTGTTTGAGTCTTCGCACCGGAGATGATCAAAAAATATGCCTGTCCATAATTCAAGACTGGATCAATTAGTCCCATGACGCTGATTCGCCCCATGACAGAATCCGACTTTCCGGCAGTATGGGAGATAGTCAAGGATTCGAAAATTCTCGATATACACACCCCCTATACCTACTGGGCGCAACTCAATATGTTCCCGACGCTAATGTTTGTCGCTGAAAGCAATAGCGAGATTGTAGGATTCGTTTCCGGGGTTGGTCACTTCAGAAAGGAGTCGGAGGCATTCATCTGGCAGATTGGCGTAAGTGAAAAGTACAGACGGCAAGGGGTTGGGATGGCGTTGTTGAGCCGGTTTCGCGAAGTAGCGAAGGGTCATGGCTTTACCCGGTTAAGCCTAACGATAGCAAAAGATAATCCAGGGTCAAAAATGACATTTGAGAAGTTCGCAAAAGCTATTGGCTCTCAAATGATAAAAAATGGTGCAACGGGTACGCTTCAGGATCATATGAAGAATGAAGTCATTTACGAAATAGATATCTGAAGTATTTGCTTTGCGTGATTGGTTGCAATGGGTTGGTTGTGAGAGGGGGGAGAGATGCAGCACTCCAAAGGATTGAGGCTTGACGATAAAATTCTGGCCTTTCTGGCGCCATTGGCAGGCGGCGCACTGTTTGCGGCAATTTCGCTCGGTCTTGACCTTGCGGCAAATAAAAAGCCTGACTTTTTAGATCCGACATATATTTTTGAAACTGCCGTTGTATCTGCCGCAGGTGCGCTGTTGAGTGCAGCGTTGTTTGGCGCAAGATTTATCATGTTGGCAGCAAAGTTTGCTGAACGAAACTATCTTTCGATTCCCTGGACCACTGACTCAAAATACAAACAGGTGCAGGAAGCGAAAATCGATATTACTCACGCAATCTTTGATCTATTCGAATTGGTGGATACGAAATTGGATTCGGCTGCGGCACAGGAGATAGCAGTCAGAGCGGTGCATATTATTTTAGAGGAGCAGAAACAGAATCTGGATCAACATGGAAGATTGATTTTTACCTCTCCTCAGCCCCAGTACCTGGCGAGTTTAAAGCATAACTCGGTTGCTGCGACTTCTCTTGGCTCCGATGGTTATGGTCTGGTTTTCAGTAGAGCCAGGGAGGGTGATGTTATCCACGCCACAGATTTTCAGAACTCTGCCTATTGGTGGTTGGATCCAAAGATTGCCTTTTCGTTTTTTGAATTAAATCTCGAGGCAATAAAAAGAGGGGCGACGGTTATCCGGATATTTGGAAGGCATCACCATAAGTGGAAAGAAGATGAGGCTGGGGCAAAGCAGGCACTGATAGAATTACAAGCCAAGATAGAAGGCATCGATGTCTATACTATTGACTATGCGGATTTTAGTGAGGATATGGGTTTTGATATCCAGGCGATCGATCATCTTGTGCTGTTGCGAAATGGGCAGCCGCTGCCCGGTATTGAGTGGAAGATTGATAAAAAAGGGGATACTGAGAATGTATTCTTTGTGTTGAGTGATTTACGGCTTAATAAGATCGAGACTAATTTCAATAAACTATTATCTTCTGCCGGGCGAGGTTCATCGCTAAAGCAGATTGAACTTGAAGAGGCGTATAACCCCAAACATCCGGATGACTACGCAAAGATCCGCTCAGAGTTTAATCGAATTGCCACGTCAATGATAAGGGGCTCATAAGGGGGCTTAATCCATTGTTTATGCCAATTTGCTGGGGCGTTTGTTTACGGTCGTACGCTAACTCTTGTTTATCCTTCGATCGTATTTTCAGACAACAATGCGAATTGTTGCGTGAGTAAGTAAAAGCCCGCTGAATATCCGCCATTTACCGTTCTGTTATTTCAATTCCAGTCCTCACTTCATGAATATTTTACGACCTCTCTTTGAGCGCTGTATGTGGTCACTATGCTACTGTACGTGCATGTCAAAAATCCCTTCGATTTTGTTACCGCCAGGCTCGACCGGTGGCTACAAGTTTGAGTTTCTGCTGCGCGAGATGATGGCGCCTGCCGGCAATTTCACCCAGTGGGACTTCGATAAGCTACCGATCCCTTTACGGGTCATGGCGACCGACATCGAACACGGCGAAATCAAACAGTTTACCAGCGGGGATTTGGTCAAGGCGATGCGCGCCAGCATGTCGGTGCCTGGCGCCATTGCGCCGGTGGATATTGACGGCACGCTCTATGTGGATGGTGGGCTTTTGCAGAATCTGCCGGTACAGGCGGCACGCGATGCCTGTGCCGATGTAGTGATTGCGGTCAATGTGGGTGCCGGACTGCTACCTCGCGAAGAGCTGAATTCAGCACTTGGCATCTCGTTGCAGATGGTCAACGTGATGATGGAACAGAACATTCGCGAGTCGATCGCTTCGCTGGGGCCTGACGACATTTTGATCGAACCGGCTCTTGGCAACTACAGTTCGGTCGATTTCAATTCGGCGATGAGCCTGGTACCCGTTGGTGAGGCGGCCGTTCGCGAGCAAGCCGACAAGCTGTCACGCTACGCGCTGTCTGAAGAGGCCTATGCCGCCTGGCGCGCCTCTGTTCATGCACGCTTACCAACGGTACCTCAGGTGAAACAGGTGCGGGTGGCGACCCGTGGCAACCGGGTCAATCCAGAGGTGATCGAGCGGGAACTGGCGGAGGTGCCGGGTATCGATCTGCGCCGTCATCCGGAGACCGATTTCAGTCTTGAGAATCTCAACACCCGCCTGCAGCAGATCTATGGGCGCGGCGATTTTGAACGCATGGATTACCGCATGATCGACAGCGGGGGCGTTCGTACGGTCGAGGTGGAGGGTATTGAGAAGTCATGGGGTCCCAACTACATAAAGTTTGGACTCGGCTTCGCCACCGACTCGGATCAAACCCGCTTCAACGCCAACCTGAGTCATCGCAGTACCTGGATAAACTCCCTCGGCGCTGAGTGGCGCAACGATCTGCAGATCGGGCATCGTGACCGGTTTTCCAGCGAGTTCTATCAGCCGGTCAGCTCGCGTGCGGGTTTCTTCGTGGCGCCGCGCATTGAGTTTCAGCACCAGCCTATCGTCTACTTCGAGGACGGGAACCGTATCGGTGACTACCGGGTAACCACGTCGCGGGCTTATCTGGATTTCGGTGCGCAGAACAAATATGGCGAACTCCGCCTTGGCTTCTTTGGGGGACATCTCCACGCCCAGGAGGACTTTGGCGTGATCTCCCCCATCTCCGACGAAAGCCTCAATCAGGCCGGCTATGGCGTCAGCTTCACCATCGATCAGATCGATGATCCGGACTTCGGCTACAACGGCGTGCTCGCCAGGCTCAGGAGCTGGGGTACGCTTAAGGACTGGGGGTCTGACGATCAGTACAACAAGACAGAGCTCTTTCTCATGGGGGCAAAGAGCGTCGGTAAGCACGCCTTTGAAGTCGCCGGGTATTTTGGGCGTACGCTGAGAGGTGAGCTGCCGGCCTACGATCCTTTCCTTCTCGGTGGTTTTCTGCGTGGTTCAGGTTATCGAATGGATGAGCTGATCGGTGCGGATGTCGATCTGTTACGCACGGTCTATAGCTACAAAATCACCTCGCTACCGCAGCCGGTGGGTCGTGGTGTCTATTTGGGCGGCTCGCTGGAAGCGACACGGGCTACCCTGGGTTCGACCATCGATGCGCAAAGGCAGATCAGGCGGTCGGCAAGCCTCTTTATCGCCGCAGATACTTTTCTCGGACCGGCCTATCTCTCCTGGGGGCAGGTCATTGGTGGCGACGAAGGGACGCTCTATCTCATGATCGGCAGACCCTGACTCAGAGACTCGATAGTCTGTTCTGCAACCGTTGAATGCCCGGGCTGAGGCAGCCGGCGGTTGAGCTCCATTGCCCTTGCCGGGTGACCGGCGGCGTTCGTTGTGGCTATAGTGTAGGTCAGTGCTTTGTGTCGGAGGTCGCTAAGTCAATCGCGAGAGACGTGATGTCACGATTTGTTCGTTATCTGCTGTTACTGCTTGGTTGCCATCTGCTTGGTCCGTTGACCGTCATGGCCGCGGAGTCCTCGCCAGCGCCGAGTCTGCTGGTCGCCACCCGTTTGGCTCCCCCTTTCGCCATCAAGACCGATAGTGGTTGGGAGGGAATCACCATCGAGCTGTTGCGGCGTATCGCCGAACAGCAGGGTTTCGACTATCGGCTGCAGGAGATGGGTCTGGAAGAGATGCTGCGTCAGACTGCCGAAGGCGGTGTCGATATGGCGGCGGCCGCGCTGACGGTGACCGCCGAGCGCGAAGAGCGGGTCGATTTCAGCCACCCCTTTTTCACCTCCGGACTGGGGGTGGCAGTATCTCAGCAGGCCGGGCTGGATTGGCTCACGGCTCTCCAGCGCATCGGATCGAGCGCCTTTCTGCAGTCTGCCGGGGCGTTGCTGGGCGTGCTGACGCTGGTGGGGGTGCTGGTCTGGCTGCTGGAACGTCACCGCAACGAGCAGTTCCCCGATGGCCCGGTGAAGGGGGTTGGCTCCGGCATCTGGTGGTCGGCGGTGACCATGACCACGGTGGGCTACGGGGACAAGGCCCCGGTCACCTTTGCCGGGCGTATCCTCGGCCTGATCTGGATGTTTGCCAGCATTATCATCATCTCCGGCTTCACCGCCGCCATTGCCACCTCCCTCACGGTGGGGCAGCTGGAGCAGTCGATCGGCAGCATCGACGATCTGCACGGCAAGCGGGTGCTCACGGTCAGAGAGAGCACCAGTGCCGCCTTTCTGGACGACAAATTGATTCGCTACCAGACCGTCGATTCGGTAGAGCAGGCGCTGCAAGCTCTGGCTGCCGGCGAGGCGGAGGCGGTGGTCTATGATCTGCCGATACTTCGCTACTGGATCCAAGAGCACTATGCGGCAGAGCTGCAAGTGCTGCCGAACCGTTTCCTGCGTCAGGACTATGCCATTGCCCTGCCGCCGGGTTCGCCGCTGCGCGAGCGGCTCAACCGGGAGATTCTGCGCATCATCCAGAGTCCGGAGTGGAGCCGGATGGTAGGGGGCTACCTGGGCCCCGCCGGCTGAATTGCCGGCTGTTCGCAGATGAATACGGCGGTACTCTATGCCCTGCTGAGTCTCTTCTTTGCCGGACTCAACGACCTGCTGTTCAAGCGCTACTCGGCCAAGGCGCGCTCCCGGGGCATGATGATCTTCACCATCGGCCTGGTCTGGGCCGCTCTGCAATTGATCCTGATGCTGGGTAGTGACGCCCCCTTTGAGGTGGACGGGGTGACGGTTGCATACGGTCTGGCCGCCGGGCTGGCCCTGACCCTCTCCAATCTGCTGCTGATCGAGAGTCTGACCCACATCGAGGTCAGTTTGGGCTCCACCATCTATCGCCTCAATACTTTGGGTGTGGTGGTGCTGTCGGTGCTTCTGCTGCAGGAGTCGCTGGGTCTCTACAAGGTCGCCGGTATCGCCAGCGGCGTGTTCGCTATCCTGCTTCTGCTGCAGGCGCCCGGGGTGGGAGTCGATCTGCGCTTGCATCGACGCTTCGTCGGTCTAGCCATCCTTGCCTCGCTGTTGCGTGCGCTCTATGGGGTCACGACCAAGGGGGCGCTGAACCAGGGTGGCGACGGCGACCTGCTGATGCTGATCGCCGCCCTCTGTTGGATCGTCGGTGGCGCGGCTTACGCGGTGATGCGAGAGGGGCGCTTCCGCCTCAGTGGCAAGAAGCTCGTTTACGGGGTAGTCTCCGGGCTGCTGGTGACCCTGATCGTCAACTTTCTGGTGGCAGCGGTGGCTCTGGGCGAGGCCAGTGTGGTGATTCCCATCGCCAATCTCAGTTTCGTTGCCGCCCTGCTGCTCTCGGTGGCGCTAGGCTGGGAGCGGCTGAGTGCGCGCAAGCTCAGTGCCGTGGCCTGCGCAGTGGTGTCGATCTGGCTGCTCTCCCGCTGAAGCGCTGCGATTGAACAGTCTGCTCCCGCTTGGGTCAGAAGGGTATGCGACTTACGTAAGCACCAAGAGATCTGTCTGCCTGGAAGATCCAGGAACATTGGTGGGGCCCTGCCCCACCATTAAATCGCTTAACTGAGTAGCCTTCGGGTCAGATGGGCTAAGCGAGAGGGGACTGCAGAGGCTCTCTCGATGAAAACAGCGCTTGCCTTGCTTGGGCGTTCGCTCGATAGTCTGACATTGGCGCCTGATATCGGCTGGAATCAACAAGAATCGGATAATTTGCCTGGGCCTAGATGCGGCGCTTTCTCACCATATTCATTCTGCTACTGCTGCCGGGCTCGGCATTGGCCATCGATCTCACCATACGGATCAAGGGTCTCGATCGGGCACAGAAGGCAAACGTACGCGCCTTTCTCTCGGTGGAGCAGGAGAAGGATCGCGAAGGGCTGACGCCGTCACGACTTCATCTATTGCACAAGCAGGCGCCGGATGAGATCCGTCAGGCGCTTCAACCCTTTGGTTATTTCAAGCCTGAGATCGATTCCTCATTGAAAGAGGAGGATGGCCGGTTCGAGGTGGTGTACAAGATTGATGCCGGACGTCGCGTGAAGTTGGACAACGTCGACTACCAGGTGCTGGGTGAAGGGTCCGGTGAGGCGCTGCTGAAGGCGGACTTTCCCCTGGCCAAAGGCGATGCCCTCGATCTGCAGCTCTACCAGAAGGCGAAAAGTGCGCGCCTCTCGCAGGCCCTGGAGCTGGGGTACCTGGATGCCGAGTACACCAGCCATGAAGTGCGGGTCGACCAGGAGCATGATACCGCGCAGATCGAGCTCCACCTGGATACCGGTATACGTTTTCAGTTCGGCGAGATCCGTATGCAGCAGGATATTCTCGATGCCGAATTCCTGGCCCGTTATCTCAGCTTCGGTGCCGGCGATCCCTACAGCAACGATAAGCTACTGGAGTTGCAGTCGAAACTGATCGACAGCGAATATTTCAAACAGGTAGAGGTCAATGTCCGGCGTGATGAGGTTGAGGGTAACCGCATCCCGGTGGATATCGAGCTCAAACCCAACCGCAAGAACCGCTACCGTATCGGACTGGGATACTCCACCGACACCGGTCCCCGCATTACCCTCGACTGGAAACGCCGGCGCTTCGGCCGCCAGGGCCATCATATGCGCTCTGAACTGCGACTCTCCAATCCCGAGAGTTCCCTGAGTAGCGAGTACATCATCCCCCTGCAGCGTCCCACGGTGGACTATCTTTCGTTTGGCGCCTCCATCGACTACTTCGATCAGGAGACGAGCAAGGGCAGTCGCGCGCTGCTCAACGCCTCCCACTCCATTAGTATGGAACGCGGATGGCGACGCACGCTCAGCCTCGACTATCTGTTTGAGGACTACACCGTTGGTTCACAGGACGACAGTTCCCACCTGTTGATACCCGGTATCAGCTGGACGCGACTGAAGGGAGACAGCCGGAAATATATAACCAAGGGCAAGCGGCTCGAGTTTCATCTTGAGGGGGCCTCCAAAGATCTCCTCTCCACCACCAACTATTCGCAGTTCTACACCACTGACAAATTCATCCGCGGCCTGAACGAAGATTGGCGGGTGCTGGCCCGCCTGGAACTGGGTGCAACCCTGGTCAACGATATCCAGGAGCTGCCGCCCTCCAAGCGCTTCTATACCGGTGGCGACAACAGTGTACGCGGCTTCAGTTTTGAAGAGATCGGGCCACGGGACGATCAGGGCGACGTGATCGGCGGCCGCTATCTGGCGGTCGCCAGTCTGGAGCTGGAACGGCGTATCGCCGGTCTCTGGAGCGCGGCGGTCTTTCTCGATGGAGGCAATGCATACGACCCCGACTATCCGTCGGAGGCGGCCTATGGTGCCGGTGTGGGTATCCGTTGGCGCTCGCCAGTGGGGCCGATCCGCTTCGATCTGGCGCAGGGGCACTACCGCGATAAACGCACCTGGCGCCTGCATGTGGTGTTGGGGCCCGAGTTATGACTCGTCGTCTCAAACTCACTCTCAAGATAGCCCTGGTCAGCTTTGCCCTGCTGCTGGGGTTGCTCGTTGGCGCCCTGCTGTTGCTGCTCTACCATCCGGCTGCGCCGCAATGGGCTCTGGATCTGGCGCGTCAGGCAACCCCGATGAGCATCGAAGTCGACAGTCTGAGCGGGCGGCTGGCGGGGCCGCTCAGGGTGGAGGGTCTGCGGCTGCAGGATGACCGGGTCACTGTGCGGGTCGAGACGATCGAGCTCGATTGGCGGCCGATGGCGCTGCTCGGAGGTGAACTCCACCTGCTCCGGTTGGCCACGTCTGGGCTCAGCGTCACCTTGCAGAGGCAGGATGCCAAGGCGGAGCCGGCGACACAAGCGGGTGGCTTCGAGGGAATTACGCTGCCGCTGGCGGTTCGCGTCGATGAGCTGGAGCTGACCTCGCTCGAGGTGCAACTTCCTGATAGCGAACCGCTGCAGATCGACCGCTTCTCCCTTGAGGTCCGTGCAGAGCAGGGGCAGCTCGATCTGCGTCAGCTGGCGCTGCTCATGCCGCAGTTGGAGCTCCATGCCCAGGGGGAGTTGGGGCTTCAACCTTCGCAGCCCTCAAGCCTGCATCTCAACTGGCGACTCACCCTGCCCGAGCGGGCCGCGCTGGAAGGCAGCGGACAGATCACTGGCGACCTGCAACGTCTACAGATCAGCCAGACCCTCAGCGGCGCACTGACAGCGCAGTTGGAGGCGACGGTCGAGGATCCGGCGGGGGATCTGAGCTGGGATCTCCAGGCGAACCTGCAGCCAAGTCAACTGGGTGAGTGGCTACAGACGTTGCCGCTGACGCTGAGTGGAAAACTGAGCAGTCGGGGTACGCCTGAGCGGATCGGGCTAGAGGCCGACCTGGCGCTGTCACAGCCCGATTATGGCGATGCCGCCTTGAGCCTTCGCGGGGACTATAGTCAGGGCCGGTTTCAGGCCGAGAAGTTGCAGCTGACCACGCCGGCGGGGAGTCGAGTCGAGGGCAGCGGCCACTATACGCCGGATGATGAACTAGGCAGTTTCGCTGCAGAGCTGGCCTGGCAGGATCTACGCTGGCCGCTTCAGGGTGATGAGGTCCAGGTGCAGAGCTCGCAGGGCAAGCTCAAGCTCGGCGGAGTGCCGAAGGGCTACGATTTTACCCTCGAGGCGAATCTGCAACACCTCGATACAGCGGCCGCCAAGGTCGATGCCAGCGGCCGGGGAGACCTGCAGGGGGTCGATCTGCAACAGCTGTCGGCGGTTTTTGATCCGGACCGCCTGCAGGGTAGCGGCAGACTGACCTGGGCGCCGGCGCTTGAGTGGCAGTTTCAGCTCACCGGGTCGGAGTTGGACCCCTCCCGTTGGCTGGCGGATTTGCCGGGTCGGATTGAGCTCGCAGCCACCACCCGGGGTTCGATGGGCGAAGCGGGGCTCGACGCCCAGTTTCACCTGCAGCGTTTGCAGGGGCAGGTCCGTGACTACCCGGTGGAGGCCCAGGGTGACGCAAGCTTCGCCCGGCAGGCGCTCAGGATCGACAGCCTGTGGCTGACTTCCGGCGACAACCGGATCGAAGCGCAGGGGGTTTTGGCGCAACAGCTGGCGCTGAATTGGCGTATTGACGCCCCGCAGCTGCAAGGGCTCTGGCCGGGGCTTGAGGGAGCACTGCGCGGTAACGGCCAGGTAGTGGGATCGCCCGAGGTGCCGCGGCTTGTAGCAGAACTGAGCGGTCAGGGGCTCTCTTTCGAAAACAACCGGGTCGAGAAGCTGCAGCTGAGTGCCGATCTTGCCTTTGCCGCTGAGCAGGCGCTATCGCTCGACCTTCGGGCCGGTGGTTTGAAAAGCGAGGCCATGCGATGGCAGGGTCTTGGCTTGCAGTTAACGGGGAGCGCCTCATCCCATCGGCTGAATCTGAGCCTCAAGGGGGACGATGCGCCCAGTCTGGAACTTAGCGCGGACGCCGGTTGGACGGAAACAGAGCTGTGGCAGGGAGAGCTGAAGTCGCTGGTGTTCTCATTGCCCCAGCAGCCGGCCTGGAGGCTGACCAAGGCCGCCCCATTCGCCCTGGGGGCCGATCGCCAGCAGCTCGACCGGCTCTGTCTCGCCAGGGATGGGGCCACCCTTTGTAGTGAATTCAGGCAGGCTCCCAAGCAGGGATGGCGCGCCCAGCTCGAAGCCCGCCAGTTTCCCCTGGTCACGTTGCAGCCCTGGTTGCCGGAGGGGCTGCAGATCAAAGGGCGTGGTGAATTGCAGGCGCAGCTGGCAGCCGTAGAAGGGGGGCGTATGAAGGGGGAGCTGCAACTACAGCTTCCTGAAGGCAGCGTCGGCTTCGATCTGACAAAAGCGCAGGAGCGCATCGATTTCGCTGGCGGCGAACTGCAGGGGGAGATCGATGATAAAGGGGGGCGTCTGCAACTCGCGCTGCCCATGGCGGGATTGGGTCGGGTCGAGGGCCAGGTCAACCTGCCGGGATTTGACTCGCTGGCTTTCGATACCGCAACCCAGACTTTGCAGGGGGAGTTGAACCTTGACTTAAAGGATCTTTCCCGACTCTCGCTGATTACGCCCCGGATACAGAACCCCGGGGGTGAGATAAAGGGCGAGCTCACCCTGGCAGGCACTTTGCGGCAGCCGCAACTGCGAGGCAACGTCGAGCTGAAGAGCGGTAGCTTGGATGTGCCGGAGTTGGGGCTGGAGTTACGCGACATCGTCGTGGCGATGCGGGCGCCCACGCTCGATCAGCTGGAGCTGCAGGGAGAGATGCGCTCTGGCAAGGGGCAGCTCAAGCTGGGGGGCAGCGTTGAGCTGGATGCGCAGGCGGGTTTTCCCGCCACTCTGCGGCTCACCGGTAAGAAGGTGACGGTTGCCAATGTGCCGGAAGCAGAGGTGCTGGTGACCCCTGACCTGACCATCAAGCGGGATCGGGAATCGATGCGACTCGAGGGGCGCATCGAGATCCCCTATGCCCGGCTGCGGCCGCGTAAGCTTCCCGCCTCGGCGGTGACGGCGACGCCGGATCTGGTGGTGGTCGGTAACGAGAAGCCGCAAAAGGCGGCCTTCGATCCCCAATTTTCGGCTGAGGTAAGGGTGGTTCTGGGAGACCGGGTCAGCTTCGATGGCTTCGGCCTTCGCGGTAAGCTCAGCGGCAGCCTGCTGGTGGTGGATGAACCCAAGCGACCGGTTATCGGTCGGGGTCGCGTCGGCGTCGTTGACGGTACTTACCGGGCCTATGGTCAGGATCTGAAGATAGAGCGGGGCTTTGCCAACTTTGTCGACAGTCCGGTCGACAATCCGGGACTCGATGTGAAGGCGATACGGGAGGCGGGCGATGTGACCGCCGGCGTGCGGGTTAGCGGCACCCTTAAGACACCGCGGATCGATCTCTTCTCTTCGCCGAGCATGGCCGAGAGCGATATTCTGTCCTATCTGCTCACCGGCCGACCGCCAGGCGAGGGTGGTGGCGAGACGGTGGGAATTGCTGCTGCGCTACGGGCGACGGGTGCCGGTTCGGTGGCGGACGAGCTGGGTCGGCAGTTCGGCTTGGAAGAGTTGCGCCTCGATGCCGGCAACGGTCTGGATGAGGCTTCGGTGGTGGCCGGCACCTATCTCTCGCCCAGGCTCTATGTGCAGTATGTCAACGAATTGGCTTCCAGAGAGACCAAGCTGCGCCTGCGCTACGACATTAACAAACGGCTTCAGCTGGAGGCGGAGACAGGCAGGACCCAGGGGGCGGATCTCTTCTACACCTTCGATCGCTAGCCAGACGATTTCACCCGCTCGCTCATCACTGCGTTCATCGTATTCCCGGGAGAAACGTGCGGGCCAGTGTTCAATTGGCGCTGGCCGCCTGGCGCTGTGAACTGCACCCTTCGTGTGGGATTTATTCCGACAATCTTCGCTAGAATCTGAAACATGGGTATTACTCGAGGTATCAGTGGATTGTCTGGTGGATGCGATGAGTGAAGCGCAGCCTGGAAACTCGGATTTTGCCTCGCCTGCCTTGGTGGAGGCGCTTTTCTACGAGGCCTTCGCCCAGCTTGGGATGGACTTGATGAGCCGTGTCTGGGTCGATTCGGAGCAGGCCTACTGTGTCCACCCCGGTGGACGGCCGCTGCTAGGCAGCCAGGCGGTGCTGGCGAGTTGGCGCGGCATGTTTCAGGGCGCACAACCGCTGGTGCTTTTTTACAAGGTAGTGCACAAACAGGAGTGGGGGGATCTCGCTGTCCACCTGGTGGAGGAGCGACTCAGCTCAAAGGATGCTACCCAACAAGGGCTGGTGATGGCGAGCAACTGCTATGTAAAGACTGACGGGGGTTGGCGACTGTTCAGTCACCACGGCTCATCTCTATCACTGCCGCAGCCTGGCATCCCCGAGGCGCCGCCTCAGATGCATTAGCCGCGCGGACCGGCCGGGTCGTATCAGCCGATCCGCGTGGAGATCTCAGTTACTGCTTCGAACTGCGTCGAAATCGCCGGCAATCAGGCTGTTACTGATAATGAATGCTTCAGTCCGTGATTGTTTTTGACGACGTTGCTTCTCAATCTGGATCGGGCATTCGTGGGGCTGCCAGTCACAGGCGATGCCATTGAGGATCTGGTGGGGGCACTCACTGCAGGAGCGGAGTCTATAGGGGGCGGTCATGGTCGTATGCTCAAATGTCAAGGGTTACACTATTAAATTAGCAAAATATCAATCAATTACAATGAAATCCTTTGTCAATTTCCAGGTTTGCGTTCTAACTGCCTGGTAGAGCGGTATGAACTCCTGCCGTTCTTGAGAAATCCTCTGATATATGCTTGCTTGTCGGAGACTGAAAACAGATTCAGCCCTCATATTAAGCTTAGCGGCAGATAGCGCATGTTTTTAATACTTTTTGCCCATGATTTTGAGGTTTTAAGCACGTTTTTTAACATTCTCCTGCAAAATGCACGATCTCCATGTGGCTGAAGGCAGGCTGACAGGATTGATAGAGGGCAATCGGGGCGGCTTGTGTATACTCGATTGTGTGGCTGAGCCAAAAAAGCCAAGCCAAAGCACGCTGAAACCCGGCGCGTCACACCAGACCCCAATAGGGGCAGGGCTAACGCAGAACGATGTTCCATGAATATTTCGGGATCGCTGAGGATCCCTTTTCCATCACCCCGGATACCCGTTATCTGTTCCAGAGCGAACGTCATCGCAATGCCTTTGCGCACCTGCTCTATGGTGTTGCCGATGCCGGTGGCTTCGTCCAGCTGACCGGCGAGATCGGAACCGGCAAGACCCTGCTCTGCCGTAACCTGCTGGCCCAATTACCGGAGGAGGTCAATGTGGCGCTGATCTTCAATCCGCGTCTCACTCCCCTGGAGCTGGTGGCCAGCATCTGTGACGAATTGAAGATTCTCTATCCCTTGGGCTGCACGAGCATTAAGGAGATTGTCGATTTTTTAAACGCCTATCTGCTGGAGGGCTATCGGCAGGGACGGCGTACTGTGGTGATCATCGACGAGGCACAGAATCTCAGCTTTGAGGCGCTGGAGCAGGTGCGCCTGTTGACCAACCTGGAGACTGAGAAACAGAAGCTGCTGCAGATCATTCTGGTAGGACAGCCGGAACTTAAACAGATCCTTGGCAAGCCGGAGCTGCAACAGCTGGCTCAGCGCATCACCGCCCGTTATCACCTGACCCCGCTGTCAGCGGATGAGACCCGTGACTACATCCTGCATCGCCTACGGGTGGCCGGCGCCAATGAGCGACTCTTCAGTACCGATGCCCTGCGTCAGCTCTACCGACTGAGCGGAGGGGTGCCCAGGCTGATCAATGTACTCTGCAGCCGCGCTATGCTGGCGGCCTATGGGGCTGATCAGGAGACGGTCGATGCAGGTACGGTGCGGCGGGTGGCCAAAGAGCTGGCGGGTGATGAGGATCTCTCCACAGCGTCACCCAGATGGGGTTGGGGCTTGGCGTTGCTCGCTGTGGCGGGCCTCGCCGGTGCGGCTTACTTCAGCCTCAGTCCAGAGCCGGTAGCTGTAACAGCTTCATCCTCAGCACCGGTAGCGGAAACGCCGGCGCAGGTCGCCGAGAAGGACGCTGATTTGCTTGAACCCCTGCCGGACCAGATGCTTACCAATAATGATCAGCAGCGGCTTGCTGCGGTGTCCGAATCTGCGCGCTCTCCTGTGCCGGTGGTTGGGGCAGCAAGCGAAGAGGAGCCTGCAGCAAATTCGAGTTTAACTCCAGAGGCGGAGGCAACGCCGCCGAGCGAGCAGGCCGCTCAGCCAAATGAGGGTGATGCCTCGCTCAGTCTGATCAGTCTGCTGGGGGATCAGAATGCAGCTTTCTCTACCCTCTTTGCCTATTGGCAGAAGGTCTATCCACAGGACGACAGCAACCTTTCGGCCTGCGAGCGGGCGGAAAAGGTGGGCCTCAGTTGTATCTATGGCCGTGGTGACTGGCTGAGCCTGGAGCGTTACAACCGACCGGCGGTGATCGAGCTGCTGCTCGACGACGGTCATCGATATCATGTGGTTGTGGCTGGTCTCGACGAGCAGCGCGTGACTCTGGACCTGGCCTCCCGGCGGCTGAATTTTTCACGCCAGGAGATCGAGCCGCTCTGGACCGGCAGCTATATAGTGCTCTGGCAGCCTCCCAGTCTGACAGTGGAGCCCCTGACCATGGGGATGACGGGGCGTGACGTGGCCTGGCTGGTATCGCGGCTCGATCGTATCGAAGGGGTGTTGACCGATTATCAGTCCGATCGAGTGCGCTTTGATGAGACCCTGAAGCGGCGCGTGATGGCGTTTCAACAGGATCAGGGTCTGATCGCCGACGGCATAGTCGGACGTCAGACCATCATCCAGTTGAGCGTGGCAGTGGCGGATGCTGCGACCCCGGCACTGATGCGGAACGGGAGCTGAGATGTCTTCGATACTCGAAGCCCTGGAGAAGGCGGAAGGGGAGCGGATTCGCACCGCAGCCACGGGCCTGGGCCCAACCCGCAGGAAGCGCACCGGTCCCCGTTTCAGCTTGCCGGTGATAGTGGGTATTGTGACCGCTTTACTGCTGCTCAACCTGGCAATCTGGTGGTTCTATCTTCGTGTGGTGCCGGATGAACCGACGCCGCCCTCATCGGCCGCCAGCGTCCCGGCAAAGCCAACCCCAGCCGCACTACCCCAACCCCAGCCGGAAAGGGTCAAAGAGACAGTCAAGCCGGTTTTGAGCCTGCGTGATCAGCTCAAGCGAAATGCCGCGCCAAGTGACAAGCCGTTGATCGACGAAGCCCAGGTGACGCTGAAACCGCCACCACCACCTCCACCCGCAGCGGTGGTGCGCCCTGCGCCCTCTTCACGACAGGTCGTCCCGCCCGTGAGGGAGCCGGTCAGAGTGGATCAGGCAGTCGCTGAACCGGCCGCCGGTGTCGTCAGCCGGGCTGCCAGCGGGAGTGATGTTGCACCGATAGTACGCCCTGAACCCGTTGTAGTGGCATCGCCGAGGCCGGCTCCGACAGCGCAACCGGTTGAACAACCCCCTGAGGAGCAGATTCCTTTGGTCTGGGAATTGCCACAGACTCTGCGTGAAAAGGTGTTACGGCTGAAGAGCAGCGTACATGTCTATAATGAGACGCCAGCCCAGCGTTTCGTGATTATCAACATGCACCGCTACAGTGAAGGGGATAGCTTACCGCCGGACGGTTTTCGGCTGGAAAGGATCGACCGTGATGGGGTGGTGATCGACTATGGCGCAGGCCAAGTACGCCTGCCACGGCGCTGACCCAAGGCGTTCAGTTTGCCTGACCCGGTTTCAGGAAGCGGGTGAAATCTGGCAGAGTTCGGCGCGGTCCTTGCCCTGACGTTTGGCTTTAGCCCGCCGCTCCTCCAGCAGATCCAGCAGTGAATCCACATCGACTAAATGGTCGGCGGCCCGCTCCACCACACCAATACTGGCGGTTACCGGTTTGTCATCCGGCAGCGTGCCGATGCCTTTGCTGCGAATGCGGTCGACAGTGATGGCAGCGCCGTTGCAGTCGGTGGAACGCAGAATCAGCAGAAAGCGCTGTTCCCCCCAGCGCACCAACAGGTCGTTGTGGCGCAGGTCGTCACGCAGTGTGTCGGCGGCCTCCTGCACGACGTGATCGTAAGTGGCGTAGCCATAATCGGCGATGATCTTTTTCGTGTCGTCCAGCTCGACCAGTGCGACAGCCATCGGTTCATTGTTCATCACCGCCTTTTCGTGCAGGCGGATCATGTTCTCCATGCCGGAGCGACGAGTCAGTGCGCCGGTGACCGGATCGTAGTCGCTGCGTCCGATGAACGAGATCATGTACTGCAGCTGCAGGGTCGAGGTGAAGAAAACGATGCCGAGAATGATGAAGAGCAGCCACACAGTGGGCAGCATCTGTAACAGATCGATGGCGGCAAAGAAGCTCCAGCCGGTGATTACCAGCAGGGTCAGTGGCAGGGCCAGCATCGCCCCTTCAATCACGGTGAGCGGGAAGAGGCCGAGCATGCCGATGGCGATGTAGGGCAGCAGGGAATAGAACTGGATCGCCATCTGATTGCCTTCGCTCATCGGCAGATCGAGCAGGATATAGGCCGAAGCGAAGAAGGCGATGGGTAGGTTTATCACCAGGAGACTGAGGGCGATCCAGCTGTTGCGCTGGTTTTTGACCCACTTGGACTCGAGTGCCTGCCACACGAAGCCGAGGGTCGACAACAGGCGAATTACCGCGATAGGCAGTAGTGAATCCATTGGCAGCAACATGAGATCGACCAGCAGCCAGAGTGGAACCAGGATCGCCATCAGGGTGGCGAGAAAGCGGATGCGGTCGAATAGAAGTCGGCTGCGGTGATCTTGCAGGAATGTAGGGTGTTCTTCGGGAGAGAGCAGGTCGATGAACTGGTCCAGTGAATGGACCCGGTAGGTCGCGGCTAGGTGTTGTACCAGGCGTGACATCAGTGGCATGCGTCAGTCCCTCAGGCCGTATTGGCGATCAAAGGTGGGTAGCGGTTTGGTGACATGCCCCTAAGATACGGTTCACTGGCTTGATAATCCATTCCGTAAATCGTTGCTTTTACCATCCAACCTCCATGCTTTCCTTTCGTTTAGCATCTAGTGGCGGGGTCAATTCACTGAGCTCAAGCATAAGTAGAGTTCTCTTTGAGATCAATCGGGAAGAAGAGACCGGCTTCTACTTTTCGGTTGATGAAGCTTAAAGTTGCCTTAGTGCCAACAGGCCCCAAGCGGCCGGGTGAAATATTCGGGTAAGCGACTTGCCACATAGTTGATAACTGCTCAATGCGTTGTCATCACGCTGTCATATGTCACGGTTTCAATAGCTGAGCATGAGAGAGAGCTTACAAATCCGGCGAGACAACCCCTTGAGTTTCCGCCTCCCACTGCCGCTGGGGTTTTGCAATGTACACGGCTAACCGTCTCATTATCCTCGATGCGGACGGCACGACGGTGGATGCCTTTAGCGCTATCAATCAGACCTTTGCTGCGCACAAGATGGATATCGGCGACATCGAGCGCTTTCAGAATCGTCGCCATATTTTCAAATATCTCGGCGGTCTGCGTGAGCTGCCGAAAAATCTGCGGCATCAGCTGAAGGGGCGCAAGCGCAGTGCGTTGGTTGCTACACTGACTGAGATCTACCGCGAACAGGCAACCCTCTATGATGGGGCCGGTGAGCTGATAAACCGGTTGTTGGTGGAGCCTGATATCTGCGTCGGTGTCATCACACGCAATATCACTCAGGAACCGAAAGAGACCTTGCAACGGCTCTACCAGCGTAACGGGGTGGAGGTGGAGAGATTCGATTTCCTCATCCACCTGCCCTTGAGGGAGGATAAACAACCCGCTTTTCGGGCGCTGCGCAAATCCCTGGATATCAACCCGGCCCGTGCCTTCGCCTCGGGCGATGAGAAGAAGGATTTCATGGCGGCTATCGGCAGTGGCATGCACCCTTTCATGGTCTCCTACGGGTTTGAGAGTTTCGAACGCCTCACGCGCAAGATCGGCATCCCCGAAGAGCTCATCTCACGTCATCCCCAGGAACTCAAACAGCGTATACTGCACGCATTTGATCTATTGGATGGCGCCTGAGGCTGGCCAGGCCGATTGCAGGTTCGCCAGTGCAAGAGAGACGGGAGTATGTGCATGAGTTCGAAACGGACACCGAAAATCGCCATCGCACTCGGCAGCGGCGCAGCGCGGGGCTGGTCACACATCGGTGTGATTCGTGAACTGAAGTCCCTCGGCATTGAACCTGACATCGTTACCGGCAGTTCTATCGGCGCACTGGTAGGGGCGGCCTATGCGGCGGATCAGCTGGAGCGCCTGGAGCACTGGACCCGAGAGCTTGACTGGCGGGGAATTCTCAAATATCTCGACCCCACACTGCGTGGCGGTGGTCTGATCCAGGGAGAGAAGCTGACCGAACTGGTGACGCAGTATGTGGAGGATCTCCATTTCGAAGCCTTGCCGCGTCAGTTGGGGGTGGTCGCTACCGAGCTGGAAACCGGCCGGGAGGTTTGGTTTCGTGAGGGTCCAGTCATGGATGCGGTCCGCGCCTCCATCGGTCTGCCTGGTCTCTTTACGCCGCTTTTACACGAGGGTCGTTGGCTGGTTGATGGCGGCTTGTCTAACCCAGTGCCGGTATCGCTCTGCCGCGCTTTGGGGGCAGATCTGGTGATCGCGGTAAATCTGAATGGGGATATCCTCGGCCGCCATTTTCGCCGCGCAGATCGCAGGAACGCGTCCGAGGTTGACGGCGCAGAGGGAGAGACATTCTGGGATCGGCTGACCGGGCAGTTGAAAGACACCCTGAGCAGCCGCAAGGACATGCTCTTCTCTCGGCTGCTTGGCGAGGGACGCAACAATCCAGGGCTCTATGAAGTACTGGCCAGCTCGATCAATATCATGCAGGACCGTATCACCCGCAGCCGTATGGCGGGCGATCCGCCAGACATTATTCTCACTCCCCGTCTATCGCAGATTGGACTCATGGAGTTTGACCGGGCGGCACAAGCGATCGAGGAAGGGCGGCAGTCGGTGAAGTGCATGCTGCCGGCTCTGGAAGCCCTGCTGGAGAGGAGTTGATTCCGCTTCCATCGCCTTGTTTTCGGTGAGCATTCAGGCCTCCGTTTTTCTGCCTCGATTGGCAGCCGATCAAAGTTCGCGAATGCCTACGCCGTTATTGAGCTCGTGAAACATATTGTCGAGGTAGCCAGCGATGTCGCGCTGATCGAGCGTGTCCGGAAACGCGATGCCGGTCATGGGTGCTCTGGTTCCTGAACCGATGCGATAGGCCCGCCATGTTCCGTTTTTGCGAACGAGCTCTAGCTGAAATCGGCCTGGCGCAGCACGATGATATTTCCGAATGATTGTAGGCCGACCACTTCTTCCAACTCCAGGCCGCTGCGCTCGAACAGGGCCTGCCATTCGGCCAGGGTGCGCTCGCGGCCACGTGTGCCCATGAACATCTGCATGTCAAATGAGGCGCCGGGAAGATCGGCGCCCATTTCCGGCAACACCATCTCCAGCAGGGCGACGCGGGCGCCGCTGTCGGCGCTGGCGGCGGCCAGGTTGGTCAGGGCGCGCACGCAGGCCGCATCATCGAAGCCGTGCAGGACGGCGGACAGGAGATAGATCTCCTTGTCGCTGGCTGCCTTGGGCAATGCCTCGAACAGGTCTCCGGCCTGGAAGTCCAGCCGCGCCAGCAATGCGGCATCCTCTCGACCGGCCCAATACCGTTGCGCGCCCGCGACCACGCTGGGGCGGTCCACCACCAGCGCGGTCAGGCCAGGGTGGTGCTTGAGGATAGCCAGCGCCTTGGCGCCGTTCGAGCCGCCTATGTCGATGACGCGTTCGAAGCGGCCCCAGTCGAAGTCGGTGGCGAAGCGGTCGCCGACCAGCGATTCCACGCACTCCATCGCCTCGGCGAAGAGCGCGTCGAAGTCAGGGTGTGCCCCCATCCAGTCGTACAGTTCGCTGCCGTAGGCCAGCTCGAAGGGCGGCGAACCACGCCGTACGCCGGCTTCCAGATGTTCGAACCAGGGCCGGCTCATGGGCTCGGAGTTGTGCATCAGGATCATCGGCCGGATGGTTTGTGGATGGTCGTCGCACAAAGGGCCGGACAGCTTGTTGTTACGATAGCGATGTGGCGCGGTCTCCTCGAACACGCCCATGGCCGCGAGCAGGCGCAACAGGCGCGCGACGGCGTCGGGATTTGCGCCAGCCCGTTCGGCGATGACCTCCGCCGACAACCTTTCATCGCCCAGGATGCCGGCGATATCCAGTCGCGCCGCCACATAGAGCGCCCGCGATTGCCAGAAGGCTGAGCTGATCTGCATCAGCCTGAACGGTGGTGGTGTCAGCCTGTTGGGGAGGTTTTGCAGCCAGGCGGCGAACCGCATCAGCTTGGAGAAACGACGCACGGCGCCAGCGTTTTTCTGCAAGCTCATCGTGATGGCTACCTCTGTTTGTCATGATCCGGCGACAGGCCGGCCGATAACAGGCGGCCGTTGAAGACGGCCAGGTTTTCCAGAAAGGCGGTGTCCATGGGGCGGCCCATCTGCTCCTCGAAGATATCCTTCAGCAGCATCGGTGTCATGGCCAGGCTGACGAAGGTCAGACGCAGGGTGTCGGGATCGATGTCCGGTGTGATCCGACCCTCGCTCTTCAAGTCCGCCACCCGTTTGGCGCCACGCGTACGGCCGCGCTCTAGCAGCTGCTGGATGAAACGCCGACCGGGGCCGTGGTTGAGCGCCAGCACCTTCAGGATCAACTTCGGGAAGGCTGGCTGGGCCGACATGGCGTCGTAGTACAAGCGCAGGAAATCGGCAAAGCCCTGCACCGAGGCCAACAGCGGCCCGTCCAGTACCTCCAGCAAGGGATTCAGGGTCTCGCGGATCATCTCCTCGTAGAGCCCCTCCTTGTTGTGAAAGTAGTAGCGGATCATCGACACATTGGCGCCTGCCCGTTCGGCGATCATGCGGGTGGTGACGCGGTGGTAGTCGTCGGCTAGAAAACAGTCCAGGGCGGCTCGCAACAACCGTTCCCGGACCGGCGCCGGGTGTGCAGTGGCGGCATCGTTCATATCCGTTTCCGTGGCAATAGGATGCAATATAGACTAGCACCGGCATGCTCGGAGGCCCTACCGCTTCCGCCAATCAAGAAACGCCGTTTGATTGATCCCGTCTCCTTGCGCTGAGTGGCCATGCCCGGCCATAAAGGTCTTGGAACTTGCACAAATACACTTCATTAACCCGGCAACTGAATATGTCGCCATCAGGGCTTCAAGTTCGAGAGTCGTGGTGTGCGAACAGCTGGGACAGCAGTGATTCCGCTTATTCGTTGTAGAAGGGGTAAAAGGGTTCCCTGGGCTGATGAGCCGGTCCTTGGTGCAGCATGCGTGCCTTGACCCGGGTGACGGTCAGCCCCCTGTCGTCGCAGATTTCAGGGAAGAGCCGGTAAACCCGCTCCGTCTCGCGGGGGCGTTGCCAAGCCGCCTGTTCCAGGCGTTGACGCAGTCCCTGATCGAGCTGTAGCTGCAGCAGCCAGGGAGCCTGCCAGTCCAGATAATCGGTAACCAGTCGCCAGGCGCTTGGTGATGGCCAGTCAGTGCTCAGCAGCATGGGAGGGAAGGCTCCCTTGCGAAACCGTTTGCCGTCGGCGCTGATCCCTTCATGGGTAGTGCGCTCGATCCAGACCGCTGCCGGGCGCCGTCCTGCGGTTTTCCGGATGAGGCTTGTCAGGTCATCAATATCTCCCGCTGTGGAATGGAAACTGCGCCCGGAATTCCCTCCGGGGTACCAGGTCGGGCTATCGACATGCGGCAGGTTATCTGTCTCTAAAGCGCTCTCGATCAGGGCGAGCGGTCGTTGGGACTCGCCGTGCAGCAGCCAGCATTCGAAACGGTCGGCGAGGGGGAAGGGGACTTGAGAGGCATAGCGTTCCAAGGCCGTCAGCAACCGGTCGCCGATGCTTTCTATCAGACCGGAGGGAGCGGTGCCACGGATTTTCGAGCGCTGCAGGCCGTTGCGCTTGTCCCAGTCGCCGTAGCGCACTTCTGAGAGGCCGGTGTGGCTGATGATCTGTTCATCGGCGACATAGAGCTTCCAGGTATCACCGTCCATGCTTTCTGCTACTCCGCCCGATACGCTGACGACCTGCTGTACCCCATGAAAGGGCGAGAGGAGTCGGCGGCTATAGCATTGAATGGCCATAATGAGATTCTGGTTTAACATCCGTTGCCGGACAAGGTGATGCAATCAACGGAATCGCAAGGGTTTTTATCGAACTCTAGCGGGGTTATTAATGGGGTCTGACGCGAATGGTGCTGACTCTAAGCCATTTTGCTGGGGCCCTGCCCCACCGATAGCTGCTTAAGTCCGTGCCATTCGGATCTGACGCTGACTAACCTCATACTTGTTGAGAGTCCATATGCTGAAAACTCTTCTGTTGGGAAGTGTGCTGCTATTGCTCGGATGCAGTGGGGCCGATGAGAGTGGAGGGTCAAAGGAGGGAAGTAATCAGGCTCCTGAGATGCCCCGTTTTGCCGATGAGAGATTGGCCAAGGGACGTGGGGTATGGATGGGCACTTGTCGTAACTGCCATCTGCTGGGTATTTCCGGAGCACCCGCTGTGACTGACTACATGGCCTGGGCGCCGCGGATCGATAAAGGCAAATCGGCTCTCTATCAAAGCGCTCTGAACGGAATCAAAGGAGAGGATGGCAGTTATCGTATGCCACCCCGAGGCGGCAATGCGCAGCTCAAGGACGAACAGGTGAGACAGGCTGTCGACTATATGCTGGCTTCGGTCAGGAAGTTATCTGGAAAATAGGCCGCGCAATGGCGGCAGGAGGGCGCGGCAGCCAGAGGGGGAGCAATAGGGAGTTGTCGGATTGCTTGACACTGGCGATTTCAATTCCTAGCCGAAAATTTCTAACATGTTGATAATTAGTGCCAATTTATCATTGGCACAGCGATTGCAGGATTCTCTGCAGTTAAGAAATTTTTGGAGTTTTTACCGTGTTTAACCAGCAGTCATTCAGTAAGCTTTTCCTGGCCCCGATCTTTGTGGGAGCCTTGTCCTTCTCTCTACCTCTCAATGCCGGTGTTCTCGGTTTCTGGGCAGCCGACGGCTGGTCCACGCTGGATAGCGAAGATGGTGTTGGCAGCGGCGGATATGTCGGTCCGGGTTGGGGTGGCCAGTCTTTCGATGCCGAGTATCTCTTCTATAAGCAGGACGGCAATCTGCTCTCTATCGGCCTGCAGAGTGGTTTCGATCTGGTCAATGGCGAGCAGGCTTACGCAGACCACGAGTACTTCGCTGGCGATCTGGCTCTCGCTTTCAATGGCGGCGCCTACGATTATGCCGTTGATTTCGGATTTGAGACGAAGGATATCGATGGAGTCAACGCTGGCGGTGCCCCTGATGCAGAGGGTTTATATAGCGTCTCTTCCTGGAACAACAACATTTCATTTGCCGTTTCCAGCCCCTTTGCCATGGATAGCGGCAGCTTGTTGACTGGCGTTACCTCAACCAGTGGTTTCGCCACTCTAGTTGATGGTACGAGTTACTTCCGTACGGCCACCTTTGATCTGGCCGCGCTGGGCTTTGAAACCAACTCATTCTCCGCCCACTGGACCATGTCCTGCGGTAACGATGTGGTTGAAGGTTCTGCCGATGTCGCTACTGATGTGCCCGAGCCGGCTACTCTGCTGCTGATGGCTGGCGGACTGTTCGGACTGTTCGGCGGTCGTCGTCTGCGTCGTCGCGCTTAAGATCGTTTGGCAAAGTGATGGCGGGGCCTTCAGTGCCCCGCCTGATTGGCTAAACAGCTCCCCCGCTACATCACTTCTCTACTCTCTCTTTTTTGAATATCCCGCTAAGAGCGGTTCAATCCGTGCCGCTGCTGCGTTGGTATTTGGGTAACCCAAGATCCCAATAGAGGGCCGCCATACGCAGGAGAAAGATCGTGCTGCCGGCGATGAGTGCCGCCAGGGTTGCATCGACCTGCAGCTTTAACAGGCCGATCAACAACAAGGCTCCGCACCAGGCTGCCGTGGCATAGAGCGGTCCCTGGAAGACCAGCGGCTCTTCGTTGCAGAGCACATCGCGCAGGACTCCCCCCATCACTCCCGTGATCACGCCCATGAAGCTGGCCACCAGCCAGGGAGCCTCCAGTAGCAGAGCCACTTTACAGCCGGCGACGGTGAACAGCGCCAGGCCGAGGGCATCGGGAATCAGGAACAGCCGGCTCGGCAGATCGATGCGACGGGCGAGAAAAAAGGTCAGCAGCCCCGCCCCCAGAGCGACAAAGAGATAGGTCTGGTCCGCCACCCAGAAGACTGTTCGGTCGAGCAGCAGATCACGCAGGGTGCCGCCGCCGAGAGCTGCTGCCATGGCGATCACCATCATGCCGAAGAGATCGAACGGACGTTTGCCCGCCTCCAGTACCGCAGCCGCCGCCATCACCGCGACAGCCGACTGCGTGAAGCCGTAGATGATGGCGCTGATCGGCAGATCTACCGGGCTCATTTGGGCTGGGGTTTGTTTGGCGCGCGGCTGATGCGGATGTCGAGAGGGCTGCTGCTGTCGATGTGCAGATCACGTTGGGGAAACGCAATGCTGATGCCGGCCTCGTTGAACTTGCGGTTGATCGACTCGTGCAGGGCTGTGATGGTGGGCAACCGGTTCTCCATGGCGCCCAGGTAGGAGCGCAGCAGCAGGGTCAGCGCGTTGTCGCCGAAGGCCTCAAAGGTGGCCACTGGTGGTGGATCGTCGAGTACGTTCTCGTTCTCATGCGCGGCTTCGAGCATCAGCGCCATGGCCTGGTTGACGTCACTGCCATAGGCGACGCCGACCGTGACGATCACCCGGTTCACCTTGTCCGTCAGCGTCCAGTTGATCACCCTGCCGGTGATGAACTCCTTGTTCGGTATCAGCATCTCCTGTTTGTCGTAGTTGATGATGGTGGTGGCGCGGATGCGGATACGCGAGACCACACCGGTGGTGGTGTCCAGGGTCACCACATCGCCGACCCGGATCGGTCTTTCGAACAACAGAATGATGCCGCTGATGAAGTTGGCCACGATCTCCTGCAGACCAAAGCCGAGACCGACGCCCAATGCGGCCACCAGCCACTGGATGCTCGACCACTGGAAACCGATGGTGGAGAAGGCGGAGATAACGCCGATACCGACGATCAGATATTGCAGCAGCGTGGTCAGGGCGTAGCGGGCGCCGGCATCCAGCGGCAGGCGCTGCAGCAGGGTGATCTCCAGTACGCCCGGCAGGTTCTTGGCGGCGAGCAGGGTGATCACCAGGGCGACGATGCCCAGCAACAGAACACTCAGGGAGAGGGGGGTTTCGGTGCTGACGCCGTCGACGATTTCCTGGGTGGAGATGGGCAGCACAATCTGGTTGAAGAAATCGAGGGCAGGCAGCAGGTCGCTCCAGATCATCCAGCTGCCGATGACCCCAGCGAACAGGTAGCCGAAGCGTACCAGCCGTTTCGCCTGCTCGCTGAGGGCATTGAAATTGAGTTCCGGGATCTCAACGGTGATAGCAGCAGACTCATCTTCGCCGGCATGTTGTTCCTGCTCCCGCTGGGAGCGCAGCTCTTCGCGTTTGCGCAGGGCGTTCTCGTATCGCAGGCGGCGCTCGGCGACGAAGAGATAACGCAGCAACAGCTCCTTGAGGAAGAACAGTCCGACAAAGAACCAGAAGGTCATCTGTAGATGTTCCAGCAGTCGAACCGCGAGCGTTTGATACCCCAGCGCGGTGGAGGCGAGCATGCCGATGACGATCAGCAGCAGCAGAGGAAACCAGAGAAACTGCAGTTGTACCAGCAGGCTTTGCGGTTTCGACTTGCGCCAGTTGGTCATCAACTCGCTCTGACCCTGCAACAGGCGATAGAGGAACACCAGACCAACCATCATGATGACAATCATCGAGAGGCGGCCGATCGTCATGGCCTCAGCCGGCAGGTTGGCGCCGGTATTCAGCGCGACCAGGAAACGGATCGAGGCGTCGAGGGGAATCATCCAGCGCAGCTCTCTGTTCAGCGGTTTGCAGACCTTCAGGTCCCAGCGCAGGTGACGGGTTCCCACACCTTCAGGGCGGCAGACCTCGTAGAGCAGCAGCGCTGCGGCCAGGGTGATCCCCACATTGACCAAAGCGTCGGCAAAGGCGACGGTAAACGGGGCTGCAGTAGGCAACATCTTCAGCTGCAGACCGAGACCAACCATCAACAGGGGCAGCAGGGCAATCTTGATCAGCGTGTAGAGCAGGGCCCACAACGTCAGCGGGAAGCTGTCACTGCGGATCTTGCGCACCGATTTCGCCAACAGGGGGAGTTGCGCGGCGGCGGCTTTGCGCTTGCCGATCACGAGGCCGACCAGTAGCAGTGTCACGAGTGCCGGTATCGGCCGATGGGTGATGGCCGCAAGTGTGTCCTTGGCCAGCTGTGTCCATTTCTCCCACTTAAATATCCAGCGCAGACTCACGCCAAGGGTCTTCATATTGGTCAGGCTGCCATTGGAGATCCAGATCAACTGATCGTTGATGTAGGTGATATAGGTTTCGCTCACCTCCACCAGTTGGCGCTCAGCCAGATCGAGGGAGGTGAGTTGGGCAATGTAGCGGCTGTAGACCTTTTGCAGTTCGTTGAGCGCTTCGCGGCGGGACTTGGCCAGGTTTTCGGTCAGTGTCTGCAGCTCTTTGTTGTCTGTGTTTTCTGTTGCCTCGGGCAGGGACTGCAGTGTTTGCGCCACTACCTGTTGCAGGTTGCCGCGCTCTCGCAGTCGCTCTTCAATGGTGATCTGGCGGTCCGTGGCCTGGTTGATTTCCACCTTGCGCTGGGCGGAGTTGCGGCTGTAGCTGCGAAAAGAGGGTAGCGCTTCGCGACGCCGGTAGAGCATGTTGCCAATGGCTTCGCTGGCGCCGACAACCTCTACCCGTTGACGGGTACTGGCGAAGTCGGTACGGATTTCGTCGAGCTGCTGTTTGGCGGTGGCGAGGTTGTAGGTGACCTGCTTTTCCCGATGTACCAGCTCTTCCAGTTCGGCCCGGTTATTTGCGTTCTCCTCGGCGATGGTGCGCAGTGGGGCCGGTAGGTTTGCGGTCTCCGCCTGCAGCTTTTCGGCTGCCTGTCTGGCCTCGCTGGCCTGGGTCTCGCGCTGAGCCGCCGCCGCCGTGTTGAGAAGCTCCAGGTCTGCCTGCAGTCGGCTGATGCGGTTGGCTGTGCTGTCCCGTCTGGCCTGCGCCAGGTTGGTTAGCAGACTCTGGTTGCCAAGCTTAAGCCTGAGCAGTTCCAGTTCCGCCTGACGCAACTGGTAGCGGCTCTTGAGGGAGAGAAGACGGGCCTGGGTGAGAGACTTAGGCTCGCCGGCGGGCAGCTCCTTGAGCTCTTTTTGGATCTGCGAGAGGGTCTTGCTGCGTTCGTCAATCTGGTCGTTGAGCTGTTTGCTGCCGACTAAAAGCTTGGCCAGGGATTCCAGTTGCTGTTTCTGCGCCTCTCGCGCCTGTGCCAGATTGATCTCATCCTGACTCACGCGCAACTCCAGCGCAGGCAGATCGGCCTTGGCGATGAACTGTTTCAGCTTCTCCCTGTTTTGCTTCTCATCAGGCGTTTTCTGCAGCTGCGCAATCAGCTGAGGGGCATTCTTCACCGTCTCTTCGAGCTGGTTCCGTTCCTCCTGTGACTTGGCGGCCAACTGCAGCCAGATGGTCGCTTGATCGTACATCTCCCTGGCTTTGGCCTTTTGTGGCTCATCCAGTGTCTGGTCGATATCAATGGTCGATTTGGCCGACTCCAGTAGATCCAGGGTGGGAGTCTCACTGCTCGAGAGGCTGCCGGCCAGCTCATCAGCAGCGGCTACTGAGAGTGATATGGCCAGCGATAGCAGGCAGGTGAAGCGAAATACGGCGCGCAATAGGCTCATAGGTTGATGGTGCTCGGTGTAGTGAAGACCTGCTTTTGTCCCTGTGGTGGAGAAATGGTTGCACTTGTTGATGGGGAATGCGACAGGAACCGCTAAGAGGAATTATTTACCAGCCAGAAATTGCTTTCCACACTCTTGATGCGGTGGTGGGCCTATGGGGAGATTCAGAGGGAGGTCTGGTCAGACGGTGTTGCTGGTCTTGATGGGGTGGAAGGGGGTTGCGTTTGCGTGGAGATTGATGGCGCGCTGGTAGGCAAATTCGGCTCCCTGGCCGGCTCAGGACGTAGCCACAGCCAGGCAGCGATCAATGTCAGCGTCAGACCGACCAGCAGTGACACCGGCCAGGTGGGATGGCTGAGGAGCTGTAGCAACAGGTAGCCGGTTGCGATGCCGCCAATGGCGGCCCATTTTCCGTTGCGGGACATCATGCCGTATTCGATGAAGAGATAGACCGGTTGGCCGAAGCGGGGATGGGAGAGGATGCGCCGCGTCAGATGAGGTGCGCTGCGTGACCAGCACCAGACCGCAGCGATCCAGAATACGGTAGTCGGCATCACCGGCAGAGCGATACCGATCACGCCCAGGGCAAACAGGAGCCAACCTGCGGCAACAAGCCAGGGACGCGGCTTCTGCTGGTCAGCCTGATCGTTATTGGGTTCGCTCTTCACCTTATGCATACCTCTCATCCTATATCCTCAGACCTCAGTTTACCGGCCGGATAGACTTGTAGATTGTAGGGTCATCAGTTTGCTTGAAGGCTCGGCACTGCTCCGTTAAAGGACGGTAGCCAGCCGGTCGCGCAGGATCGGAATCAGGCCGTCAGCTTCGCCGACCAGAGCGCTGCTCAGAATCTGCCATCCGGGGTGATCAGCACTGATCCGTCGACAGATGGCTTCGATGTCGCCGCCGCTGCCGGCGTGTCGGCCCGGTGACATGAAGAGCAGAGAGAGGGCAACGGGGCTGCTGTCGTCCTGCTTGCCGGCCTCAGCCAGTACCTCTTCCAATAAGCGACCGTTGAAATCATAGTCGGCCCCCTGGCGACGCTCCATCACGGCTTGCGTAAGCTGCACATCGGAACCGAGGATGCTTCGCATCTCATTAGCCAGATAGCGGCGCACGGCTGTTACCTGTGGGATCGGCGAGCCGTGGTCGACCAGGATCACCCGCTTTAGACGGCCTGGAGCTGGATCGGGCAGTTGCGCACAAAGGATATGGGCCAGACGTGGCTCACCCTCTGGCAGGGGACAGAGTACAGGCGCTTGGACGAGTTCGAAGTCATCGTAGGTAGCCGCAAGTTGGGCGCTCTGCTCGGGGATGTAGGAGGAGAGGGCGCGGCTGGGACCGAAGAACAGCGGCAGCACGATGAAACGGCGTTCGCCAGCTGCCAGTCGCTGCTGCATGAAGGGGGCAAAGGTGTTGGCCGGTATGCCCTCAAGGGCCTCTGGCGGGATCTTGTGCGCGTGCTGCAAAGAGACGGCATGAACGGTGGAGCCGACAGCGTCACTGAGCCGGGCTGCAAGACGGCGCAGATTGAGTGCGGATTCGGCCCGGCTGGAGCCGTTGTCTACCAGCAATATGGTGGGGTTGGTCATGACGCTCATCGGTTATGGGCCAGCACCGGCCCGCGGGCGAGTAGCAGTTTGAGTACCTGGCTGGCGGCAAAGCCGGCGCAGAGTTCGCAGCCCATGGGCGTGGAAGGCCCCCGCTTGGCGATGAGATCGATGCGCTCAGGCATGACCAGATAGCGGGCATGGGCCCTGGCTGGGGCGAGGCCGACCAGAAAGCGCAGATACTGCTGATACTCGCCGGCATCCTGCAGCTGAAAATAGTCTTCAAAACTCATCTTGCCGGGCAGGAAGCTGAGTAGGGCTGAGCCCATGCCGAGTGGCGCTGCAGTGACTGCCGGAATAGCCAGACGCTGGCAGGCGGCAAACACGGCGCGTCGAGCTTTCAAGGCGAAAAAATCGAGCCCGTCGAGGTAGAGGTCGCAGCTGTCGAGAAAGGTCTCGGCGAGTTCCGGCTGGACCCCTTCCGGGAAGCGCGTTATCTCCAGCTCCGGGTTGATCGCCAGCGCCATCTCGCAGAGGGCGTCGAGCTTCGGCCGGTCGACTGTATGCATGTTGGCGCCGGCCTGACGATTGAAGTTCTCAACCGCGAAAGTGTCGAAGTCGGCCAGGTGGAAACGGCCCACACCGAGGCGGGTGAGGGTCAGCAGATGGCTGCCGCCAACGCCACCCATGCCGGCGATGGCGACCCGGGAGAGACGCAGTCTCTCCTGTTCTTCAGGGGTGACCCAACCGATGTTTCGGGAGAAAGCGGTGGCGTAGTCAAATGACGTCATTGGAGTGGGTTGTCTCGTAGTGGAGCTGCTGCATCTCGTCGAACTGGCGTTCCAGATTGTTTTGGATGAGGTGGTAGAGTTCGAGGATCTGTTCGCCCATGTTGATGGTCAGCTCATCGCGAGGAAGTTCGAACAAAGCCCGCTGGCCGCGCAGCTCGAAGGTCTGACTGATCTGATGAAAAACCAGACCGAAACGTTGCAGGTGGCGCTGAAGACGGGGCTCCATCACCACCAGTACCCGATCCAGGTCGCAGAGCTCTACCAGGGCAATCGCTGCAAGGTAGAGGCCGATGGAGATGTTGGGGAAGTTACGCCGTTCCTCCTCGGAGTAGATAGTGGCGCTGCTGTGACTGTCGAGAATGAACGGCTTGCCTTTCTCTTTGGCGCGTCGGCGGAAGTTGCTGGGTACTGCCAGGCGTGAGATCTCGCCAACGGGTTCGCCGGTGAACTCATTGAGGTGGCGATCGCGGCGCAGCGGAATCGGATGGGTTTGGCAAGGCAGTGGCGCTTCCGGTCTGCTGATTTGCGGTAGTACCAGTCTTACACAGCCGGCGACATCTCCAGAGCGCTTGTGTTCAAGCAGGCAGTGGTAGGCGTAGTCGTCGCAACTGTCGGTCTCAAGCCGATGCTCGTTGAGCGGCTCCCAGCCGAGCTCCTCGGCATAGACCTGGTAGCGAATGGCGTAGGCAAAGCGCTGTTGCTGACGGGTCAATGCAAGGCCGACTTGAAAATACTGCGAGAAGTTCTTGGCCAGACTCTCCATGTGTTCTCCCATGTGTGGCGAATGTGCTCCCAGCGGGTCCAAGTGCTGAAGGGGCCGGAAATCCGGTTACCGCAGCAGTCACAACAGTATCTATTTCATAAACATGTGACAAATTCAATGACTCTAGTAGAGTGATGGCTGGTGACAGTGACCGATAGTTTTAGGGCCGGGTGGTCCATTCAATACCTGAAAGCGCTTATGATAACTACGTGAAAATCAGGGATATTGGTAATTTTTGCCTCCCGGTGCAGCCAGGATGCGCGCCCCGTTTGTTGGCTGGATTGAACCTGAATCCGTGGGTTCAGGTTGAAGTAAAGCTGATCAAGATTGGCCATAAGCCCTGTCGACTGCCTGTCATGGTTGACCTGGATCACTTAAGCGGAGATTTTGTGTAAAGCGGAGCACTATTTGAGCGCTATAGTTGCGACCGCTTTTATAGTGGGATGGATTCTGAGGCATGAAGTACTTGATAACTATGTATATAACACTCAGCGAGTCACTTGGGATCTATACCGCTGACCAGCTCTACGAGTTGGTCACCGATCGGCAACACGGGCTGCCCATCTCCCGGCATCGAGCGGCGATCATGCAGAGCCGTGTCTACTTCTTTTGTGTAATTTTCGCCATCCTGGTACCTGTCTGGGCAGTGATAGATCTGCTGTTTCTACCGGCTGGATTGTGGCAGGAGTTGCTGACGGTACGAGTACTCTCTTCCGCGGCTTTTGCTGCACTAGCCTGGCAGGCGCGCAAGGATCCGGAGCTGAAACGGGCGCGACTGCTGCTGGCCGGCATGCTGGCGGTAACGCCAATCTTTTACATTGTCACCGATCACTGGATAAACGCCTATGAGCTGGACGGCATGGCGCTGGTGGTGGCAGAACTCTACGCCCTGCTTCCGTTTGTGATGGTGGCTGGTTTGACCCTTTTCCCGCTCACGCTGGTGGAATTTATCGGCTATGCGGCACCGATGTTGCTGGTGACCGTCTATGTCAGCTATCCGCAGACCAGCGATGAGATCCCGCAGGCAGTCTCAACCATCTGGCTGTTCGTGCTGATTCTCGGCGTTGCGCTCTTCTCCTCACTGAATCAGCTACGCTACATGCTCTCTCAGGTCAGTCGGGTCAGTTACGATGTGTTGACAGGCTTGCTCACCCGCCGAGCCGGGATAGAGATGCTCGACCTGCAGTTTCGCCTCGCGGCCATGAGCGAGAGTCCGCTCTCCATCCTCTATTTTGACCTGGACCACTTCAAAGCCATCAACGACACGTTTGGCCACGAAGCAGGCGATGAGGTATTGAAGAAGGCTGCCCGCCAGATGAACGCCAATGTACGTAAAGGCGATAGCGTGATCCGTTGGGGCGGCGAAGAGTTCATCATCGTCTTACCGACAGCCGACCCCAACGAGGCTAACGATGTCGTCGACCGCATCATGCAGGCCGGTCTGGGTACGCGACCTGACAATGAGCCGGTGACCGCCAGCATCGGCGTGGCGGAAGTGCAGAAGGATGGGGTCAACGACTGGAAATCCCAGGTTGAGCTGGCCGATCATCGAATGTACAAGGCCAAGACCAGCGGTCGCGCTCGGAGTATTGGTGTCGATGGCGAGCATAAGTTTTGGCCGCTGAAAGAGATAGCCTAAGCCGTTCGAACCGTAATCAGCGCAAAGCCGGAAGAGTGCGCGAAATCGATTGACAGCGAGCTGAAGCAGACCTATTTTCCGCTCTATCAGGGCACTGGTTCAGCAGTGCCCGATCAGTCCTCAATCACGCCCGATTCTGATCCTGCAAAGCGTCATGTGTTGGTGGACTGTCCGCATATAATTTTGCTTGGCGACACCAGCCTATGGGCTCCCGATGTTCTCAGTTTCCCACCGCTTGTCCGGCCCCACCGGGATGATCCGCCCCGCTGTTGTCGAGGATCTGGATCAACTGGAACAGCTGGAGAACAGCTGTTTCACCAGCGACAGGCTTTCACGCCGTCAGCTACGCTACCTGTTGACCAAGGGTAAGGCGAGTCTGCTGGTGGAGGCGGACTCGGCTGGGCAGGATCTGCTGGGCTATGTGGCGATACTTTTCAGTAAGGCCACCTCGATGGCTCGGCTCTACTCGATTGCGGTACATCCCGAGCGACAGGGAAAAGGCGTCGGCAGGCGTCTGCTGGAGGCTGCCGAGGAGACCGCGTGGGAGCACCAGCGCGCCTACATGCGAGCGGAAGTGCGAAAGGACAACGAGCCCTCGCTCGCCCTGTTCACCCGGCTGGGTTACCGGCGTATCGGTGAGTGGCATGACTACTATGAGGATCATATGGATGCCTGGCGCCTGGAGAAGCGCTTGCATCCCGATGTCACTCCCCCGCTGAGAGAGGTCCCCTACTATCAGCAGACCCTTGAGTTCACCTGCGGCCCGGCGGCCCTGATGATGGCCATGCACGCCCTTGATGACTCGCTGCCGATGAATCGTACGCTGGAGCTGCGCCTGTGGCGCGAGGCGACCACTATCTTCATGACTTCGGGCCACGGCGGTTGTGGCCCCTATGGGTTGGCCTTGGCGGCGGCTGGTCGTGGCTTCGCAGTCGAGGTCTATGTCAACGATACCGGAACCCTGCTGGCCGACACCGTACGCAGCAAGGACAAGCGCGAGGTGATGCGGCTGGTACAGGAGGAGATGCTGGAGGAGCTGGCAGAGCATGACGTAGCGATTCATCATGGCGCCCTCTCTCTCGATGAGATCGAGGCGCTGCTGCGAAAAGGGCAGATGGTGCTGGTGCTGATCAGCTCCTGGATGATCTACGGTGAGCTCGAACCCCACTGGGTGGTGATGACCGGCTTCGACGACTACTTCGTCTATATGCACGACCCCTTTGTCGATGTGCCGCTGGGCGAGACACCTACCGATTCCATCAACATGCCGATTCAGAGGGAGCAGTTCATGCGTATGGCGCGCTATGGAAAGGCTGGCCTCAAGGCGGCTATCGTTCTGGCGAAAGGCTCATGAGTGATTTTCTGCTGATTACCGATAAAGCCGGCGACTGGCCCAATGCGCCGGACGCTCTACCGATGGTCACCGCCAAGTCCTATCTGACCGATCCCCAGTGGGCCGGCAGTAAGGGGCTGCGGGTGGTCAACCTCTGTCGCAGCCAGCGGTATCTCGGTGTGGGCTACTACTGCTCCCTGCTGGCGGAGGCGCGCGGTCACAAAGCAATCCCCAGTGTGCGCACGATTCAGGACTTGAGTCATCGCGCGATCTACAGTCTCGACACCGAAGATCTGAACCAGCGGGTGCAGCGTATCCTCGGGCGGCGCAAATCCGGTATGGATACCACGGCGTTCAAGATCCACATCTGTTTCGGGCAGTCCGAACTGGTGAATCTGCAACCGGTGGCGCGGGAACTGTTCGAGATGTTTCCCGCTCCTCTGCTACAGGTGGAGTTTCAGCTCAAGGGGGACTGGCGGATCGCCAGTGTGCGTTCGCTACCGCTGAGCGCGCTTAGCGAGTCGCAACGGGAGATGCTGGGCGAGGCGCTGATCGCCTATCTGGGCAAACGCTGGCGGCGTCCCAAGACGCGCAGCGGTGGGCGCTATGATCTGGCCATTCTCTATGATCCCGAGGAGAAGATGTCGCCCTCCAACCGCAAGGCGATCAACGCCATGCTCAAAGCGGCGAAGAAGCTGGGCATGGAGCCGGAGCTGATTCAGAAGAGGGACTTCGGCCGGCTTGCCGAATTCGATGCCCTGTTCATCCGTGAGACCACGCGCATCGATCACCATACATACCGTTTCGCGCGCAAGGCCGCAGGTGAAGGCATGGTGGTGATCGATGACCCGGAGTCGATCCTGCGCTGCACCAACAAGATCTTTCTCTCAGAGCTATTGCGCACCCATCGCGTGGCCACCCCCAAGAGTGTGGTGATCCGCCCCAATTCCCTGGATGACCTGGAGCAGCAGATCCCCTATCCCATCGTGCTGAAGATTCCCGATGGGGCCTTCTCCCTCGGTGTTTACAAGGTGGAGGACCGCGCCGCCCTCAAGCAGACAGCGAAGAGTCTTTTCAAACGCTCCGAGCTGTTGCTGGCGCAGGAGTTCACGCCGACCGAGTTCGACTGGCGGGTGGGTATCCTCAACCGGCAGGCGATCTATGTCTGCAAATACTACATGTCGGCAAGGCACTGGCAGATCGTCAATCACGCGGCCAAGGGCAAGTCGCGCGAGGGCGATGCGGATACCTTCGCCGTCGAGGATGCCCCGCCCCAGGTGGTGAAGACCGCCCTCAAAGCGGCCAACCTGATCGGCGACGGGCTGTACGGTGTCGACCTTAAACAGATCGGCAACAAGGTGGTGGTGATCGAGGTCAACGATAACCCGAGTATCGATGCGGGGGTGGAAGATGCCGTACTCGGCAATGCGCTTTATGAGACGATAATGGGCGAGTTCCTACGCCGGCTTGAACTGCACAAGCGGGTTTGACACTGCCTGCCGTCGATAGATGTCCCAGCCGGAAGCGGTGGGAATTTCATTATTTGCACCAAAAACGGAAATACAGCTAGACTCGACCACGCAAAACGACAGATTGTCGGGCATGGATTTGATGGATTGTTGCCGAACTGCGAAGCTGGACCGCATCAGCAAGGAGCCTCACCTCTCGCGCTATCTATTGGCGCCATCTGATTTCCCGTTCGATACACGCCTGGACCTCCCGGAGCGCGATGGTTGTCCTGCGCGAGCATGCTTGGATGACCCCGTACTCTTTGCTTCGAGCAGCGCAGAGTTGAAACCTCGTTTTGTGACCTCGGATGTTTGGTAAGGAACTATGTCACGATTCGAAACCATCAAGAAAACACAGCGTGCTGTCTCTGCCGAAGCGCTGTCTTGTCCTGTGTCTCCTGATTTTCTGTACGCTTGGCGACGCCTCGGCAAAGCAGAGGGCGATCGACTTTCAACCGACTGCTGATGAAAGGGAGGCCGGCAGTGTCATCCTCGAAAAGCAGAGACATTTGAGGGTTGTCGGGAGCGACCAGCTGGAAGAGACCGATCGGGTGCTCATCGCCGTGCTCGATGAGCAGGCGGCATCGGATTATCGTCAAATATCGATTCACTACAACGCCTTCTACGAAAGGGTGGAGTTGCTCTATGCGCGTACCATCACCCCGAGTGGAGAACGGCTCGACCTGTCGAGCGATGCTGTGCAGGATAAGTCTATATCGCAGGGGCCTGTCTATGATGAGCTTAAGGCGCTGACGTTCTCTCTGCCGGCGGTCAAGCCGGGAAGCTATATTGAGTACGGCTATCGGATGGAAAGCACGAAACCGGTCGTTGAAGGCTACTGGTTTCGTTCGATGGGTGTCCTGCATTACCAACTGCATTACCATTCAATCGAAGTTTAGCGAGAGTCCGCCTTCCTCCAAGGTGTAAGTGATGCGACACCTGCTCCAGAGGGGTGTCTCACCTGAGGTTGCCAGATCATTGGCCGTCGCTGTTGCCAAGTCGCGTGCCGACTGCAACAAGGTGGGGGTACTAGAGTGTGTGAGGGGGAGGCTATCTGCACGCTCAGCCGACAAGAGACAACAATCCAGACTACCGCCATCAAGTTCATTTGAGAAAGCCAACTCGAGTTCATCCCAACCCTTCGGCAGGGTGTCGAGCATTGTTGTCTCTATCAGGCCCTTGACCTCTTCAAACAGTTCCCAGGGGGTTTTGGTCGCAGAGACGCTGGGTGCTGTCTGCTTGTGACTCGATGCGTCTTGCTCAAGGTTCTCCTTGTTTGGGGAATGAGTCGAAAACAGTGTTTTCAAGGCATCGAAAAAATGGCTCGAAGAGGGATGCAGAGTGTTGAAGCTCTTGCCGTCCTCATCTTCCTGCCGAATCTCAAAATTCCCAGACACAAGCTGAGAGACATACCACTCTATAAATGCCGGAAAAGATTCTGCCAGCACATACTTGGCATCTTCATCCCGGCCGAAATTGATGACTTGGCCTGGTGTGCCACTGATGTCGGGATCGAAATCGAGCCCCAGATAGTTGCCGCCGAAGTCATAAGCAAAGGGAATCCACCGAGGATTGGCGAAGAGCGGTTTTACCCTTCCCTCAGGGTGGGAGCTACAGAGCGTGCTCAGGTCTGATATTTCCGCTTCGCTAACGCCATCGGTTTGGTTACTCAGGTATTCCCAATGCTGCTGTACCTGTTCAAGGGAAAGAAACATCAAGCCGTAGAATAGCCCGGGTCCGTCGTGCTGTCCGTTGTGTAGGCGATAGAACTCACGCAGTGCATCGGGTAGACGAAGGCCGATGACATTTTCAATGTTAAGCAGTTGTGACTCGTCTGCGCCTTGGTGTAGGCCTTTGAGAGTTTCAGGGAGGTGAGCTTCAAGCCATTCAGAAAGCTGATTATTCATATGGTTTCCAATTTCTGCCCATCGAAATTATTGTTCCTCATCACCAAAGGTGCGTAGTTTGTCTGCTGTAGAGAGTGATATGAAGTCAACTATATTGATCGGCAGCGTCATGTACAAGCTGTTGCGGAAGGTATTCCTAACGCCACATAAGTGGGTGTCGCTGGCTTGTTTATGAATCATCAAGGAATGATAGATAAATGAGTTATGTTGTCTGTTCTACGGTTTCTTTAGCGAGTTGGGTTTGTACGTTCTCTTCCGTTCCTGAGAGGTCAAGATTCTGATTTATTTTGTAGGAGAGATATAAGGCATGAAATAGAAAAGTGAGGAACTCTCAGGTTTTCTGTCGACGAACATCCGCAATTACTGGGAAACGGCGCTTTACGACTATTACATGGACAGACGAACGGCTGAAGAGGTCGTAGAAGTGGCTGGGGACCTCTGCCAAGAGGTGGAGGCGCACTACTATGTCGGGATGAAGGAGTTGGTGACGGGACGCAACGGACGCGCCATGCAGGAACTCAATAAAGTGATTGAACTGAACCTGCCTCAATATCATGAGCACCATTTGGCGAAGCGTTCACTGCAGCGTCTTAAGCTGGAATGACTTGAGCGGAGTATCCTGGCATTTATCCAAAAAATTGTTCTCAAATAGCCGGTGTGCAGTGGGGGCTCTGTCTCCGATCAGATGCAACGGCGCGGGTGTTCGGGGCTCTATAGTTGGCAGCGCAGAACTGTCTGAAGCGGGTTACAACCCCATTGCCGAAGATGGCCCTACTGATCTGCTCTACGGTTTCGTGCCAATCTGGGGTTCGCATCTAACATCGGTTTAGGCAAAACTATGCCGTAAACGACATGGATCAGGAGGGTGTCTCGGTTCTCTCATTCGATCTGTCGTTGCGATTCTGACGGTTTAAACGTGGTTATCGATTGTTTGCTGGCGTTGTCTGTAAAAGTGTGTTGTTCTCATGTAGACACCTGTCGAGATCATTTGCCATGCAACGCTACAGCATTCTTCATCGCACCTATTACAACTATCCTGACGCGGTAACGCTTGGGCCGCATCGTTTGCGTCTGCGGCCACGTGAGGACCATGAACTGCGCATCGAGTCCTCTTCCCTCGATATTACGCCGGAGGCGGAGCTGCACTGGCAACGCGATGCGGAGGACAACTCGGTGGCGATTGCGACCTTCGCGCAACCGACCAACCAGCTGGTGATCGAGAGCAAGGTCATTATTCAGCAGTACAATGAAGCCCCGCTCGACTTTCTGGTGGCCGACTATGCGGTCAATTTTCCGTTCGACTATTCAGCGGCTGATCTGGCGGTACTCGCCCCTTATCTGTTGAGCGCGGAGCAGGTACCCGATGCGGCACTGAAAGCCTGGGTCGATAGTATCTGGCAGCCGACTGAAGGCTTGCAGAGTTACGAATTACTGTTGCGCTTAACCGGCCACATCAATCGAACCCTGGGCTACCAGGCGCGCGAGGAGCCGGGTGTTCAGACCTCATCACAGACGCTGGCGCTGGGTACGGGATCATGCCGTGATTTCGCCTGTCTGCTGATGGATGCGGCGCGCTATCTGGGGTTCGCTGCCCGCTTCGTCAGCGGTTATCTCTCAGCACCCCCCTCACCCAATAACTACGGCGCCACCCATGCCTGGACCGAGATCTATCTGCCCGGTCCCGGCTGGAAGGGATTCGATCCCACCACCGGCGAGGTGGTCGGTGGCGATCACATCTCGGTGGCGGTGTCCCGCGTGCCGGATGCCGTCCCACCGGTCGAGGGCACCTATCTGGGGTTGGCAGGTTCCCGGCTGGAAGTCGGGGTCTGGGTCACGCTGTTGTAGGCTCTTGCCGTCATCATCCTGCTGCCGAATCTCAAAATTTTCCGACCCAATCCGAATGGTACTTACCTAAGCAATTATTCGGTGCGGCAAGCCGCACCCTACCCGGAAGTAAGTCGTAGGGTGCGGCTTGCCGCACCGCTGTTCTTTAACCAATCCGGGAGATTTCGCTTGAGTAAGTGCCATTCCGGCCTAACCCGAATGCTACTTAGTTAAGGGTGTTTGGGGTGTTATCCAACGCCTTATGGTGGGGCCCTGCCCCACCATTCAATCGCCAATCCGCATCTGAACAACGATCCCGGCACGATCATCGCGTTCCCGGGCGAAACATTCGTGCTAGCGCACGACGACGACCGGATAGGGCAACCCTTTGAGACGCTGTCTCATGGTTTGACCTTGCAGCAACTCGCTCGATTCGCTGATCATCAGCAGGTCGCAGGCGGCTGCCTTGAGATGGGTGGTCAGGTTCGCCGGGTCTTTGTCGGAGAGTGGCAGCAGGATGTTGTGGTGTTGCGGATCGATCTCCGCCAGCCGCTGTGCCATGGCGGTGTCGTTTGCCGGCATGCTGCCTGGCAGAAGAAACAGGATCAGTTGAATGTCGGGTTTGCGGCTCAGTTCGCTGACCGCCTCCAGCAGTTGTTCGGCACGCTTGTCGTCATCGAGAATGACCCCGAGCTTCAACGGGCTGGTCGCCAAGGCTCCTGCCTTTTTTGTGGTGGGATAACGGCTGGGGGTGGGGGCGTTGAGGCGTCCCAGCAGCAGCATTGGCGACTCCAGGGCGAGCTCCTGCAGATCGCTGTCAAACTCACCGCGCCAAACGCGGAAACTCCAGCTCAGTCCGGCCCGGTTGGCGGAGCTCTCCAGGGCCTGGCGGGCCAGCCTGGCCATGGCTCTCCACTCCTTTACCAGCCGGGTGGCGTCGAGGGGTTCCTCGGTAAAGCTATCGCGCTTGAGTTCGCGCAGAAAGGGCAGGCCGGTGAGGCGGTAGAGGGCGGCATCTTCGACGAACACCCCCTCCAGTTCGGCTTGCAGTTGAGTGGCGACGCGGGCACCCAGTTCCAGCAGTCGCTGACTCTGCGGCTTGTCGTGCAGCACTACCGTAAGGCGGCGGATGGTGGGGTGGTTCATGGGGTGTCTGTCCCGGCTTGCTGCGTCTTGGCATCGCTGGAGGCTTCTGCGTCGAGCTCCTGCAGGCGACGGGTGAAGCGGATCAGCGTCTCTTCAACTCGCCGGTTGAAGCTGTTTTGGGGAAATTCGCCCTTGTCGTTACGTTCGCCCGCCGGCAGGCCGGTGAGCTGTTCGATGCCCTGGTCGATGGTGGCGACCGGATAGATGGCGAACTCTCCCTGGCGCACCGCCTCGACCACATCTTCGCGCAGCATCAGGTGCTTGACGTTGGACGCCGGGATCAGCACTCCCTGTTGGCCGTCGAGGCCGCGTGCACGGCAGATGTCGAAAAAGCCCTCGATCTTCTCGTTGACCCCACCGATGGCCTGCACCTCTCCCAGCTGGTTGACCGATCCGGTGACGGCAAAGGATTGTTTGATCGGTATCCCGGCTAGGGCTGAGAGCAGGGCGTAGAGTTCGGCCGAAGAGGCGCTGTCACCCTCCACCGCGCCATAGGACTGTTCGAACACCAGGCTGGCGGATAGGCTCAGCGGATAGTCGTGCGCATAGCGGCCAGCGAGGAATCCGGAGAGGATGTAGACCCCTTTTGAGTGGATGGGTCCGCCCAGCTCGACCTCCCTCTCGATATCCACCACCTGCCCCTTGCCGAGGCGGGCGCGGGCGGTGATGCGGGTGGGATGGCCGAAGCGGAAGCCGCCCAGCATCAGTACCGAGAGGCCGTTGATCTGCCCCACCTGCTCGCCCTCGGTGGCGATCAGCAGGGTGCCTCGCTCTACCTCCTCCTGCAAGCGTTCGCGAATGCGGTCGGCGCGGTGGATCTGGGCCTCGATGGCTTGCTGTACATCGGCGCGGGTGGTGATGTCGTGCGCGTTTTCACCGGCCCAGTAATCAGCCTCCTGCAGCAGGTCGGCAAGGGAGCGCATATGGCTACTGAGTCGTTCGTTGTCGTCGGCCAGGCGCATGCTGTGGTCGATGGTGCGGGCGACGGCTTCGCGGTCGAGATGGCGCAGGGACTTCTGGCGCACGACGTTGGCAATGAGCTGGGCGAATCGTTGTTCGTTCTCAGCGTCCCGCACCAGCCGATCGTCGAAATCGGCCATCACTTTGAACAGCTCGCAGAACTCGGGATCGTAAGCCTCCAGCAGATAGTAGATGTTGCGGTCGCCCAGTAGTACCACCTTGATATCGAGGGGGATCGGCTCGGGTTCCAGCGATAGGGTACTGATCAG
>JARRNY010000018.1:0-26264 GCA_037384445.1 Candidatus Thiodiazotropha sp.
CCAGGGCGATCGAGCCGCCGGCGAGCCATTTCGTTAACGAACACCCCTTGGCCGGTCCTTTTCCGCAAGGGATGCAGATGGCCATGTTCGGTATGGGCTGTTTCTGGGGAGCCGAAAAAGGCTTCTGGCAACTGCCTGGCGTCTACTCAACAGCGGTCGGCTATGCCGGGGGCTTCACACCCAACCCGACCTATGAAGAGGTCTGCAGCGGGATGACAGGACACAATGAGGTGGTGCGGGTGGTATACGATCCTGCGAAGATCGACTACCAAGCGTTGCTGAGGGCTTTCTGGGAGGGGCACGATCCGACTCAGGGTATGCGGCAGGGCAATGATGTGGGTACCCAGTATCGTTCTGCCATCTACACCTTTGACGAGGCGCAGTGGGCGGCGGCGAGCGCCTCCCGCGATGACTACCAGCATGCCTTGCTGCAGACTACCGGCGCGCCGATTACCACTGAGATCGTGTCGGCACCGGTGTTCTATTTTGCCGAGGGCTATCACCAGCAATACCTGGCGAAGAATCCGCAGGGTTACTGTGGACTTGGCGGTACCGGGGTGGCCTATCCCGAATAGTCACGTCTGCCACGGAACGCGCTCAAGTTCATGTGGCTGTGCTATCTGTTAGGTTGTGGGGTTAACCCTAGCCCTCTATCGACGGTGGGCGTGATGCCACCTTTTATCGCAGGGACAGCGAATGACTCAAAGCTCCACCAGGCAACTTCCTCTGCTACCCCAGCTGCGCATGGGATTGCTGCTTTCATTGCCGCTATTGCTGATCATCAACTCCATCATCTGGAGTGCCTACAACATGCTGATGTCAGCGCAGCGGGAGTTGTGGCGAAGTCAGGCGGAAAGCGGTCTGGATGCGGCGGTAATCACCATCGAAGAGATTCGTAACGATCTGCATGGAGATCTCTTCATGCTGGCGGGCAGCCCCACGCTCAAGGCGGCGCTGAATGGGGCGACACCCGCACAGATGAGTCGTTTGGCTTCCGAGTGGGAGGTGTTCGCCGCGATCAAGCGGCGCTACGACCAGATCCGCTGGATCGACAACTGGGGTATGGAGCGACTGCGCGTCAACCTGACGGCTCAAGGGGCGCATCGCATACCCGATGAGCTGTTGCAGGATAAATCGGGTCGCTACTACTACAAAGAGGCCATTAGCCTGCCGGATGGGCAGGTCTATGCCTCACCCGTCGATTTGAACATCGAACATGGCGAGATCGAACAACCCTATAAACCGATGCTGCGATTGGCGGTGCCGGTGACAGATAGCTCGGGTGAGCGCCGGGGGCTGCTGGTGGTAAACGTGCTGGCCCAATACATCCTGGACAATCTGGCTCGGCATGCCGGACTTTCCCAAAGCCACCTGTTGATGATCGATCCTGCCGGCTACTACCTGCGCGGATTTCACCAAGCCCAGGAGTGGGGTTTCATGTTTAAGCTGGAGGATGATGCGGACTATCGTTTCGACAAGCGTTACCCCTCGATCTGGCGGCAGGTTGTGGACGAGGGAGTGGGTAAGGTCGACTCGCCGCAAGGGCAGTTCCTCTTTCGCACCATACGTTACGGCACAGAGGGCTTCAGCCATCGCTACTTTCTGTTGGCGGCGGTGCTACCGAGCGAGCTTGTGGGCTACCGGGTAGCGCAGAGGCGGTTGTGGTTGTCGGTATCGCTGGCCGTCTCTCTGGCGCTCATCATTCTGTCGTTAATGCTCGCCCGTTATCTGGCCTGTTGTCGTCGCGCTGAAGAGCCCCCAGGTCAAAACGGGTTGGTTGAGCATTCGGACCCTTGAGGGTCAATCGTCGGCTTTGTGCAGCAGCTCGCCCGATTCACTATAGACCTCCACCCCTACAGGTATGCCTTGGCGGATACTGGCGGTGACAACGCAGAAGTCTTCGAACAAGGCCATACAACGATCGCGTTTTTTCGATGTCAGCAGTTCATCGCCGGCGGTGATGCGCACTTCGAGACGTCCCACCCGCAGCCGCTTCTTGTCATTGCGTACCATGGTGCAGGTGGCTTCGGTCTTCACGGCATGTGACGGTACGTCCTCTTTGGCGAGACAGAACATCAGGCTGGCGCTGAGGCAGTTGGCGGCAGCGGCGGCCAGCATGCGCGAGGCATTGGGGCCGTTGCGCTCGCCCAGGGGGGGTGGTTCGTCCATCAGCACATCGTCTGCCTTTTTCAGATCGAATTTAACGCGGAAGGCGTAGTCCTCCTCCTGCTCCAGATGGATCGTAAATTTTCCTACCTCTTCCGATTCCGCCATGAGACGTCTCCTCGCTGATTGATGGGGTGCTCTATTCTGTGTGATTTGGGCGCAAGCTCAAACCGGAAAATAGCGCTGGTTATTTACTGCCCGAGGATCTGACGCCAGGCAGGGTGGTGCTCGATCAGTCTCAGGGCCTCTTGCAGTAGTCCCTTGCCCGGGTCGGTACGGTGCCAGGTGGAGGCGCCGGAGGGGTGCGGCAAGGGTATGAGGTCGGTGGTGTGATCGTTCAATTTTATCGAGTGTGACTTGCCGATCACTTCGGTGAGCTTTGCTACCGGTATGAACTGGGCTATGGCCAGTTTGCCGACTGGCAGGATCAGCTGCGGCCGCAGTAGCGCGATCTCTGCGTCGAGCCAATGACGGCAACACTGGATCTCTTCGGGGCTCGGTACCCGGTCTCCACCTTGGGGTCGTTTACCGGGAAAGCAACGGCAGACCGCCGACATGTAGACGCGCTGACGAAATGCCGGTTCCGCCAGGCCGATCTGCTCGAACCAACGGAACAGGGTCTTGCCAGCGGTCCAGGCGAAGGGTTTACCTGCCGGGCCCTCCTTGTCGCCGGGTGCCTGGCCGACGAGCAGCAGCGGTGAGTCAACCGCTTTACCTATCACCACCGGGCCGTGCATCTGCGGACACTGGTGACACTCCCTGAGGGCTGACTGGTGACAAATGATCGCTTGCAGATTGGCCATAGGGGCTTCAAACTTAAAGTTTAATCGGGGGCCTGCCCAGCAGCTGATCGTCGGGCCTGAGGAGCAGACATGCAGACATTGCTCGGTCTGGGAGTCGGAGCGCTAGCGCTGGCGGCGTTGTTCTGGCTTTTGCCTATTCTACTGATTCTGCGTTCTCAGAAAACCAATGGGGCGGAGAAGCTGTTCTGGGTTTTGGCGGTGCTTTTCGTCTCCTGGTTTGCCTGGATCGTTTACGCACTGTTGGCCCCCATCGGTGGAAAGAGTACCACTCATTAATCCGCTGCCCTGAATATATTCTATTCAAGTGGCCGGGTTAGTCTTCAACGGACCACGTTACGGCGATAGGGAGCATCAGGAATGCAAGCCGGCGTAGGAGGGGATTCATGCAAGCCATCATTATGAGAGAAACCGGGGGACCGGAGGTACTTGAGTACCAGACCCTGGATGACCCGAAGATTGTTTCGCCAACTCAGATCCGTGTGAAGCTGGAGGCTGCCGGGGTCAATCCGGTCGACACCAAGCTCCGCCGTCAAGGCGTGTTTGTGCCAGACGGCCTGCCCGCTATCCTCGGTTGTGATGGGGCCGGTGTGGTCGTCGAAACCGGTAGCGAAGCGAGTGTTTTCCGAGAGGGTGACGAAGTGTGGTTCTGCCACGGCGGGCTGGGTGGTCTGCAAGGCAACTACGCTGAGCAGGTGGTGCTGGATGAATCGGTCTGTTGTCGCAAGCCGGCTTCCATCGATTTTGCACATGCTGCGGCCGCTCCACTGGTGTTGATCACCGCCTGGGAGGCCCTGTTCGGACGAGCTCATCTTGCAGAAGGACAGACCCTGCTGGTGCATGCCGGCGCCGGCGGCGTCGGTCACGTGGCGATACAACTCGCCAAACAGGTGGGAGCCAGAGTGATCACCACCGTCAGTGGCGATGAGAAGGCGGAGTTCGTGCGCAGTCTCGGGGCCGACATCGTGGTCAACTATCAGCATCAGGACTTTGTGGAAGCTGTGCTGCAACATACCCAGGGCCAGGGAGCTGATGTGGTTTTGGATACCGTCGGCCCCGATGTGCTGAAGCGTTCGATTCCGGCAACGGCACACTATGGCGACCTGGTGACCCTGCTTGATCCAGGCCCCGAGATGGATTGGAAGGAGGCCCGGCTGCGCAATCTGCGTCTGGGTTTTACCCTGATGCTGACACCGATGTTACGTGATCTACCTCAAGCCCGTGCAGATCAGGTCGCTATTCTCTGTAACTGCTCCGAATTCATCGACAGCGGAGCGCTCAAAATAACCCTGGCTCAGACAATGCCCTTGGCTCAGGCTACCGATGCGCATCGGCTCATCGAGGAGGGACATACCCAAGGAAAGTTGGTACTGATCCCTTGAGGTAAATTATGGAGAGCCAGGCTTATTTGGTCCGACTGCTGCAGAGCCGCTACTACTGGCTGCCGGTAGTGTTGTTCTGGTTGTTGTTGGTGGCGATCTCCCTGTTCTGGAATTTGCAAAGGCTTGATGATGAGGTGCGGGATATCGCGCTTGAGCGTGGACGCATCATGTACCAGATGGTGCGGCAGACAAAAATCAATCCGCTGTTGATGAAGAACGATCCCGAGATTTTCAAGCGGCAGGTGATGGAGGATATCGGCTACCGCGCGGTGGCGACCAAACCGATGAATCCGGAGAATCTGGCGGACGCCTGGGAGACCAAAGCGCTGGCGGGATTCAGTCAGCGGCAGGACTTTCGATTCGAACGGCAGGATCTCCAGGGCGTTCCCCATTTTCGCTATATCGGGCCGGTTTTCGTGCAGAAGAACTGCCTGCCTTGTCATGGCTATGAGGGGATCAAGGTGGGGGATCTGCGTGGCGGCATCAGTGTGGATGTCAATGCCCGGCCGATCTACGAAGCCCAGGCCACCAACCGGTATTGGGTTATGTTCACCCACCTTGGCAGCTTTCTGTTGCTGGCCGGTAGTACCACTTTCCTGCTCGGCCAACTGCGTCGACAATGGAAGCTGCAGACCGAGATCCGTGATCGGTTGAAACAGCAGGAGGCCTTTCTCACTAGTATCACCCAGACCATGGGAGAGGGCTGTGTAGTGGTCGATCGCGAGGGTGTGATCACCTTTGTTAACCAGGAGAGTGAATGGATACTGGGCTGGGAAGCGGAGGAGATGATCGGCAAGCCATGGCGTGAACTGGTCGCGCTGGATCAGCCCACAGCGGAGTCTGAAGCAGGTAGTGTGTTGCACCAGACCCTGAGGGACGGCATGTTACGTCGCGGGGAGGATAAACACCTGCTACACAAAGACGGCCTGGTGATTCCTGTGGCCTTCTCTGTCTCTGCGCTGAGTGATGGGGCCCTGATTAATGGCGCAGTAATCACTTTCAATGACATCAGCGAGCGCAAGCGCAACGAAGAGGAGCGCAGCCAACTGGAACGCCAGCTCAATCAGACCCACAAAATGGAGGCCGTGGGGCAACTGGCGGGTGGCATTGCCCACGAGATCAATACGCCGATCCAATATGTCGGCGAGAACATGCGGTTCATGCAAGAGGCCTTTAGCGATATTGACACACTGTTGGACAGCTTCAAGACATTGATGCATGAGGCGGAGAGTAACGACCTGCTGACGCCCCAGGTGGAGAAGGTCAAAGAGATCATGGAAGAGGTGGATTTTGACTATCTGAAGGAGGAGATGCCGAAGACTATCGAGCAGTCACTCACCGGTGCTGAGCAGGTAGCGCGAATCGTTCTTGCCATGAAAGAGTTCGCCCATCCCGGTTCCCGGCAGATGGCACCGGCGGATATCAACAAGATCGTAACAAATACCTTAGCAGTCAGCAGAAACGAGTGGAAATATGTCGCTGAAACTGAATTGGAGCTCGATCCTGATCTGCCCGAGGTTCTTTGTCTGGGCGGTGAAATCTCGCAGGTTCTGATGAATCTGATCGTCAATGCGGCACACGCCATTGAACACGCCGAGAAGGAGGAGAAAGGAAAGATTACCCTCAGCAGTTCGCTGCAGGATGGCTTGGTTGAAGTGCGCGTTAGCGATAACGGTACGGGCATTCCAGAGTCGGTTCGTGAGTCGGTCTTCAATCCTTTCTTTACTACCAAAGACGTTGGCAAGGGTACCGGTCAAGGCCTGGCCATCGCCCAGGATATCGTGGTGGGTAAACACCAGGGACAACTCTTCTTCGAAACCGAGACGGGTCAAGGGACCACCTTCATCATGCGGTTGCCCATCTCGCAGCCAGAAGCGTTGGCCGCCGAAGCCTAGCCCGAATATTTCACCCGGCCGCTTAGAAGTGCGACTAACCCTCTATATTTTTTGAATTCCGGGTGAAACATCCGGCCTAGCCAGAATATTTCACCGGGCACGCTTATAAGTGCGATTAAGGCACTATGTTTATTGAAAATACCTGGGCTATTAGCAAAGTACATAGAGCTACCGAGCCACGCTGAACGTGCCCTCGACATGATGTCGCAGGGTTCAAAGCTGGGTGAGTCGGAATACCCGAATGGGACCTGAGACGATGCCGCTCTCCTCTGCTGCCATCAGCCGCAAGAGTACGGCCTGACTCAACGTCTGGCCTTTGGCGATCAGTAACATGCCGGCGGCGGTCTGTACCGGCTGGTCGATGATCAGCCCAGGTTTCAAATCGCAGATCGGCAGCGTCATGACCTCCAGCTTCTGGTGCAGTGTGCTGATCGCCAGGGTTTCGACAAGCACCGGATCATAGGCAGCCGGGTTTTCCTTCAGTGTATTGATGGCGGCTTTTTCATCCAGTCCCTGCTCAAGCAAATGGTCGAAGGCGATGGCGACTTTCAGGATCTGTCCGCCCAGCATCGACTTCTGTGCATTGTCGAGTGTTCCTTCGAAGTCGATTCTGGGTACGGTCTCCTGCTGTTGGGCCACCATTTCGGCCACCAACTCCAGACGTGGGATATGTTTCAGCAGGCGAGAGCCTATGGCGGGGTGGGTTGCCAGGAGTTGCTCATCGGCATGGCTGAGTTCTTCGCCGCTGGTGTACTTTCTGAGTAATTCCGGAGGCAGGGCAACAATGCCGATCTGGGACAGCATGGCGGCCAGGTCGTAGTGCCAGCCGTCTTCCAGCGAGAGTGACCGTATTATGGTGTGCACATGGCGCTTAATATTTGTCGAGTGGCTGAAGATATCCGGGTTGAGCAGGCTGAGGATGTCGGAGAGCAGATTGACGGCGCCTTTGAGCGTCTTGTTCAGCAGTATCTTTTCCGTGGTGATGAGGCGATATTGCTGGATGCTGTCGAGGATCACCCGATAGAGCTGGTCACTCTCTACCGGCTTGTTGAGAAAGCGGAAGATATTGCCATCATTGACGGCATCGATGGCAGTTTCGAGATTGGCATTGCCAGTGAGCATGATGCGCACGGTGTTGGGCGAGATCTTGCGGATGCGGGAAAGAAACTCTATCCCGTTCATGTTCGGCATCATCATGTCGGAGATAACCACGGCGAAGGGCCCGCCGTCACTGACAGCCTGCACGCCGTCGGCACCGCTGGTAGCGGTTTCAAAATGCAAGGATTTGCGGAATTGGCGGCGAAAAGAGTCGAGCAGATTGCGGTCGTCATCGACCATCAGAATCTTTTCAGGCGGCTTCTCCATCAAGGTACTCCCTGGTGATCTTTACCCAGCTTTCGAACTGATCGCTGCCCAGTAAGGCTTCCAGATCGTCAGTGGCGTAGTGTGCGCTGTCTGTTTGATTATGGATTAGTAGATTGGCGGCGTACACCACCAGAGAGTGGCGCTGCTCAACACGTTGCATTTCCGGCTTGTGATGTAGCGCCACCGCTTCAACAGCATCGATTGGCAGCCCCCAGAGCCCCATCAGATAGGCGCCAACCACCGCATGATCGACCCATAGCGACTCCTCCTCGACCAGATGCAGTGGCAGATCCTGCTGCTTTGCCTGGGTCAGGATGCGTTGGTATTCCTCTGCGTCTGCTGTGATCAGCACCAGCTTTCCCAAGTCATGCAACAGGCTCGCCATCACTGGCAATTCAGACTCTTGCTTGGTGAGGCCTGCCTCGGCACAGAGCGCTTTTGTCAGTCCGGCCACAGACAGACTGTGCTGCCAGAGAGCTTCTAGATTGAAGGATTTCAGCTGAGAGGGTTTCAGTATGGTGAATATTCCGGCCGTCAGAGCCAGGCTGGATATTGTCTCTATGCCGAGCAGGGAGACTGCATGTACCGGTGAGGAGATATGACGACTGAGGCCAAAGAAGGCAGAGTTGACCATCTGCAGAACCTTGGTCGAGAGGGCCAGATCCTGCTCCACCAGGAGTCCGATATCGTGCACAGTGGCGCTCTCCGAGCGTAATAATTCAATCAATCGGTAGTAGATGTCGGGTAGGCTGGGAAGCGAGCCCAGACTATTGATCATCTCCTGCATGGCCTGGTTGTTGAGCATATTTCGCAGCGCGATAATCCGCTCCAGGATCGACACCAGGGTCTCTATTGCACAGGGCTTGGCGATAAACTGATGGGCATGCTGCACCATCTCCTGCGCCGGATCGCGAAGCGTTTGGCCGGAAAAAAGCAAACGGGTTGCGAGGGGGTTCAATGCCTGTGCCTGCTCCAACAGGTCGCTGCCTTTGCCGCTGTTGAGTTGGGTTTCGCAGACCAGGATATCCACGGGTTCCTTTTGCATGACTGCCAAGGCGCTGTCCGTGTCCTCGACATAGTGCAGGTCCCATTGATCCTGGTACGAACGAAGACTTCGTTGCAGGGACTGCAGTTGGTTCTTGTCACTGTCGACAAAGAGAATGGTGCTGCTCTGTTCCATGAGTGTACGGTCTGTTGTAGTGGATGCCGATTTCTTAAGAATAGACGAATCGATGGTTAGGGTCGTCAACAGCATGGATGGAAATTTGTGCTTGACTCCCTGGTTTGTCGTTAAAAAAGTTTCCTCTCCATGTCCTTAAAAAAGCAGGCACAGCCTTTTATTATGATTTCTTAAGTATAGCTTTAAATCAAAAAATCGATACAGAATGACTATGCCGCCTGCCAATGATTGGTGGGACTGCTCCTTCATGTCAGAATGCGTCCATGACAGCCTATGTGAAACCTCCGAAATCCCTGCTGCGAAAAGTGGGCAAGGCGATTGCCGACTATGACATGATCCGCGAAGGCGACCGCCTGCTGCTAGGGGTCTCCGGCGGCAAGGATTCTCTCACCCTATTACAGATTCTTTGCCACTTACAGACCTATGCGCCGGTCAGGTTCAGTCTAGGGGTGCTGACGGTGGATCCGGAGGTGGAGGGGTTCGATCCGGCCCCGCTAAAGGCCTATTACGAGCGGCTTGGCGTGGCTTGGTACTACGCGGAGCAGCCGATCATGGACGAGGCGCGGGAGCGAATGGACGGAGACTCCTTTTGCGCCTACTGCGCCCGCATGAAGCGGGGCATCATGTATAGCACCTGTCGACAGGAGGGCTACAATGTACTTGTGCTCGCGCAGCACCTGGACGATCTGGCTGAGAGCCTGATGATGTCGTTGTTCCATGGTGGACAGCTTCGCACCATGAAGGCGCACTATGTCAATGATGCGGGGGATATTCGGATCATCCGCCCCCTGGTCTACTGCCGTGAAACGCAGACCGGGGCTTTCGCTGCCGAGGCGGGCCTGCCGGTGATTCAGGATAGCTGTCCCGCCTGTTTCACGGCACCGACACAGCGTGCCTATATGAAACAGTTGCTGGCCAGGGAGGAGCGGCAGAACCGCCACCTTTTCGCCAACATGCTGCACGCCATGAAACCCCTGATGGATGAAGTGCCACCATGAAAATCAAGCATATATCGACGCCGACTAAAGTAGCCCGGCCCGGCATGTCGGTTGGTGAAGTGATGTTGGAGTGTGTCGAAAAGGACGTGCCTGGCATCCCCTTCGTGGATAGCACGGGGCAACTTACGGGGCGGTTCTCCGTACGCCATCTGTTTGTGGTCTGTTGCATTCCGTATGACATCCTGCATGGCGCTCACCTGCTCGGAGACGATATCGAGCATCTCGACTTCCCGCACATCCAGGCGGGTGAGTTGATGGAGAAACAAGTTGATGAGTTCATATTCCCCGATGCGATTAGGCTCTCGCCCAATTTTCAGGCGATCAAGGCCCTGGCTATCATGGAGCAGTACAACACTCAGTATCTCTTCGTTAGCGAAGGCGAGGAGTATCAGGGCGTCGTTACCCGCATGAGCATCGCCAAGGCTATTGTCACCAAAGAGTGCTGCAAAAATTAATGCCGCAAAGATTGAATGGGGACCCATGCATAATCTCACGCCTGAAATGTGGGCATCCGCCGCTGTATTGGTGGCTGCCTATGCCTTGATATTCACCGAGACCCTGCATCGCACGACGGCGGCGATTTTGGGTGCCATTACGATGATCGGTATCGGCATGTACATGGGCTTCTACTCGCAGGAGCAAGCCGTGTTCGCGGTGGATGCCAACACCATTCTGCTGTTGGCTGCCATGATGATGCTGGTGGCGCTTTTGCGCCCTACCGGTGCGTTTGACTTTGCTGCTGTGCATATCACCCACTGGTCGAAGGGTAACCCCAGGTTGCTGCTTATCTACCTCAGTCTGGCGGTCAGTCTGATCAGTATGATTCTCGATAACGTCACCACGGTGATCGTCTTTGCGCCGCTGACGGTACTGATCTGCCGTCTGTTGAAGATCAACCCCATGCCCTATCTGATGGCGGAGGCGATGCTCTCCAACATCGGCGGTGCCGCTACACTGGTGGGTGATCCGCCCAACCTGATGATCGGTAGCGCAGGCGGCATCAGTTTCAACTCGTTTCTCCTGCATATGGGATTGCCGGTGCTGGTGGTGTGGGTTACCTCCGTCGGGCTGATGTTGCTGCTGTTTCGCAAGCAGCTCGAACAAACTGGCGCCGACCCGAAAGCCCTGGTCGCCACCCACGCGATCAAGGATCCAGAAGGCCTGCGGCGCATCCTCTTTGCTCTCGCGGTGGTGGTTGTGCTTTTCTTCATTCACCACGCGTTGCACGTCCTTCCGGCCTATGCCTCGTTTATCGGACTCACTCTGGCACTGCTGCTGATGCGGCCGGATATGGAGAAACTGTTTGGCTCGGTCAACTGGTCGGTACTCTTCTTTTTTGCCGCGCTGTTTATGATTGTTGGCGGCGTGGAGGCTTCGGGGCTGCTGGAACTGCTGGGTCATGAGCTGGCAAAGCTGGCCACGGATCCAGGCCAGCTGCTGATGACTGGGCTACTGTTGATGTGGGTGGCGGCAATCCTCAGTGCGGTGGTCGACAACATCCCCTTCACGGTCACCATGATCCCGATCATCCTCGGCCTGGAGAGCAGTGGGGTGAACATCGCGCCACTCTGGTGGGCACTGGCGTTGGGTGTCGGTTTGGGCGGTAACGGCACTCATATTGGCGCGACGGCGAATATCATTGCCGTCAGCGAGTCGGAGAAGAGCGGTATGCCGGAGGCCAAGATTACCCCCCTGCTGTGGCTGCGAACCGGCCTGCCTGTGATGCTGGTCGGCTTGCTGGCTGCCAGCCTTGCCTATTGGTTGCTGTTCGATCTTTTTTTGACCGTCTGAACCCCATCAAAGCACGCCGCTCAGGGAGGCCAGAGCATGACATCCACACGCATTTTGAGCCTAACCACTCTGTTGCTATCACTGGTGCTGACGGGCTGTGCCAAGCATCAGCTATATCGGGATGATCTGGCGCTTTGCCAGGCGCCCGAGCCGGAGCAGGCTTGTCCCAATAACGCGCTGCAGAAAGTGTCTGCGCAAGGCCATGACAGCCCCGCTTACCTCCTGGGTTTTGTTGAATTCGACGACCAGGGTCAACTCTTTTCCCGGCCGCAACTGATGGCCGTAACTGACCAGCTGAACACCTTGGCAGCGAACGACGATCTGTTAATGGTGGTCTTCGTTCATGGCTGGAAACATTCGGCAGCCCCAGGGGATGAAAATATCCGCAGTCTGCGCAAGACATTGCGCCGGCTCGATCAGTTGGAGCGGCATCTGGCAGGGCTCGATGGGCGAAAGCCGCGTCAGGTGGTCGGCGTCTATCTGGGCTGGCGAGGTGGTTCGGTCGACATGCCGCTACTCAAGGAGCTCACCTTCTGGGAGCGCAAGAGTACGGCGCACAAGGTGGGTCAGGGTGCGGTTACCGAGGTGCTCAACCGATTGGAACTGATCCGTAACACCCGCAACCATGTGGCAGCGGATGAGCCGGATCGGGCCGAAACCCGCTTGGTCGTGGTCGGCCACAGCTTCGGTGGCGCGGTGGTCTACTCCTCTCTCTCCCAGATCCTGATGAACCGTTTTGTCGAGACCCGGGGACCGCAAGGTCTGGTCTCCGATGTGATCGGTTTCGGCGATCTGGTGGTGCTCATCAATCCAGCTTTCGAAGCGGCCCGCTTTACCCCGCTCAGCGATATGGCCAATGCGCGTCGAAGCTACTTCAAAAGCCAGCTGCCGGTGATGGTGATTCTTACTTCAGAAGCCGATAAGGCAACCAAGTACGCATTCCCTGTCGGTCGCGGCTTCTCAACCCTGTTTGAAACCCATCGCAAGACTGAGCGGCCGAACCCGGTCACGGGTGAGGCGGTGACGCTCGACCAGCAGGCTGCCAATATGACCGCGGTCGGCCACTATGCGCCCTACCGAACGCATACGCTGAAGGCGGTGTCCCAATCTCCCGCATTGGATGCTGTGCAGGCGATGAGTATACAGGCGGCCTTGCAACGGTTTCGCGTTGTCAGTGAGGGATGGGAAAACGACCGGCCGGGCGGGAGCATCGTGTTTGGTGGGATGCAACTGCAGCGGAGTGACGATTCCGTGAGCAAGAACCCCTACCTGGTGGTTCAGGTCGACAGGGAGCTGATTCACAATCACAACGACATCGATGATCCGCGAATCCTCGCCTTCATCAGACAGCTGATCCTGCTCTCCAGTCAGCACTCTGATCCCGCTGCGCGCCTGCAGCAGCGAGCGCTACTGCCCGCAGAGTAGCGACAAAATCCGATAACAACCCCAAATAGTGCAGTAGTAGCGTGACGGCTAGTATCTTGACTGTATTACTAGGTCTTTCTATAGATAGAGGTAGTACAAACAGATAAAAAACCGGAGAAGAGAGCATGAACATACGCACAACCACCGACCCGATCACCCTGCGTGACGTGATAAATCCCGAGAGCCATCCCTGCCTCTACGAAGGCGATGGTGATAACGGGGTTGAAATCTTTTTTGAGAGCGAAGAGACCAAGCAAGCCTATATCGACATGGAGTTGGCTGACCACAAAGTGGTCACCGGCAGCGATAGCGATGACTATGTGGCTGAAGGATAGGAGCCGAGCATGATACTCCGACGCCTCTATCTGCTGGTGCCAAACCTGGGACAGGCGGAAGCTTCCGCGCGCGACCTGATGGGTTACCGGGTAAATCGACACCATATTCATGCCATTGCCCGACCCGGGGTCGATCTTGGCAGTCTGCCGGTTGCCACGCTTCGCCAGCGCAATGATTTTGTCGCCAAACTGGAGCGTTGGGTATGGGATATCAATCTGGGAATCTTTTTCGTTGCCCTTGTAGTGCTGGCTGCATCGCTCTGGTCGGCGCAATGGAGCTGGGCCATAGGCGCCACCCTGGTGGCGGTTGCCAATGTCTATCTGGGCTACCGTTTTGCCCAACAGGTGCCTCACACGCATGTAGAAGATTGCCAGACACCGCTGCGCCACGGAGAGATTCTCCTGCTGGTCGATGTGCCTCGCTGGCGGATCTCGGAGATTGAACGGCGTCTCCGTGCCCGCCACCCAGAGGTTGAGATAGGTGGTGTTGGCTGGGGATGGGATGCCATAGGGATCTGAACCGCGATATCCACCGGCCCAACGGGGGGCGCGCCGGCGTCCCCCGGTTTTTTCTCAACAGACTTCATGACAGGTGGGGCACAAGCCATAACGCGGCGCCTCATGTTAGACTCTCTCGCTGATAAGAAAGCGCATTTTTGTCGCCAGCAATGCGAGGGAAGCATGAAGTCATCAGATCGTTCAACCAAGCTCCGTCTGCTCTCAGCCTTTGTCCTGGGCTCCGCCCTGCTCATCTCCGGCTGTAACCTTTTCACCAGCAATGAAGACCGATTCCGTGAGGCCGTGTCACATCGTGATCAGGGTGATCTGAAGGCAGCGGCCATTGAGTTTAAAAATGTGCTCAAGGCTGACCCGAATCACGCCCAGGCCCGCTGGCTGTTGGGTCAGACCTATCTGGACCTCAACGATGGTCTGAGTGCGAAAAAAGAGCTGCTACGGGCGCAGGAACTCGGTGTCGACGACGACCAGCTGCCTCTTGCAATGGCGCGGGCGCATCTGTTGACCAGCGAGCCTGAAGCGGCCTTGAAGCTGATCGAGGAGAACCCCGGGCTGGCTAAGGATGCACAGGGTTTGGTACTGCGAGGCGAGGCGCAAATGGCGCTGGGGCGGCTTGGAGAGGCGAAACAGAGTTTCCAGGCGGCGCTGGATGTTGACCCTCAATATGTCGCTGCCAGCTACGGCCTGATCCGCCTGGCACTCAATACCAGGGACTTCCCGACCGCCCAGGCTCAGATCGAAGCGGTGTTGAAACAGGATCCCGAGGATTTTCAGGGGCTGGTCTTCAAGGCTGAACTGGCCCTGAGTCAGGGTAATCCGCAGTTGGCCATCGATGCCTATCTGCAGGCGCTGAAGGTACGTGAAGTCCTGCTCGTGAGAGTGGGTTTGGCGCGCGCCTATCTGGCCAACGGCAATACGGAGGCGGCTGAGTCTCAGCTCGATCATGTGTTCGAGAAGAGCCCGGACTATCTCCCGGCCCGTTATCTGAAAGCGGTAGCTGCCGTGCAACGTAGCGATTTTGAACAGGCGAAGAGCCTGCTGCAGGAGGTTTTGAGCAAAGCGCCCGATCACTATGCCAGCATGTTCCTGCTGGGAAGCGTCCACTACAATTTGGGCGAGTATGAACAGGCGGCCAACCAATTGGTGAGCTATCTGGCGGAGGATGTCACCAATGTAAACGCCAAGAAGTTGCTGGCCCAGGCCTACCTCAAATTGGGCGATACACAACGCGCCGTTGAGCGTTTGGAATCGGCCGCCGACAGCGCACCCAATGATCCGGAACTGATGAGCATGTTGGGGAATCTCTACACCGGTATGGGAGACTACGCCACCGGTGAGGATTACTTCCAGCGGGCACTCAAGCTTGCGCCCGGGACCAAGGAGATCGAGACCCGCATGGCGATCAATCGCTGGGCATCGGGCGACCACGATCAGGCTATCGCCGACCTGAATGCAATTGTTGGTACCGGTGATTCATTTATGCCGGCGGAGCTGGCCCTGATTACCGCCCAGATGCAGGAGAAAAAATATTCTCAGGCGCTGGATGCCTCGAAGAAGATGATAGAAACCCGTCCCGACATGGCGCTCGGCTATGTTCTGGCCGCTTCAGCTCTCGATGCCATGGAGAAACGGAAAGAGGCGCGTGGCTATCTGCAACGTGCCATCAAGGCCGACCCGACCTATCTCAACAGCTACCTGATGCTGGCCCGTTTCGATCATGAGGAGGGCAAGGCAGAGCAGGCGAAAGCACAGCTGGAATCAGCCCTGGAACAAGCGCCTGGCAATGCGAAAACGCTGTTGTTGCTGGCGAGATTGGAGGAGGAGAGCGGTAACACGACAAAGGCCAAAGAGCTGGTAGAGAAGGCCCGGGCGGCAAATCCAAAATCATTGGCGCCGAGGCTGATGTTGGCGAGAAGCAATCTGATCGAGGGTAAGCTCGAAGCGGCTCAGGAGGTCATCGACGAGTCATTGGCGATTGCGCCGAATAATCGTGCCGTGTTGATGCTGGAGGCCGATATCGCATTGGCGGCAGGTGATCAGAAGCGGGCATTGGCGAGCTACGACAAACTGTTGACGCTCGAACCGGAGCTGTCTGAGATAGAGACTAAGCGGGGAATGCTGCGGGCCCGCATGGGCGATATGCCGGGGGCCGCCACCTCATTCAGGAGTGTGCTGAAACAGAACCCTGGCGATGTGGGTGCCCGCTGGGCGCTGGGCGATATCGAACTGAGAGAGGGGCGCACGGAGAAGGCGCTTGCCCAAGCGGAACAACTGCTGCAGGAGCATGCCGATCATCCGGCTGGCTATGCGCTGAAGGGGGATATCCTGATGCGTCAGCAAAAGTACGCTGAAGCGACACCGGTCTATCGCAAGGCCTACGAACTCTCACCCGACCGGCTCTTACTGACCAAGACTGCCAATTCACTGAAAGCGCAGGGTAAGGACAAAGCGTCGACGGACCTTTTGAAACAGTGGCTAAAGAAAAACCCGGATGATTTGACAGTGCGTACCAGCTACGCCACCCAGTTGCAGTCTCAGGGTCAGGTCGATGCCGCACTGATTGAATATGAGCGCATCGTCGACAAACAGCCGGAGAATGTGGTGGTGCTGAACAATATGGCGTGGCTCTATCAGCAGCAGGGGGCATCGGACAAAGCACGTCCCCTGGCCAAGAAGGCCTATGAGTTGGCGCCACAGATGGCCGGTGTGGTCGACACCTACGGCTGGATCCTGGTCAATGATGGTGAGCTTGATCAGGGACTTAAGATACTGCAATCAGCAGTGGAGATAGGCAAGGGACAGGCCGATATCCGTTACCATCTGGCGGCGGCCTACGCCCGGGCCGGCAATCCTGAGCGGGCACGTAGCGAATTGGAGACGCTGCTGGCGGAAGATGGTCAGTTCGCCGAGCGAGAGGCGGCGAGCAAGTTGCTGGATAGTCTGCGTTGACAAGGCGCCGGGAGCCGTTAACGGCTCCCGGCAGCAAACTCATCCCGTGATGCCGCTGTGTCGTAGCAGCGGTTCGATCTGCGGCTCACGCCCGCGAAAGGCGACGAACAAGTCCATGGCGTCCTTCGAGCCGCCACGTTCGAGAATTTCGTGCAGAAAGGCCCGTCCGGCATCGGCATCGAAGATGCCCCGCTCTTCAAACAGGGAGAAGGCATCGGCGGAGAGCACTTCGGCCCACTTGTAACTGTAGTAGCCTGCGGCATAGCCGCCGGCGAAGATATGCGAGAAGCCGTGGGGGAAGCGGTTCCATTCCGGCGGAGAGACTACCGCCACCTGATCCCGAACCTGGCCGAGTATCTCGTAGATGCGTCCGCCCTTTGCCGGGTCGTACTCCAGATGGATGCGGAAGTCGAAGAGGGAAAACTCGAGCTGGCGCACCATCATCATGGCCGACTGAAAGTTCTTTGCTTCATGCATGCGCCGGTAGAGATCGTCAGGTATCGGCTCGCCCGTCTCTACATGTCCAGAGATCAGATCCAGCGCCTCCTTCTCCCAGCACCAGTTCTCCATGAATTGGCTCGGTAGCTCCACGGCATCCCAGGCGACCCCGCTGATGCCGGCGACGGCCGGGTAGTCGATGCGGGTCAGCAGGTGGTGCAGGCCGTGACCGAACTCGTGGAACAGGGTCTGTACCTCGTCATGGGTGAACAGGGCCGGATCGCCGTCTACCGGAGGTGAGAAGTTACAGGTCAGGTAGGCGACCGGTATCTGGTCGATGGTGTCGGTGAAGAAACGGCTGGCGCAGTCGTCCATCCAGGCTCCGCCACGCTTCTTGGGGCGGGCGTAGAGATCGAGGTAGAACTGCCCCCGCAGCTGGTTGTCCCGGTCGCGGATCTCATAGAAGCGTACATCGGGATGCCAGCTGTCGACGCCATCGACCTGCTTGATGCGGATGCCGTAGAGGCGCTCCACCACGGCGAACATGCCGGGAATGACCCGGGTCTCGGGGAAGTAGGGTTTCACCATCTCCTGCGAGATGTCATAGCGCTCCTGGCGCAGCTTCTCTGCGTAGTAGCCGATGTCCCAGGCCTGCAGGTCGCCCATGCCATGCTTCTCTTTTGCATAGGCTTGCAGTTCGTCGAGTTCGCGTTGTGCCTGGGGGCGGGAGCGTTGTGCCAGGTCGTTGAGAAATTGGATGACCTCGTCAGTGGTGCGGGCCATCTTGCGCGCCAGCGAGCGTTCGGCGTAGTTGGCGAAGCCGAGCAGTTGGGCCTGTTCGTGGCGCAGGGCGAGGATCTGCTCCATCACCTCGCTGTTGTCCCACTCACCTGCATAGGGGCCCTGGTCAGAGGCGCGGGTGGCGAAGGCCTGGTAGACCTCGCGGCGCAACTCCCGGTTATCGGCATAGGTCATCACCGGCAGGTAGGAGGGGAAATCGAGAGTCAGCAGCCAGCCCTCCTGATGGTCCCGCTGGCGGGCGGTCTGGGCGGCCAGGCCAAGGGCTGAGTCAGGCAGTCCGACCAGCTCGGATACGTCGGTGATCAGTTTGCTCCAGGCATTTGTGCTGTCGAGCAGATTCTCTTCGAACTTGGTGGTGAGCTGTGACAGGGCCTGGCTGATCTCTTTATAGCGCTGCTTCTTCTCCGGCGGCAGATCGACGCCGGAGAGATGGAAGTCGAGCAGCGCGTTGTCCAGCAGCTTGTTCTGGACCGCATCAAGTCCCTGCCGATTGGCCGCTACGGCTTTGTAGGCATCGCATAGCGCGCTGTTCTGCCCCATCTCGGTGGCGTAGTCGCTCAGCTTCGGCAGGCAGGCGTTGTAGGCCTTGCGCAGCTCGTCGTTGTTGACCACGGAGTTCATGTGGCTGACTGGCGACCAGGCCCGGCTGAGGCGATCGTCGAGCTGTTCCAGGGGCTCCACCAGGTTCTTCCAGTTATGCTGTTGGCCGGAGTCGAGCAGCCGTTGGGTCAGCTCCCGGTTTTCCTTCAGCAGTTGGTCGATAGCGGGCTCGATGCTGTCGGGTGAGATCTTGGAAAAGGCTGGGAGGCCTTGCATTTCAAGTAGAGGGTTCTTCATGAGTTGGTTCCGTATTATTCGCGCCCGCTGTGGATGAAAGGGGTTGTCACCGGCTGGTTGCTTCGCATGGCCTGAAACACGGCATCGGGGGGATTGGCCTGGCCGGTGAGCAGATTGCAGATCAGGTCCTCATAGAGGATGGCCCGGTAGTCGCCGGATGCCTTGGGGATAGACTGCCACTCGGAGCCGGGCAGAGGCGTCAGCCCCTTGCCGCTGCCGTAGGCATAGACCTTGTATTCGCGATATCCACAACGCAAACCTTCGTAGCTGCTGTTGACGGCGCCCTGACTTGAGCGGATGACGACCAGGAAACGGCTGACTCCGTCATCATCGGTATGCAGGGAGTTGCGTTCGATGGCGTACTCAAAGCGGTCGTTTGAGCCTTTGAGAGTGAAGCTTTGCAGATCGTCGGGATCGAAATGTTCCGGTACGGTGACTTGCGCCTCCTGCCACGCATCATCGGTCGGTGTGTATTCGATTTTTTCGTCGGTCTCAAGCGGGTCGTAGGCGTGGCTGGCGGCAACCAGGCCGAGGCTCAGTATGAGCGTGTATAGCGCTTTCATGGTTTGGGTTTCTGTAGGGTTTGGAATGGGTAGTTTCGCATTCGGGGTCGATTGGGAAAAGCCCCGGATACCCTGTAGCGGTTCGGGATTAGACGCATACTCTGGCGGTGGGTTCCAGCAGGGGCTGGTTTAGAGAAAGCGCACGGTGATCATCCATACCACACTGGCGCCCAAGAGGAAAAAGCCGATCAGTGTGCCAAGGGACCAGAGCCGGAAATGACGCACGATATCGAACTCCTCGCGGGTGGAGATCAGCATGGGTCGGCGTTGCGAACCGGTGTCGCTCAGGGTGTGGATCGTCAGTTGTTGCTCGTGCATCTGTTCCCGCATCACCTCCGAGCGGGCGGAGCGTCTGGCCAGCTCCCACTCGTCCAGATCGATCTGGCCGTTACGGTTGCGGTCGAAGCGTTTCAGCAGGGAGGCGTTGTCGGCTTTCCATTGACTCAGGCGTTGTTTGATCATCTCCTCACGCATGGCCTGATGATCGGTCTCGCCCACCGAGGCGAACAGCCCGATGGCATAGAGAGGATCGCCGGGGATGATGGTCTCTTCCGTGTAGCGGTAGTCGCCGCCGAAGGTGGCCGTGACCGAGGCGTGCAGGCCGAACAGCTGGGCCTGACTCCGTTGCGTGCCGATCTCCCTGTCGGGACCCGCGCTGGGTATCGGATTGGGGCCGTACCAGACACTCTTCTCGCTGGGTGTGATGCGGGCCCCGTCCGGGTCGATGACACACTCTCCGGTTTCGTCCCGCAGCAGAAAGAGACTGTTGCTGGTTCCCGTTCGAGTTACCACCCATCCGTTATCCTTCTTGCGTGCCACCAGGTAGCGCCACCAGCAGCAGGGCATGCCACTGAGTGGAGCGATGACCGGCTCCCCCTGCATCATTGCGGCTTCACCGATCAACTCCACGTAGCCTTGCGGGGCGGAGCGGACACGCGAGGTAGGGGTGTCCTCGATCAGGCGCGCCCGATGCAGATGGCGAAAGGCGAAATAGAGCGACAGCAGGGCCAGAGTCGACACCACGGTCGACAAAGCCCAGAAACCGCTGGGCGCCATTTGTGTGATTTCACGAACCATACAGCGTCGTGTCTTTGCAGTGCTTTAACTGAAGAGCTCGCCCATGTTCACATCGGTCAGTTCCGCTTCATCGAACTCCAGCAACTCGGCCTCTTTAAAGCCGAAACGTTGGGCAACGATGATGTCAGGAAACTGCTCGATACGGACATTGTTGATATTGACCGATTCATTGTAGAACTCTCGTCGGTCGGCAATGCTGTTCTCCAGTCCGGTGATGCGGGATTGCAGGTGGAGAAAGGTTTCGTTGGTTTTCAGATCGGGGTAGTTCTCCGCCACGGCAAAGAGATTCCCCAGACCGAGGCGCAACTGGCCCTCGGCGGCGCCCAGAGCGCCGACATCGCCGCGCCCGGCAGCAGTGTTGACAGCGGCGCGGGCCTGCATCACCTTCTCCAGGGTCTCCTGCTCGAATTTCATGTACTGCTTGCAGGTTTCGACCAGCTTGGGCAGTTCGTCATGACGCTGCTTCAGCAACACATCGATGTTGGCCCAGGCCTTGGTGACATCGTGCTTCAGGCGCACCAGGTTGTTGTAAATGAGTACGCCATAGATCAGGATAGCTACCAGTGTCCCGATCAGGACAAAGAAAAAGATCTCCATCGACTGCTACCTTCTGTTGCCATGTCCAATATTCGCCGCTTTGAAACCGCCACCCCTGAGATCGCTTCCGATGCTTGGGTCGACGAGACGGCAGTCGTCATCGGCGACGTCAGTATCGCATCCCAGAGCTCCATCTGGCCAATGTGCGTGATACGCGGAGACGTGCATCAAATTCGTATCGGGCAGCGGAGCAATATCCAGGACGGTTCAGTGCTGCATGTCTCCCACGACAGCCACTATCTGCCGGGTGGGCGTCCCCTGCGCATCGGTGACGGAGTCACCGTGGGTCACCGGGTCATGCTGCACGGCTGCGAACTCGCCGATGGCTGCTTTATCGGCATGGGGTCGACAATTCTTGACGGTGCGGTGTTGGAACCGCATGTGATGCTGGGAGCCGGATCCCTGGTGCCGCAGGGAAAACGCCTGCAGGGGGGGTATCTCTGGCTCGGTCGCCCGGCGCGACGGGTGCGAGTGCTGGGCGAAAAAGAGTTGGAGATCATGAGCTATACAGCGGACCACTATGTTCGGTTGATGCAGCGGCACCGGGGCAGTCAGCAGGGAGAGTGATTCTCCGGCTACGCCATGCCACATGATAGCGGACTATGTGGCATGGGATGCGTCAGCACCGGTGTCGGGAGTGCCGGCCATCAATCGATGATCTTGCGGTAAATGGCCGGGGTGAGGGATTGCGCAAAAGTGAGGCACTCCTGCCGCACGGGATCTGACAGGTTGCGCAGATCATCGAGGTCGATGATCTCCTCGAAAGAGGGGACGCCGCTCAGCAGGCTGTTCTGAAGAATGATGTCATCATCCGGCAGTCGGCTGCCGACAGGCGCGGAAATCACCGTAACCGGTAACTCTCCCAGTTCCTCCAGCTGCTGTGTCTGCAGTGGACAGCGCAGATCCTCGAAGAGGCTGACCAGTCCCGGGCGCTGCTCGAGCAGAATCGTCATGGCGATCGACTGCAGGAGGGCGTGGGCCAGCGCCTCTTTGGCCTGGGTGCGGTCTTGCTCCACCAGTTCCTTGAGTCGTTTCGGTTCGGTCTCGGGATAGGAGAGTGTCCACTTGAGCGGCGAGGTGATGCTGATCCGGTGATCCGCCTCCTCCACCTGGATGGTGTAGGCACGCTCCATGGGCGTCAATACCGGAGTGGCGGCAAACAGGTCCAGCGGGGGCGTCAGTTCGAGACTCAGGTCATAGGGATGCTGTTCGGCCACGGTCTGGAATCTGGCGCAGAGTTCGCGATAGGCCTTTTCAGCGGAACTGCCGGAGGACTTACTGCCGCCCCGTGCGTATTCTCCGAGTAGTGGCAGGGGGGAAAAGAGGGGAGCGAGTGTGGCTAGATGCGCCCTGAGTCTGGATGCGTAGTGGCGCGAGACCGCTTGAGTCAGCTTGCGCAAATCGAGAAGGCTTTCAATATCCATGACAATGCTTCCGTTGCCGATCCCTGTGCCGGAATGTCATCCGGCCCCTTGATTGCGGGGGTTTTTGACAGGTCCGTCACACTCACGCTATTAAATTCCAGACGCAGCGTCAATGAGATTTTTTCGCGTTTGCCCATTTGCTACACTCGATAGCGAGCGCAAGTGCGGGGAGCGAATCGGCACGGGTCGCGGAAGACGGAACATGCTGACAGACCCAGGGAGGGAATATGGAAGCCGGAAATCCACTACCTGAGACCATCGGCAGGTTCCATGTTATCGAGGCCATCGGTGAAGGGGCGATGTCGATCGTCTACAAGGCCTTCGACCCCGAGATCAACCGCACCCTTGCCATCAAGGTGCTGCGCGGCGAGTGCGCGGCAGACCCCGAATACCGCTATCGCTTCGTGCAGGAGGCGAAGGCCGCCGGCAAGCTTACCCACCCCAATATCGTCACCATCTTCGATGTAGGCGAAGCGGAAGCAGGGCCCTACATCGCCATGGAGTATCTGGAGGGGCCCACCCTGGATAAGCTGATGCTCTCCGGCCAACGGGTGAGCATCCGCGAGGCGGTGATCTATGGCATCCAGCTGGCCGAGGCCCTCGACTACTCCCACGCCCGGGGCATCGTGCACCGGGATGTCAAACCCAGCAACATTATCTCTCTGGGCGAGCGCGATGGTATCCGCATTACCGATTTCGGCATTGCCCATATGGAGACCGCCGGCACGGCGCAACGCACCATCATGGGAACGGTGCTGGGTACTCCCCAATACATGTCCCCGGAGCAGATCGAAGGACTGCCGGTGGATGGGCGTTCGGATCTCTTCTCCCTCGGTGTGATTCTCTATCAGTTGATCACCGGCGAAAAACCCTTCACCTCCGCCACGCTGACCTCCCTGCTGCTGCAGATCGTCAAAGAGGATCCCGTTCCCCTAGTGGATAAAGTGGGCGATGTACCGCAGAGTCTGCAGAAGATCGTCGCCAAGTTGCTCGCGAAAAAACCTGAGCAGCGTTTTCAAACGGGTCAGGAGCTGGCGCAGCAGCTGCGCCGGGTGGTTCACGAGATAGATGAAAGGGAACAGCATGGCAGCGAAGCGCGTATCCTCCCGCTGCGTATCATGTGGACAGCGGTGATGGTGATCGTGGTCAGCGTGGCCATGATTCTGGGCTCCTACCTGGTCTATCACAAGCAGGTGGAGACCATGATCGGGCTGGCGCTCGACTCTGGAGGATCGCTGGCGCAATTCATCGCTGTGGAGAGTGTCGAGTCGCTGCTGATTGAGGATTGGGTGGCGCTGGAGAGTTTTGTGCATGAGGTCCAGGAGCGGCAGCAGATCAGCTACCTGCGCATCAGCGATCATAAACGGATCGTTCGCGCCAGCACCGACCCGGCCGAGGTGGGGCGTCCCCTGGAGCAGAATGGAGTGGGCAGGGTGCTGCGACAGGATAAAGACCTCCTCACCATGGAGCGGGAGGAAGAGGGTGTTGAGGTTTTCGACTTTAAGGTGCCGTTGCTGTTTCAAAATAAACTGATTGGCAACGTTCAGCTGGGGATTTCGCGGGATGCCCTCAACGGCGCGGCGAATCTGACCTTCTATACCATGCTGCTACTGTTGGTGGCCGTCGTGCTGACGGTGGCCATCGTCGCCTATCTGCTGGCAGCGAGGATCACACTGCCCATTCGTCGGCTGAAGAATGCCCTGTCCCATGTACGCCATGGGGGGTTGAACCACCGTATCAAGACTGAACGCAATGATGAGTTCGGTCTGCTCTTCTCCGAGTACAACCGCATGGCGGATGCCCTGCTGCAGGCCCAGGAGGCGCTGGAACAGAAGCTGGCGGAAGCGCAGTCATCGCAACCGCAAATAGTGGAAGCGGTCGCTGCGGCACAAGAGGCTCCTGTTCCCGAGCAGCAGGAGGATCCCGAACCTGATGTAGATAGCCTGGTAGACGATGGTACAAGGATTCTGCCGCCGAAGAATCGGCGAACGGGGCTCGCAGAGAAGAACTGACAAAACGCAGGAGCTCGCAGATATGATGCATGGAAAGCGTCTATTGATCCCTTTGTTGGCCGCCCTGCTGAGCGGTGGATGTACGACGGTTGGACTCTTTTCCTCCATGCAGGGTGGCAGCCGGGTGCTGGCCAAGGATGACGAGTTCGTTGTCGTACAGGTGGGACAGGATGACGCCCGCGCGCTTGCCAAGCGATTCCTGGGTGATGCGACTCGCTACTGGGTGATCGAGGACGCCAATGCGCCAAACCCCATAGCGCCCGGACGTCAGGTCGTCATCCCGCTCAAGCAGCGAAATTCCGGCGGCGTGGATGCCTATGGTTACCAGACAGTACCAATACTCTGTTATCACCGCTTCGGGGATCATGGCCAACGACTGGAGGTCTCGGCGGCGCAATTCCGCAGGCAGCTGGCGTACCTGAAGGCCAACGACTACCGGGTGATCCCCTTGAAGGATCTGCTGGGTTTTCTGCGTGGAGAGAGCGCCCTGCCGAAACGCTCGGTGGTGCTGACCATCGATGACGGCCATCACTCGATCTACAAGATCGCCTATCCCCTGTTGAAGGAGTTCGGCTACCAGGCGACCCTGTTTGTCTATAGCGACTATATCGACAATGGGGGGCTGCGCTGGAAGGAGCTCAAAGAGATGGTCGACAGTGGTGTGATTACAGCCCAGTCGCACTCCAAGAGCCACGACAATTTGACACTGCGCCTGCCCGGCGAGAGTCAATCCCGCTACCGACGACGACTGCGCAATGAGGTGAATGAACCCACCGCTCTCCTGCGTCGAAAACTGGACCGTAAGGTCGAGTTTTATGCCTACCCCTATGGGGATGCCGATGCGCAAGTGATTGAAGAGCTACGCGTGAACGGACTGCATCTGGGGCTGACCGTGGTACCCAGTGCCAACCCCGCATTTGCCTATCCCTATCTTCTGCACAGGACCATGATCTTCGGCAACCGGGGTATGCAGGGATTCAAGGCAGCCCTGAAGGTCTATACGAAACGGGACGCCTCGTGAGAGCGCTTACCAACGCCATTGTGTTGGCAAGCGGCTTGTTCGCGCTCGCTGGCTGTGTCCAGGAGGTTCGCCAGAGAGGAGAGGAGTCGACCGTCGTCGGCGCCTATAACAATCCCTTGACCTGGCTGCGAGAGGCGCAGCGGCATGAGGAGCAGGGCGATCTGCAGCGAGCCCTCTACGAATACCGCTTGGCGAAGACCGTGAGCCACAGCGACTACACTGTGCTGAAACATGTGCGCCGGGTGGAAGCAATGATAGAGGAGCGAGCAGCCATGCTGTTGAAGCAGGCTGAACGTGCCGACACCCGAGGCAGGGTGAGCGAGGCAAGGAAAATCTACCTGGAGATTCTGGGATTGCAACCCGGTCATCGGCAGGCATTGGCCGCCCTGCGCAGGCAGGAGAAAGACCGGGGGTTGCTAGAGATGGAGAAGAAGCGGGTGCTGGCCAGGCAGCGGCGTCAAAAACCGCAAATGTCGCGGGCGGAGAATGCCTATTCGGATGAAGATTATGATGGCGAATCGCCAGAACTCGTGAAGGCGACAGGCCAACCTATTGATGCCAGAAAGCTGCTTGAAAATCTGAAAAGGCATAAACACAAGCCTGCGAAAGACGGCCAGCGGCGCCGGCAGGAGGTCGAGGCTAATCTGGCCCAGGCCGATAAGGCCTATCATGCGCAACATTGGGATGACGCA
>JARRNY010000019.1:0-36903 GCA_037384445.1 Candidatus Thiodiazotropha sp.
GTGGTGATGGCGACCCCCGTCTGTTCCGGCGCAGGGGATCTGCTGCTGACCGAGGGTGAGGTGTCATCGCTCAGGGGGGAGATCTGTAGATTGAAATCAGTGGAGTCGCTCAGTTCGCCGTCGTCCACTGTGAGCCGGAAGCGGTACTGGGTAGGCTGACTGACCGTCGGTGCGACGAAGCTGAGACTGCTGTTCGCTGTGCCGATCAGGCTGATCGCCGGACCCCCGGTCTGACTCCAAGTAAACAGCAGGCTGTCACCATCAGGATCGGACGATCCACTGCCATCCAGGATAACGGTCTGTGCAGACAGAGCTGTGCTGGAGCCGCTGATGCGCGCTGTCGGTGGTTGATTGTCGCTGATGCCGGGAGGGGGCTGAGTGTCGTCGGTGCTTGAGGTGGCGGTATTGGAGCCGCCGCAGCCACTCAAGGTGAAACAGAGCAACAGTGAAGAGAGGATGGTGATTCCTCGTTTGCTGTTCGACATGGTCCTTCTCTGCTGTTGATTCAACGCCGTATTGCGTGGTTGTTTATCAAACTTATACCGAAGATGGGGTAGGGGGATGTTGCGGCGCTTCGCAAAATTTGCGGCAATGGCTTCAGCCTCGGCTGGAATTCAAACGGGCATCACAAGTGGGTGTCCTGATCTGGCGCGTTATACCCTGAAGGTCTGTCGATAGCCTTTGGCTCAGTAAGTGTTAACAGGCGCCGGCGGGGATGGTCTATAATGCGCGGTTTTTCAAGCTCCAATCACCGGGAGAGAGCAGATGTCAAAAGATGGCATAAATAAGGTTGTGCTGGCCTACTCGGGTGGTCTCGATACCTCGATCATCGTCAAGTGGCTGCAGGATGAGTATCAGTGCGAGGTGGTCACCTTCACCGCCGATATCGGTCAGGGTGAAGAGGTTGAGCCGGTGCGCGGCAAGGCGGAAGCCGCCGGCATCAAGGAGATCTTTATCGAGGATCTCACTGAGGAGTTCGTGCGTGACTACGTCTTCCCCATGTTTCGCGCCAATGCCATCTATGAGGGTGAGTATCTGCTCGGCACCTCCATTGCCCGGCCGCTGATTGCCAAACGGCTGATTGAGATTGCCAATGAGACCGGCGCCGACGCTATCGCTCACGGCGCCACCGGTAAGGGTAACGATCAGGTGCGCTTCGAGCTGGGCGCCTACGCCCTGCGCCCTGACATCAAAGTGATCGCCCCCTGGCGCGAGTGGGACCTCAACTCTCGCGAGAAGCTGCTGGCCTATGCCGAGGCCCACGGCATCTCCATTGAGATGAAGCGCGAGGGCAAGAAGTCTCCCTACTCCATGGATGCCAACCTGCTGCATATCTCCTATGAGGGTTATGATCTGGAGGATCCCTGGACCGAGCCAGGCAATGATATGTGGCGCTGGTCGGTCTCGCCCGAGGATGCCCCGGACAAAGCCAGCTATATCGAGATCGGTTTCGAGCAGGGTGATCCGGTCTCCATCGATGGGGAAAAGCTCTCCCCCGCCAGTCTGCTGCTCAAGCTGAACCAGCTTGGCGGCGCCAACGGCATCGGTCGCGCCGACATCGTGGAGAACCGCTATGTGGGGATGAAGTCCCGCGGTTGCTACGAGACCCCGGGCGGCACCATCCTGCTCAAAGCCCACCGTGCCATGGAGTCGTTGACCCTCGATCGGGAAGCGGCCCACATGAAGGACGAGCTGATGCCGCGCTATGCCAAGCTGGTCTACAACGGCTACTGGTTTGCGCCCGAGCGTCTGATGCTGCAGGCTGCCATCGACGAAACCCAAAAGGTGGTCAACGGGGTGGTGCGCTTGAAGCTCTACAAGGGCAACGTGGCGGTAGTCGGCCGTAAATCAGAGACCAACAGCCTGTTCGACGAGTCGATCGCCACTTTCGAGGATGATGCCGGCGCCTACAACCAGAAGGACGCCGAGGGCTTCATCAAGCTCAACGCTCTGCGTCTGCGGGTGGCGGCGGGCAAGAAGGCACGTAAGTAGATCATCCGCTAGGGTGGGGCCGAGCCCCACCGATTTCCCGCTAATAGCGTCTTTGCTCGGGCAGGGCCCACCCTACCCGACTTCCGGTCAAGATATTCTTTGGTGGGGCAGGGCCCCACCCTACCGGTTATTCGAGCATAGTGTGCGGCAAGCCGGTTAGGCCGCTTGGCGCTCGCGTTGCGCACGATTGAGGGCCGAGAGTACCGCCTTGAGGGTGGCGCTGAGGCTGTCGTGATCGAAGGCGGCGCCGGCGATCCGCTCTCCCTCCACTTCGAGCAGCACATAGGCCGCCGCTTCGGCATCGGTGCCTTCTCCGATGGCGTGCTCGCTATAGTCGATCACACTTATCTGTCGACCTATGCTACAGGTGCAGGCATCGATAAAGGCCGAGATGGCGCCCTCCCCGCAGCCATGGATCGAGCGGGTACGCCCCCCCTCCACAATGTGGGCCTCAATCACCTCCTGATTTGATTGGCGGTCAAGTCGATAACCCTCGAGCCGGATTGGATTGCCATCTGCGACGAAATGTTGCTGGAAGAGCTCATGGATGATGGCGCTGTCTATCTCCCCGGATCGGGATTCGCTAAGCCGCTGCACCATGACCGCCAGCTCCACCTGTATCCAGCGCGGCAGCACCAGGCCGTAGTCACGCTCCAATACATAGGCTACGCCGCCCTTGCCGGATTGGCTGTTAACCCGGATTACCGCCTGATAGTCGCGGCCGATATCCTGAGGATCAATGGGCAGGTAGGCCACCTGCCAGGGCTCGTCAGGTTGCTGGCGATGGAGACACTTGCTGATCGCATCCTGATGAGAGCCGGAAAAGGCGGTATAGACCAGTTCGCCGACCCAGGGGTGGCGTGGATGGACCGGCAGACCGGTGCTCTCGGTATAGACGCGGATGATCTCGTCTGGCCGGGAGAGGTCGAGCTGCGGGTCGATCCCCTGGCTATAGAGATTCATTGCCAGAGTGACGATATCCATGTTGCCAGTGCGCTCACCGTTGCCCATCAGGGTGCCCTCGACCCGGTCGGCGCCAGCCAGCATCGCCAGTTCGGCGGCGGCCACCGCGCTGCCCCTGTCATTGTGGGTATGGACCGAGACGACGATGGCATCGCGCCGGCTCACCTGACGGCAGAAATACTCCACCTGGTCGGCGAACTGATTCGGTGTACTGCTCTCCACCGTGGCCGGCAGATTGATGATGCAGGGTTGCTCGGGGGTGGGCTGCCAGACGTCGATGACGGCGTCGCACACCTCTACTGCATAGTCCCACTCGGTGTTGGAGAAGCTCTCTGGCGAGTACTGGAATATCCAATCGCTGTCGGGGTAGCGGGAGGCCTCTCTTTGCAACATCTCCGCCCCCGCCACGGCAATGGCTTTGATGCCGTCCCGATCCCGGTTGAAAACCCGCTCGCGCTGTACGGTGGAGGTGGAGTTGTAGACATGCACGATGGCGCGCTTCACCCCTTTCAGCGCCTCGAAGGTGCGGGTGACCAGCTCCTGCCTGGCCTGCACCAGCACCTGAATGGTGACATCCTCAGGGATATGGCCGCCTTCGATGAGCCAGCGTACGAAGTCGTAATCGGGCTGGCTGGCAGAGGGGAAACCGACCTCAATCTGTTTCACTCCGATGCTGACCAGCAGTCTCCACAGGGCCTGTTTCTGTGCCACGTCCATCGGTTCCAGCAGGGCCTGATTGCCGTCCCGCAGATCGACGCTGGCCCAGATCGGGGCCTGTGTCAGGCTGTTGCCGGGCCACTGCCGGTCAGTCATGGGCATACCCTGTGTGGGGCGGTATTTGGTGTGGTCGAATCTTTTCACGGTCTGGCTCCTGGTGCTGTGTCGCAACTGACGGGGCCGGCATCTTGTTGGCGCCGGCCCCGGCGATGATCCTGGGTGTTTACCTTCTGCCTTTGTGGGGCGTCTTCTCTGCCGTCCCAGGCTTGTGGCGCGGGACGTTCACGGTTGGCTTGTGGCCGATGATGAGAGCTTAGAGCAGATCGGGTGGCAGAGGATTGCGAATTGTGTGCTAATTTGCTATTAAATTGAAATATTATTCCGACAATAATATTGTTATTGGCAATATATATTACTTACTGTTACATGCGGGCAATTGAATGAAGCTGGATCGCTACGATAGACGAATTCTTGAGGTTCTGCAGGCGGACGGCCGCATCAGCAATCAGGATCTGGCAGAGGCCATCGGCCTCTCTCCCTCACCCTGTCTGCGGCGGGTACGGGCGCTGGAGGAGTCGGGGGTGATTACCGGCTATCGGGCCTACCTCGATGCGGAGAAACTCGGATTGAGCCTGATGGCCTTGATTCATATCTCGATGGATCGCCACACCCCTGAGCGTTTCGCCAATTTCGAGGCAAAGGTCATGGCCCTGCCGGAGGTGATGGAGTGCCTGTTGATCACCGGACAGGATGCGGACTATCAGGTCAAGGTGATGGTGAAGGATATGCAGGCCTACCAAGAGCTGTTGTTAAATAAGATCACCCGTATCGAGGGGGTTAGCGGGGTCCACTCCAGCTTTGTCATGCGTCGGGTGGTGGATAAAACGGCGTTACCGGTCTGAATACTGGGAGGCAGTGGCAGGGCGTGTAAAGAGTCTGGGTGTTGAGAGTCAGTCCCGCTGATTAAGCGCTCATCTCAGACTCGGAAGCAGGGCGAAGCGGTTCCTCGGTGAAAAACTGGGATAGCCACTCCAGCGCTTCGTCTTGCTGGTAGAAGGACTTCACCTCCACATCGCGGAAATAGGTGCTGGCGGCGATACGGGTCATGATGACATCGCGGTGGTTCCGCTCGATGTAGGCCACTGCCTTCAGTCGATGTTTTGTCTGCTGCATCATGGCGATCTGTACAAGCACTGAGATCGAGTAGTGGCCTTTGCGCACGATCAGGGCAGGAATGGCGGCATCGAACTGATCGAGAAAATCAGTCACAGGCTTAATGTCCTGGTCCGTGATCTCCTCTTCAGTGTAGATCTCGGCATGCAGATAGTTGTCATCGACGATGCTGAGTCTGACCTTTCCGGTGTCTTTGCTATCCATAGGCGAAGTATAGCCCACAAAAGTGGCTGAAAGACATGCCCTCCAGCTGTTGCGAGGGGGTATCAGCGGCTAGACGAAAGGCGCCGGAATCTAAGGTCCGGGCCTGTCAGGTGGAGTGTCTACACTTCTAAAGAGTGTCTGTTCTGGCAGGGGGGAGGGCGATGAAAAGGCGGTTTCTGCGTAAAGTCTTTGTCGTGGTGGGACTGCTGGCAAGCGTTTCGCTCCCGGCATCGGATTATGTGATCGATACCGAAGGGGGGCATGCCTTTATCCGGTTTCGTATCAGCCATCTCGGTTACAGCTGGCTGGTGGGTCGTTTCAACCGATTCTCCGGAACCTTCAGCTATGATGAGAGCGAGCCGGGCAGTGCCCATATCTCGCTTGAGATCGACACCGCCAGTCTCGATACCAACCACGCCGAACGGGACAAGCATCTGCGGGATGAGGATTTTCTGCATGTAGAACGCTTCCCCTCGGCGCGTTTCGTCAGCACCGGCTATCAGCCGACAGGTGAGGGCGGGGGGGTGTTGAGAGGGGAGCTGACCCTGCGTGGCGTGACCCGAACGATCGAGATTCAGGTCAAGCAGGTTGGTGCGGGCATGGACCCCTGGGGCGGGTATCGTATGGGTTTCGAGGGAACAACCTCAATCACTCTGGCTGACTATGGTATTACCCGGTATCTGGGGGCTGCGGCGAAACGGATGTTTTTCGATCTGGGCATCGAAGGTATCCGCAAGCGTAATCCCCAAGGGCCTCGACGCCCCGGCATCAATTAGAGACCAGCTCCACACGCAGGCGAATCTTGCGCCAGGGATTGTTCTCCTCCAGCAGTCGTACGATCTGTGCCTCCAGGCGCTCACCCTGATCCATGAGCTTAGCCAGGGTGCGGTTCTCCCGTCGCGGAATGTAGCCCAGGTGCTCATTTCTGAACCAGACTGCAATGGCATATCGGTCATGTGGATTGCCCGGCTCCCGCCGCAGACGCAGGGGTTCGCCGACCCGCAGAAAGGGCCAGATTGCAGCCGCCCTGTGGTATTGGAAACCTGCCAGGGGCGACTCCTGAAGCAATACCCGGCGCCGGCTTTGGATCGGGACGATTTTTGCGTAGACTTGGCGGCTTAGGTTGATTCCCACTCCTGTGAGCAGGGTCTGAAGTACGTTTCTGCGAAGCATTGGGTCACTCCTGTAGTGATCTCATTGGCAGATAAACTAACAAACCAAGTGGCTCATACGGTGAGTCCGTGAGCGGGCTTCTATAATCGTCAAACAATATGAGACACCACACTAAGGCCTGTAGCCACTCATCAAATAGGGCATATTGGATGAGTGTTAACAGGCCCTGAGAGAGAGAACATGCTGGAATATATCTTTTTCGACGAGCGTCCCTGGCGCCGTTTTATCGACTTTCTGAAGTCCCTGGACTTGGAACCTGAGGCCTCTTCGGGAGATGAGGGGTGGTTGGTGGCCCTGCCGGAGGATCTGGACGATGAGCTGGATGAGAAGATCGAGGAGTTCTACGACCAGATGCTGGAGATGAACGAGTCCCTGGTGGCCGAGGAGGAGGGGCAGGCCCATGTGCATACCGCCGGTGTCAATGTGACCCTGTCTGATGGGCGGGTGGTGCAGGCAGCGGTCGATCCCAAGCTGATGCAGCGGTTACTGTCGGCCATCTCTCCCGAAGAGCTGGGAGAACTGGTGAATGTGATTGCCGATGCGGTGGAGAATCCCGACGAGCGCCCCTTCTGTCAGCGTTGAGTCTCAATCGCCTTCAGGGCCGCGTCCGATTTTTCGCTACTCTGCTGTAGCGACTGTTGCATCGCCTCGGCCGCCTGACGTGCGGCCTTCTTTTGCTCCACCAGTTCGATGTACTGCTTCGGTGTCTGGTTGTAGCTGGTCTCCGGCGGATTGTCGCTCCCCTTCATGACATAGAGCACGCCGAGGATGAGCACGAGAAGGACGACAAAAAATGCACTGTTGGCCATACAAAACTCCTGACTGATGGTCCGTGGGCCCAAAGGCGATTTACCTGGCTTTTTCAGTCCAGCTGAAGTGGGCTGATCCCACCCTCATAACTATAGACCGAGCAGCGCCGCTCAGCCGTGCAGCTGCAGGATTGGCCACTGCCGCTGCAACGCTACCCGCCTCAATGTCTCGTCCGGGTCGACGGCGACCGGGTTGTCGACCCGCTCCAATAGCGGCAGGTCGTTGAGAGAGTCGCTGTAGAACCAGCTCCCCTGCAGATCGGCATCATGCTCCGCCAGCCAGGCTTCAAGGCGTAGCACCTTACCCTCCCGATAGCTGGGCTCGCCGGCAACCCCGCCGGTGTATTGGCCGTCCAGGGTTTCGGGTTCGGTGGCGATCAGGATGTTGATGCCGAAGCGATCGGCAATCGGCCGGGTGACGAAGGCATTGGTGGCGGTAATGATCATCAGGCTATCACCCGCCTGCCGATGCTTATCGACCAGCTGGCGAGCCTGTTCACTGATCAGGGGATCGATGCGGGTCTGAAGAAATTCACTCCGCCAGGCCTCCAGCTTGTGCTTGGGGTGGTTGCGCAGGGGGGCGAGGGAGAAGCGCAGGAACTCGTGGATATCCAGCTGGCCCTCCTTGTAGAGCTGGTAGAAACGTTCGTTTTCGCGTTCGTAGTAAGGGCCGTCCACCGCCCCTTTTTCAACCAGGAATCGGCCCCAGAGATAGTCCGAATCGCCCGCAAGAAGGGTGTTGTCGAGGTCGAAAATCGCTATTGCCATACTGCTTTCTTGCCGCTGTGACAGCGCTCTCCTGTCGTTATAGGGGGGGTCTGTGAATCCATGCAGACAGTACAGGAATTTTCAGAATCAGCAAAGGCTTATGTTGCTCGTTCCTTGCTGACATTGGGTGATTGTGGAAGAATCAAGGACATTCATTTTGACAAAAATTTGGCCAACCACTTGATTGACTCAGACGGATTCAGACCCAATGTCGGGATAATTCTCTGCAACAACGACCGCCGGCTTTTCTGGGGGCGGCGTGTGGGGCAGGATGCCTGGCAGTTTCCCCAGGGCGGCATCAAGTCCGATGAGTCGCCACAGGAGGCGATGTTCCGCGAGCTGCAGGAAGAGGTTGGTCTGAAGCAGGATCAGGTCGAACTGCTGGGCGCCACCCGCGATTGGCTCAAGTACCGTCTGCCGGAGCGCTATATACGCCGCCATTGTGAGCCTTTGTGTATCGGACAGAAGCAGATCTGGTTTCTGCTCCGTGTTCAGTGTGGTGAGGATGCCTTCTGTTTCGATCATACCGATACCCCGGAATTCGAGGATTGGCGTTGGGTAAAGTACTGGCAGCCGGTGCGCGAGGTGATCTATTTCAAGCGTCAAGTCTACACCCGGGCGCTGGAGGAGCTGGCGCCGCTGCTCTATCCAGATGGTACCCCGACTCGTGCCCACTCCAACTACCTTAGACAGAACCGACGGTGAGCACGCCTCCTGCAACCCCCCTTGTGGAGTCTGCGGGTCGCTTAAGCATGCTTGATCCCCTGCATCGCATTGTCAAAGAGGTGAATGCCGCCTCCGACCTCAATGAGGTATTGCGCATCATCATCACCCAGGTGAAGCAGGTGATCGAGGTCGATGTCTGCTCGGTCTATCTGACCGATTTCGAAAGACGAAAACATGTCCTGATGGCCACCGATGGTCTGCGGGCCGAAGCGGTCGGTAAGGTCAGTCTGCCCTATCACCGGGGTCTCATCGGTCTGGTCTGCGAGCGGGCGGAACCGGTGAATGTGGCCGATGCGCCTAGCCACAGCCGTTACCTCTTCGCCAACGAGACCGGGGAGTTTCAGTACAAGGGTTTTCTCGGTGTGCCGATCATCCAGCATCGCAAGGTGCTCGGCGTATTGGTGGTGCGGCAGATCGAGATGCGTACCTTTGCCGATAATGAGGTGACCTTTCTCTTTACCCTGGCGGCGCAGCTGGCCGGTGCTATTACCCATGCACAGGCAACGGGGCAGCTGGTCACAGAGGAGAGTGCCCCGCCGCCAAGACGCTTCCTGCAAGGACGCCCGGGTTCGCCCGGTGTCGCTTTCGGTAGTGTGGTGGTGGTCTATCCGCCGGCCGATCTGGAGGCGGTTCCCGACAAGAAAGCGGTTGATCCCCGGGCGGAGGAGGATGATTTTCGCACCGCCGTGGCTGCCGTGGTGCAGGATCTGATGGCGCTTGAGGACCGGTTTGAGGACAGCCTGCCTGCTGAGGATCGGGCCCTGTTCGAGGCCTGGTTGATGATGCTGGGCAGTGACTCCATGATCGACCGTACCGTACACCTTATCAATGAGGGCAACTGGGCGCCCGGCGCCCTGCGCCAGACCATAGAAGAGCACGCCAAGGTGTTCGATAACATGGAGGATATCTACCTGCGTGAGAGAGCCTCCGATGTGCGTGATCTGGGGCGACGCATCCTGATGCACCTGCAACAGCGGGAGATTAATCAGGTGCACTATCCAAAGGGCACGATTCTGGTGGGTGAGGAGGTGAGCGCGATGCAGCTGGCCGAGGTGCCCAAGGGTCATCTGGCCGGCATCGTCTCCGCTCGCGGCGCCAGCTTCTCGCATGTGGCAATACTGGCCCGCGCCATGGATATCCCTGCCGTGATGGGTATGAGTAATCTGCCGGTGGTGCGCATGGAGGGCCGTTTCGTCATCCTGGATGGCTACATGGGCCGGGTTTACATCTCGCCGGCCCCCTCGGTGGTGCAGGAGTACCAGCGTCTGGCCGATGAGGACCGGGAGCTGTCGCAGGAGCTGGAAGCCAATAAGACGCTGCCCTGTGAGACCACCGATGGCGTCACCATGCCGCTCTATCTCAATACCGGCCTGATCTCGGAGATGAGCAGTCACGGTAATGACGAGTCGGCCGGTGTGGGGCTCTACCGTACCGAACTGCCATTCATGGTGCGTGAAAGTTTCCCGGGCGAGTCGGTGCAGGTTGCCAACTACCGCAAGGTGCTGAAGACCTTCCATCCCCGCCCTGTGATCATCCGTACGCTCGATATCGGTGGCGACAAACCGCTGCCCTACTTTCCGGTGGAGGAGCAAAACCCCTTCCTCGGCTGGCGTGGTATCCGCATCTCGCTGGACCACCCTGAAATCTTTCTGACCCAGGTGCGCGCGATGCTCCGCGCTGCTATCGGGCTCAACAACCTTCGCCTGTTGCTGCCCATGATCAGCAGTGTGGAAGAGGTGGATGATGCGCTGTTGTTAATCAATCGTGCCCGCGACGAGTTGGTGGAAGAGGGGTTCGATGTACAGATGCCGCAGATCGGCGTCATGATCGAGGTGCCATCTGCGGTCTACCAGGTGGAAGCCCTGGCCAGGCGGGTCGACTTTCTCTCGGTGGGCAGCAACGACCTGACCCAATACTTGCTCGCGGTCGACCGAAACAACGCGCATGTGGCTGATCTCTATGACGACCTGCATCCTGCCGTGCTGAAGGCGCTGATCCAGATTGTCGAAGGCGCCAAGGTCTATCAGCGGGATGTCAGCGTCTGTGGCGAGATGGCCGGTAATCCAGCCACTGCGGTGTTGCTGCTGGGCATGGGGGTCAAAAGCCTGAGTATGAATGCCGGCAGCCTGTTGCGGGTCAAGTGGGTGATCCGTTCCATCTCATCCTCCCGCGCCAGGGAGCTGCTGCAGGCCGCATTGCGCTGTGAACGTGCCTCTGAGGTCAAGGCGCTGCTGGATAAGGCGCTGGAGGATATGGGGCTTGGCGGCTTGATGCGTGCGGGACGTTAACCCGAATATTTCGCCCGGCCGCTTGGAAGTGCGATTCACGCACTAGATTTATCGAATATTCCTGGAATATTAGCAAAGTACAAGGTGTCACCGGTCATCCCAGTGCCTGCATGACCGATTGAATCTCCTCCTGGGATTCCTTGAGTATCTCTCCGATGGCGTCGTGGTCCAGCTTGAGCCGCTTGGCAGCGGTCACTTCGGACCAGTCGAAGGTATCCCCCAGCTCACTCCAGTAGGCGCAGAGGTTGGCGGTAATGACCACGTCTGTCACATCCGGCGTGCCGGCGCGGGGACGTTGCAGATCGTCATGCTCATTGGCGGTATTGGCCATCTCCTCGCTGAATCCCCAGGCTTCGAGAATGGCGTGCCCGATGCCGGTGTGCCAGTTCTTCTGCAGGCTTTGCATGGCTTCGGCGTCGGTAAAGAGTTCCGGGTAGTCCTCTGCGCGGGTGTAGATATAGAACTTGCCGATGTCGTGCAGTAGTCCTGCCAGCATCGCCTCATCCGGGTTTACGCTACTGTGCTGCTTGGCAATCACATAGGCGATAGCAGAGACCTGGACGCTGTGTTTCCAGAGCGTCTTCAGAAGGTCGCGGCATTGACCGACCGATTTCGAGTGCAGGATCTGTTCAATGGCGATGGAGACTGCGGTGCTATACGCAAGATCGTAGCCGAGACGTGCTATGGCAGTGCGCAGGTCTTTGATCTGGGCACCGCTACGGTTGGCGAAATTGGAGTTGGCCACCTTCAGTAGGCGGGCCGACAACACCGGGTCGCTGCCCACTACCTTAGCGACGATCTCAGCGGAGACGTTTTCGCCCTCCAGCGCTTTTTTAACCCGCACGGCGATATCGGGAAAGGCGGGAAGTTTCAGATCACCGGCGGAGAGTTCCGCGCCCAGTCTTTCAACAAATTGGAACGCAATATCGTTCATGTGATTTCGCCCGTGGGTCACGATAAAGGATTGACGATTGAGGTGCTGCACAGTCGACTATGATCGTCGATCCAGATATCGGCAGAGGGCTTGGGAACTTAAATCGCGTAGTGGATCATGGAGCGTAACAGTCGATAGGGTCTGGCGGCATTGGAGATGGGCTCAAAATGCTCATGTACGGCCCGCTACACAGCACTTTTCACCCATTTCCACCTTTTCCGACAGCCACGCCGGAGACTTGCTCAGAGGTTGCCTAGAGCGAACCCCATGAGTTGCGGCGGCGCTGGAAGCGCAGATGGGGCAGAATCAGGCCGATGAGAATACCGGCGATGATCACGCCGGCGCCGATCAGAAACCAGTCACGGGTTGCCTCGTTACTGAGGTCCCGGTTCTCCTGCTTGAGATCCTCCGCTTCACGGGTCAGGTCAGCCACCTGCTTGCGCAGCTCATTGCGTTCGTTGGAGATGCGGATGGCGTTGGAGGCGGTGCGCTGAATGCTCTGCAGCTCCTGCTCCTGTTTATTCTTGATTGTCTGCAGTTCCTTGTAGGCCTGGGTCAGCTCCCGATGCTCCTTCTGCAGATTGGCCAGATTGGTGCGTAATTCACCCGGCGCGGCCTTGAGCGCTTCAATTTCCTTTTCCAGGCTCGCCAGTTGGCTGCGTGCACTGGGTTTGTTCATCAACTGTCGGGTCAGGACATAGCCCTCGGTAGAGCCGGCGCGGACCTTGCTGTATCCATTGCCCGGGTTGGTCGAGAGCACTTGCAGGGGCATACCGCTGTCGAGCATGCGTATGATCTTGTGCGAGGTGCTCTCGCCGCTGCGCATGGTGATTTTGAAGACATCGGTGACATAGCGCGTCTCAGCCTGGGTCAGCTGGGGTAGCAACAGGATCGAGCAGATCAGGAGCAGGGCGTATTTCTTCATGAGTACGGTTCAGCTGGCTGTAAAGGACAGTATTCTACAAGGTACCGCAATACGGTACACGAAACAGGCCACAATTTTTTGCTTTATACCCGTCCAAGGAGCAGGAATTCCATCAGTGCCTTCTGCGAGTGGAGGCGATTTTCCGCCTCATCCCAGACTACGCTGTTGGGATCATCCATGACGCCGATGCTTACCTCTTCGCCGCGATGGGCCGGCAGGCAGTGAAAAAAGAGGGCGTCGGAGGCGGCTTTCGCCATCATCTCCTCGTTGACCTGATACTCCGCAAAGGACTCCCTGCGTGCCGACTGTTCGTGCTCCTGGCCCATGCTGGCCCAGACATCGGTCACCACCAGATCAGCGCCTTGCGAAGCGGTCATCGGGTCGCGCACGATAGCGGCGCAGTCGCCGGCGGCCTGCAGGGTCTGCGCATCGGGATCATAGCCTTCGGGGCAGGCGATGTTGAGGCGAAAGCCGAAGCGGCGTGCGGCATTGATGTAGGAGTGGCACATGTTATTGCCATCGCCGATCCAGGCCACGGTCTTGCCCTGGATGTCACCACGATGTTCGAAATAGGTCTGCATATCGGCCAGCAGTTGGCAGGGATGCAGCAGATCGGTCAGGGCATTGATCACCGGCACCTGTGAATGCTCAGCAAAGAGTTCCAGCTTATCGTGCTCGAAGGTGCGAATCATGATGATGTCGAGCATACGGGAGAGTACGCGGGCGCTGTCCTCGATCGGCTCGCCGCGGCCCAGTTGGGTGTCACGCGGGGAGAGGAACAGGGCGTGGCCCCCCAGCTGGGACATGCCGACCTCAAAAGAGACGCGGGTGCGGGTGGAGGATTTCTCGAACACCATACCCAGATTCTTGCCCTTCAATGGGGTGTGAATGTCACCACGGTGCTGCATACGTTTCAGTTCGATCGCACGCCGAACAATGCTATGCAGCTCTTCGGTGGAGAGGTCGAGCAGTGACAGGAAGTGTTTTGGTTGCTGTGCCATAGGCCGATGTCTTGAAATCAGGGGTTGGATTTAGAGAAAGGCGGTGACCAATGCGGTGACTTTGTCGACGATTTCGTCGCTCACCTCATCCGTCATGGTCAGGGTTGGCAGTAGCCGGATTACCCGCTCGGCAGTGACATTGATCAACAGCCCCTGATCCAGGGCCTGGGTGACCAGTTCACCGCAGGGGCGGTCGAGTTCGATGCCGATCATCAGGCCAAGGCCACGAATATCGACGACCCCTGGCAGAGTTCCGAGTCGCTCCTGAAAAGCACTCACCATGCGTGTGCCGAGGGAGGCGGCCCGTTCGCTCAGGCCCTCCTCTTCGATCACATCGAGAACACTGATGCCGATACGGCAGGCCAATGGGTTGCCGCCGAAGGTGGAGCCGTGATTGCCGGGGGCGAAGATTTCCGCCGCAGCCCCCCGTGCCAGGCAGGCGCCTATCGGCACCCCGTTGCCCAGTGCTTTGGCCAGGGTCATCACATCCGGCAGGATGCCGTTGTGTTGGTGGGCGAAAAACTTGCCAGTGCGCCCCATGCCGCTTTGGATCTCGTCGAGCATCATCAGCCAGTTGTTTTGCGTGCAGATCTCGCGGATGCGGTTGAGGTAGTCGGCGGCGGGGATATTGATGCCGCCTTCACCCTGCACAGGTTCAACCAGTACGGCGACGACGCTGTTGTCCCTGGCAGCGATCTCCTCGATGGCAGGGATATCGTTGTAGGGGACCCGGATAAAGCCCTGCACCAATGGTTCGAAACCCGCCTGCACCTTGCGGTTCCCGGTGGCGCTCAGTGTCGCCAGGGTGCGCCCGTGGAAGCTCTGCTCCATGACGATGATGGCCGGATTTTTGATTCCCCGGCGGTTGCCGTACATGCGGGCGAGCTTGATCGCCGCCTCATTGGCTTCAGCGCCCGAGTTGCCGAAGAAGACCCGGTCCATGGCGGCTAGGCTGCAGAGCCGCTGGCCCAGCGTCTCCTGGTGCGGAATTCGGTAGATGTTTGACGTGTGCACCAGGGTTGCGGCCTGATCGCACAGGGCGTTCTGGATTGTGGGGTGGGCATGACCCAGGCCACAGACCGCGATGCCGGTGAGGGCATCCAGATAACGGCGCCCCTCGGTATCCCACAGCCAGGGACCCTCACCCCGCTCAAAGGCCACGGGTAGCCTGTTATAGGTTGTCATCAGTGCGTCGGACATCGAATTGAATCCTAAAAACAAAAAGGCACCCGCAATGGATGCCATTCACCCTTTATGTGCCGCTAAACGGCAGGAAATCAGTTAGTCTACCCAGCGGTTATGTAATTTTCAAATATTAAGGTCGGTTGGCGAATGGAGACTGCTTGGGCACAATGGCGGTTCTGATCACCGGCTTGCTATGAGGTAACGGGTATGGCTATTGCGCTCACACTGCATCTCCTGGGCGTCATCGTCTGGGTGGGGGGCATGTTTTTCGCCCATATGGTGTTGCGGAATGCCTTGAACAAGGCGCTGGAATCCCAGGAGCGCCTGCAAGTGATGTTAAAGGTGTTCGACGGTTTTTTCCCTTGGGTATGGTTTTCAGTCATTCTGATTCTCGCCAGCGGTTACTGGATGCTCTTCTTTTTCTATGAAACCGAGACCGCCCCATGGCTCAGCTTTATGTCTATCACTGGGACGTTGATGGCAGCTATTTTCGTTTTCATCTATGCCATCCCTTATCACCAGTTCAGTCGCGCCATGAAGACCCATGACATGCCGCAGGCGGTGGCAGCTATCACCCTGATTCGACAGCTGATTCTGACCAATCTCATCCTGGGGCTGCTGATCACCGGGATAAGCCTGTTTGGTAAATACGGTTTTTAGAACCCCGACGCATTTTGTTGTCGGGTTGGTTATTCACATCTTCTCTCTATTCCCAGGCATTACAGCCGAGAATCATCCTGATTCGAATTCTCTCTAGCCCGAATATTTCCCCCGGCCGCTTTGAAGTGCGATTAACGCACCCTCACACCGATCTCGTCGCCCAGCTGCGGTATTGGCTCAATCGCCAATCCGCATCTGAACAACGATCCCGGCGCGATCATCGTTCCCGAGTGAAACATTGCTAGTCGCGTGATTGAAATGTGAGATTTGCGTGAGCTCCGCTTGAAAAGCGGAGTTCATTCTTATTCTCAAGCCGAGCGGGTGAGACGCAAAAACCTGCCGGTCGAAATCGGATTCAACGCATCTTCTGCCATAGGCTGTATCGATGCGGGAGGCCGAAAATCATTCTGATACGAATACATATGAGGATAGAGAGATGAGTGACAAGACAAGCAAACGCAATCTTACCGCCGCTGTCGGCGCCGCCTTGGCGGGTTCCCTGATCCTGGCTGGTACTGCCCAAGGTTTTGAGAACCCTTTCAGCATCAAGCAGCTTGAAAGCGGCTATATGCAGGTGGCCGGTAACGAAGGGTCGTGTGGCGGAAATAAGGCTAAAGAGGGTAACTGTGGCGAAAGCAAAAAAATGAAAGAGGGTAGCTGCGGAGAGAGCGGCAAGGCGAAGGAGGGCAGTTGCGGTGGCAATAAGGCCATGCATTCCGAGACCAAGGTCAAGGAGGCCAAATGTGGCGAAGCCAAGTGCGGCGCGAACAAGAGATAACTGTCCGGGCGGCGCCCACCCGATGGTGGGCGATAACCGCTAAATTGGGAGATAGAAAGATGCTGCAAGATCCTCTTCAAGGCGCCGGTCTCGGACTGCGCCGGGTGTTTCTCGACGACGCGCTGACATTGCCGGAGGGACAGGTCGATTTCTGGGAGATCGCGCCGGAGAACTGGATGCGTGTTGGTGGCTCCTATGGGCGCAAGCTGCGTCAGTTGACTGAGCGTAACCCGTTTGTCTGTCATGGTCTTTCTCTCTCCATTGGCGGCCCCGATCCGTTGGATGAGAGTTTTCTGCAAGATCTCAAGAAGTTTCTGGATCGGCATCGGATCGATATCTACACCGAGCATCTCGCTTACAGCGCCGCGGGTGGTCATCTGTATGACCTGATGCCGATCCCCTTCACGCCGGAGGCGGTGGAGTATGTGGCCAAGCGTATTCGGCGGGTGCAGGAGATTCTGCAGCGGCGCATCGGCATGGAGAATGTCTCCTACTATGCGGCACCGGGCAAGCAGATGGAGGAGATCGATTTTCTTAATGCGGTGATTGAGCGGGCCGACTGCGACCTCCATCTTGATATCAACAATATCTATGTCAACAGTATCAACCATGGGTATGACGCCGAGGCGTTTCTTCGAGCCATACCGGCAGAGCGTATTGTCTACAGTCATGTTGCCGGCCACTACGTGGAGTCGGAAGATCTTTGTATCGATACCCATGGTGCGGAGGTGATCGATCCGGTATGGAAGCTGCTGGAGAAAGCCTATGCCGAGTTCGGTGTTTTTCCCACTCTGCTGGAGCGTGATTTTAACATCCCGCCGCTGGATGAGTTGCTTGGCGAGGTGGAGACCATTGCCGATTATCAACGTCAATCAAGCGAGGTGTCCAGTGCGCAACAATGCTACGCATGAGGCTGTTTTTCAAACGATACAGCAGGAGTTCGCTGCGCATATTCGCCAGCCGCAAAAGAAACCGATACCTGAAGGGGTGCCGGCGCAGCGCATGGCGATCTATAGCGAGCTTTTCTTTAATAATGTGGAGAGTTTTCTCGCCGACAGTTTTCCTGTTATTCGACAATTATTGCCGCAGGAATATTGGTATGAGATGGCGCGTGATTTCTTTGCCAGGCACGCGTGTAGTACGCCGCTCTTCACCCGTCTGGGAGAAGAGTTTCTCCTCTATCTGCAGCAGGAAAGAGGTTTGCAGGAGGAGGATCCCCCCTATCTTGCCGAGTTGGCACACTACGAGTGGGTGGAGTTGGCGCTGACACTCAGCGATGCGGAACCGTTGCCGTCTCTATCAACACCAGCGGGAAATCTTTTACAAAGCACGCTGCAGCTCTCGCCGCTTGCCTGGCCGCTGTGCTATCGGTTTCCTGTCCATTTGATCGGTGGCGACAATCGCTCGGTTAGCGTTGAAGAGAGTCCTCGGCATCTGCTGGTCTATCGCAATCATGAAGATCAGGTGATCTTTCTTGAGATCGATGCGTTGACACATGCCCTGTTGTCGGTTTTGCAGTCAGAGGGCTCGGTGACAGCCGGTGAGTTGTTGCAAACGCTGGCTGAGATATCGGGATCTGTCTCAAATGCTGAATTCATTGAGAAAGGCAGGGTGTTGTTTGAATCGCTGATGGCGCGGGGTGTGGTCGGTATCGTGCCTGCCTCAGCGGAAAGTGCGCTCCTTGAGGCTGCAGGGTAAATATTTAATTGGGTCTTTTCTAATGATTGGTTTCTTCAAAACAGCACAGTATTGGTTGAATGCTACAAGAGTCCTCGATTTTCTGGCACCGCTTGCGATAAGGCTCTATCTGGTGCCGGTCCTCTGGATGGCAGGCAGCAAAAAACTCTCCGATGTAGAGGGTATTGCCGAGTGGTTTGGTAATCCCGACTGGGGATTGGGTTTGCCATTTCCACTGTTGATGGCCTGGTTGGCGACCTTAACAGAGAGTCTCGGCGCCGTACTGCTGTTGGTCGGTTTGGGCGTGCGTTGGATCAGTCTGCCGTTGATGTTCACCATGCTGGTCGCGGCATGGACAGTGCATTGGGAAAACGGCTGGTTGGCAATCGCTGAAGGCGCCGGCTCCCTGTTTGCCAATGAGCGAACCATCGCTGCTGTTGAACGGCTCGACAGGGCCAGGTCGCTACTGCATGAGCATGGGAATTACGATTGGCTGACTGAGCACGGCAGCTTGGTGGTGCTCAACAACGGCATCGAGTTCGCCGCTACCTATTTCATCATGCTGATGACTCTGTTCTTTTTGGGTGGCGGACGTTTCGTCAGTCTCGATTACTGGTTGTCGAGAAGTGATCGTGGCCTGGCTAACCCAATAGTTCACCAGTCCGCCTATAACTGTGATTAACGCACACCATTATTTATTAATATTCCTGGAATAGAGGCGAACTACAAAGCGTTACCTGCCCTCGTTGGACGCCGATCTCGGTACGATCATCAAACAGTTGACTAACCACTGAATTCCCCCTGGCTTCATGAGTTTATCAGGCTCATTCAACGCATGACTCTCCGTCATGGGGGCGAGTTTCAGGCGCTCTGTGTCAACAGGTGTATTCAATTCATGCTGTCTAGTGCTAATGTGGTCACTATCTCTTTCATGTGACTTTGTCCGTGTGTGGCACAAGTCACTCGTCGACGACCTGGATAGCACCATGCACTTCAGACCCCAATCACTTCTCCATCACCCCGCGTTTAAGTTCTGCACCCTGTTTTTCATGCTCTTTTTGCTGTTGCCGCTGCAGGCGCAGGAGGGCGAGCTGCCGGTAGTGGAGAAAGGCAAGAGCGCCCTCGAAACCCTGCGCAGTCTGGTCACGCTGCAGGCGAATCTGCGGCACGATATCGATGCGCTGAACAAACAGGCCGCGAAGGCTCAATCGGATTCTCAGAAGCAGCAATTGCAGCGGGAATTGAGCAAGTTGCAGGAGGACTTGAACGCCACCAGTCGCAACCTGGAGAACATCTCGGCAGGTGTTGACCTGACCCGGTTACGCGAACAGGAGGAGACCAAATTCGATTTCCAACAGGAGCTGTTCGGACTGCTGAAACCAGCGATCGACGAGATGAAAGACATGACCGCCAGTATCCGACAGAAGTCGGATCTGAAGGAGAAGATCGCCTATTACACCGATCGTCTGGCCATTGTCGAGGCCGCTTTGGCGAATGCGGAACGTCTGCAAAGTCAGGCCGAAAACAAACAGCTCAAACAGACGCTTGCAGTGATGGTAAAGAACTGGGAGAAGAACCGGGCCTTCATGCAGAGCGAGCTGCAATCGGCGCAGTTGCAACTCAATGAGCTGCTGGCTTCGGAGGCGTCGTTGACCGAAGCCTCGCAGAGCTACTTGAAATCCTTTTTTCAGAAACGTGGTCTCTATCTGACCGAAGCACTGTTGGTGGTGTTATTGGTGGCATTGCTCTCGCGATTTAGCCACGCTGCCATGCAGCGGCATATGCCCGGTTTTAATAAGAAACACCGTAGTTTTCGCATTCGCTTAGTGGAACTGCTACATCGGATCGTGACCTTTTTGCTGATCATCATTGGGCCGATGGTCGTCTTCTATCTGGTCGAGGATTGGGTTCTCTTCAGTCTCAGTATCCTGCTGCTTTTGGGGCTTGCCTGGACCCTGCGCCAGGCTCTGCCTCGCTACTGGAGTCAGATTCAGCTGTTTCTCAATATCGGTGCGGTACGCGAGGGGGAGCGGATCATGCTGGAGGGCATTCCGTGGCTGGTGGAGCAGATCAACGTCTACTGCTCCCTGGTTAATCCGGTGGCCAACCTCAGCCAGCGGGTGCCGATCGACGAACTGGTTGATCTCAAATCCCGCCCCTGTCGCCACGAGGAGCCTTGGTTTCCCTGCAAACGGGACGATTGGGTGCTGCTCAGCGATGGTGTGCGAGGAAAGGTGATCGGTATCTCCCACGAACTGGTTCAATTGGTGCAGCGTGGCGGAGTGCAGGTGACCTATCAGACCAGCGATTTTCTTGCCGCCTCACCGCGCAATCTATCCACCAACTTCCGTCTCAAAGAGACGATCGGGATCAGCTACACTCTGCAGCGCGAGAGTACCAATGAGATTCCGCAGCGGTTGCAGGACTATATCCGTAAGCGTGCAGATCAGGAGGGTTATGGTGAAAAACTGCTGAACCTGCGCGTGGAATTTGCCTTGGCCAACAGTTCGTCCCTCGATATCACAGTGATCGCCGACTTCAGTGGGGAGTTGGCTGATCTGTACAACCGGCTACGGCGTGCGATTCAACGTTGGTGTGTTGATGCCTGCAGCGAGAACGGCTGGGAGATTCCTTTCCCACAGATGACGCTGAGCGGTGTCGTGGAAAGGCCGGCTGAATAGAACTGTTTCATGGCCTGTATCTGTAGGGCGGGGCCCCGCCCCACCGATCTCTATCACCCGATAACACCAGACGGCTGGGCAGACCTCACCCTGCATCTGTTCGGTGCGTCAAGCCAACAGGGGTGATTCAGTAGCGGAGTCCTTCAGCCGCCAAGCGCGGACATGGGGCGGATGATCGCCATGGGGCTTTCGTTGAAGTGGTGGCGTTGCGGTTTGCGGGCAATGGCTTGACGAATCGCTTCCTGGATCTCTGTATCGCTGGCGCCTCCGCGCAGCAGGGGGCGTAAAGCCAGACGCTCCTCCTGGCCCAGGCAGAGATGTAGATCGCCGGTGACCGACAGGCGTACCCGGTTGCAGCTTTCGCAAAAGTGTTGCGATTGGGGGGTAATGAATCCGACCACCAGTTCGCTGTCATCGATACGAAAGTAGCGGGCGGGACCGCTGCCGCGCATGGCGGCGAGGGAGAGGCGATGCTGTTCTCTGAGACGGGCTTCGATCTCGGATAGCGGCAGATAATATTCGCTGGCATGTCGTCCACCTTCTCCGACCGGCATAGTCTCGATGAAACGCAGGGTCAGGCCATGGCGCTGACAGTATTGAATCATCGTGCCCACTTCATGCTCATTGATGCCACGCATGATGACCATATTGATCTTGATCGGCTGGAATCCTTCAGCACTTGCTGCTTCGATGCCAGCCAGTACCGGCTGCAGCCGACTGCCGGTTATCTGCTTGAAGGTCTTCTCATCCAGCGTGTCGAGGCTGATGTTGAGTCGTCTCACTCCGGCCTGATAGAGAGGCGCTGCATACTCGGCGAGGCGTGAGGCATTGGTGCTGAGCGACAGTTCCTCGATGCCGGGCAGGCCGGCAATGCGTTGGGCGATCTCCTCTAACTCGCGACGCACCAGTGGCTCGCCTCCGGTCAGTCGCACATGCTTGACGCCGAGCGCGGCAAACTGTCCGACAACCCGTTCGATCTCTTCGCTGTTGAGCCACTCAGCTGGCGCCTCGAAATCGCGGAATCCACGCGGCAGACAATAGAAACAGCGGAAGTCGCAGCGGTCGGTGACCGACAGGCGCAGGTAGTGGATCTCTCGGTTGAACGAATCTCTTAGCATGGTTTGGTTGTTTGAAATTGTCAGTTGTTAGTCCGCAAATAAACGTGAATGAACGCAAATCGGCTTGATGGTTATTGTCCGGTAAGCGGGTGATTGCCCCGGAAGCCGGTTTTACATCCTGAACTTATCACAAGGAATAGTATCTCAGATAGGTTCCGAATGAGTGCGTACATACCAATGCCATTTGCGTTTATTCGCGTTCATTTGCGCGACAGAATTACTATTGCCAACTCGGTGCGATGTCCTTCATCCCTCTCGTGACCCGGTCTTGTGTCAATACTGCTTGGCCGGGTCGTAGCCCGCCGGCAACGAGTGTGCGATACCCTTATGACAGTCGATACAGGTCTTCTGCGGCTCCTTGCCGTCGATCGCGTCCCAATAGTGAGGGTCGTGCTCATCTGCGCTGCGCGGGGTCTGCTTGTCAAGATCCATAGAGACGAACTTGTGGCAGTTTCGGCACTCCCGGGAGTCGGTCTTCTTCATGGAGGCCCAGACGTGCTGTGCCAGTTCCAGACGCTTGGCCTCGAACTTTTCCGGGGTGTCGATGGTGCCCAGCATCTTATGGTAGAGCTCATTACTTGCCTGGATCTTACGCACAAACTTGTGAATCCACTCTTTGGGTACGTGGCAGTCCGGGCAGGTGGCGCGCACGCCGGTGCGGTTTGTAAAGTGAACCGTCTCCTGCAACTCCTGATAGACATTCTCTTCCATTTCATGACAGGAGATGCAGAACTCCTCTGTGTTGGTCATCTCCATGGCGGTGTTGAAACCACCCCATAGAATGATGCCCACGACAATGCCGATTCCGACAAGGATAGTTGCGCTGCGTTTTGTTTTATCGTTCATCATTGCACCTGCTTTGATACTTCAATCGTTGGCTATTTATTTGGCACCCTGAAACTTGTTCTGCACCAATGGGTCAGTACTCAGCTGGGGCGCATGGCACTGGTTACAGAAGTAGCGACGACTGGAGATCGTCTGCTGAGTTGTGCCATCCCGTGATTCGTAGTGGCTCTCGCCGACCTTGGGTGCATGTTTCTCCTCATAGGTTGTTCCACTATGGCAGGAGAGACATTCATTGACCTTCAGATTGATTTCATACTTGTCGACTTCATGTGGAACCATTGGCGGCTGTAGCTTATAACTGCGTTCAAATCCGCCCTTGGCGTTGATGATCTCCATGTGTTGCGGATTCTTTGCCATGGCGGAGAGGTCCTCGCCACGTAGAGACTTGACTTCGGATAGGGCCAATGCGGAGTAGAGCAGCACGCTCAGCGCCGTGATGGTCACAGTTGCGATCTTTTTCATACCTTTCTCCCTCATCACTTTTATTGACATATGCTTCACGCTGCGCCGGTCAGGTCCGGGCGCCTCGATGGAATTCGTCCTCGGTTGTGGATGCTGTGGCTTCAAAGGCATGGCGGCCTCCGTAACTGAATACATGCTTCGCGCAGATATCGATGCAACGACCGCAGTTGGTGCAGTCAGATGAAAGGATTACCGGACTCTTATGCTCTTTGTTGCCCTTAAGCGCGGGTTTGATGACCTGGGGTTCGGGGCAGACGACGTAGCACTCCATGCAGTCGTTGCATGCGTTGCGGTTGACGGCGTTGACCCGGACAAGGCTCTTCCTGCCGAGTAGGTTGTAGAAGGCGCCGACCGGACAGAGATGTCCGCACCAACCGTCCTTTGCCACCAACAGGTCGAAGAGAAACACACCGGCGATGACCAGCCAGCCGGCGCCGATACCGAAGACGATGCCGCGAAACATCATCGACACTGGGTTGACCAGCTCCCAGACGATCCCGCCGGCCGCCACCAGCGGCAGCAGCAGGGTCAGTCCCAGCATCCAGTAACGGGTGTCGCGTGAAAGCTGCGAGCTGGCGCGCAGGCCAAGCTTGCGCCGCAACCAGCTGGCCAGGTCGGTGATGATGTTGACCGGGCAGACCCAGGAACAGAAGACGCGGCCGCCGACCAGAAAGTAGAAGAGCAACACAATGGCGACACCGATCAGCGCCGTGGTCTCCGGCACCACGCCTGAGAGCATGGCTTGCAACAACACATGCGGATCGGTCAATGGCAGGATCTCCAGGGTCAGGCTGGAGGCCAGATTGCCTTTGACGATCCAAATGCCCAACAAGGGCCCGCTGAGGAACAGGGCGAGTATGCCGAACTGACTGAGGCGGCGCAGAATCAGGAAGCGGTGCGCCATCAACCAGCCCTTTGTTTCGATGGCGTCTCTGCCGAGTCTTGTCGTGTCGATCATTGCGGCTTCTCCATGAAGCCGCTGTTCAGGGTATCGAGCGGGTTGCCGGAGAAGGGTGTCTCACTGCTTTCCCCGTCGATGATCAACCCCTCACCCTGCAGGTCGTAGTGCACGCCTTGCGGCAGGTTGTAGTGGTGCTCCGCATCAGGTGTCACCAGGGATTTGCCTGCCTCGGCTTTCTCTTTCCAACCCAGGCGATAGTGTCTGCCAAGTTCGCCTTTTGCGAGATGGGTCGGGAACACCTTGATCGCGGCCTGTTCCAGGATGCAGGCGCGTTCACACAGACCGCAACCGGTGCAGGCGGCGGAGTGGACCACCGGAATAAACAGGGCGTGCTTACCGGAACGGGTGTTGTGCTGCATATCGAGGGTGATGGCGCGGCCGCGGATGGGGCAGATGTTGAAACAGACTTCGCAGCGTAGGCCATGAAAGGCGATGCAGCTCTCCTGGTCGACCACCACGGCCAGGCCCATGTGAGAATCCTCGATCTCGCTCAGACTGTGATCGAGGGCATTGGTGGGACAGGCCTTGACGCAGGGGATATCCTCACACATCTCGCAGGGCCCCGTGCGGGCGATGAAATAGGGCGTGCCGGTGGGGACCTCTTCTCCCACTTCGCCGAGAAACAGGATGTCATAGGGACAGTCACGCACGCAGAGACCGCAGCGGATGCAGGCGCCGAGGAAATCATCCTCGGGCAGTGCGCCCGGCGGCCGAATGACCTGAGCCGGCAGTGACGAGGCACGCTGGGCATAGAGCCCCAGGCCCAGGCCAACCAGGCCGACGCCGCAGGCGGTCCTGAGCATGTTGCCCAGGAACTGCCGGCGGTTCAGTTCGTTTTTTCTCTCTGTGTTCGACATCGCTAACTCACGGATGATGCAGCTTTCCGTTGCACCTCATTGTTCAACCATTCGGTGGGGCGGGGCCCCACCGGTTACTCTGAATGAGCGCCCCGCATTTTCTCCTCCTAGGCGCGGTCGATCTTGACTGCACACTTTTTGTAATCGGTCTCTTTCGATAAGGGATCAGTCGCATCGAGCGTCAGTTTGTTGACCAGCCGACCGGCGTCGAACCAGGGGATAAAGACCAGACCTTGGGGTGTCCGGTTGCGCCCCTTGGTGTCGACCTTGCAAAGGATCTCGCCCCGGCGTGAGCTGATTTTGGCTATCGATCCGTTGCGCAGATGTCGTTTTTTGGCATCTTTCGGATGCATGTAAACGACCGCTTCAGGGACTGCGCGATGCAGTTCGGGAACGCGCTGTGTCATGGAGCCGGAGTGCCAATGTTCGAGCACGCGGCCGGTGCAGAGCCACAGGTCAAACTCCTTGTCGGGGCTCTCGGCCGGCGGCTCGTAGGGGGCGAAGATGATATTCGCCCGCTTGTCCTTGTTGCCATAGAACTGAAATGCACTGCCCTTCGCTACGTGCGGGTCGTAGCCTTCGCTGAAGCGCCACAAGGTCTCCTTGCCGTCGATCACAGGCCAGCGGATACCGCGTGCCTTGTGGTAGGCGTCGAACTCGGCCATCTCGTGTCCGGGTTTTATCCGGTCTGCAGCGGAGTTGAACAGGCGGTACTCCTCGAACAGTCCCTTCTGCACATAGAAGCCGAAGTGTTCCGACTCATCGTTGGCGTATTCGTTGCCGCGCTCATCGACAATCTTGCCCGAGTAGGGGTACTTGTTGACCTGGCCGTTCTCGAACAACACCTCATACAGCGTCTTGCCGCGATACTCCGGCTTCTTCGCCAGCAGCTCTTCGGGCCAGACCTCTTCCATCTTGAAGCGTTTGGAGAACTCCATGGTTTGCCATAGATCGGACTTCGCTTCTCCCGGCCCCTTCACCTGCTGGCGCCAGAACTGAGTGCGACGCTCGGCATTGCCATAGGCGCCCTCCTTCTCGATCCACATGGCGGTGGGCAGAATCAGATCCGCCGCCTGCGCCGATACGGTCGGGTAGGGGTCGGTGACGGTGACGAAGTTATCCGGATTCCGCCAGCCGGGGAGTGACTCCTCGTTCATGTTGGCGGCGGCCTGCATGTTGTTGTTGCACTGCTGCCAGTAACAGTTCAGCACGCCGTCTTTGAGCTTGCGGTGCATCAATACGGCATGGAAGCCTTTCTTCCCGTTGATCGTGCCTTCCGGCAGCTTCCAGATCTTCTCGGCGAAGGCCCGATGCTCCGGTTTCATCACCACCAGATCTGCCGGCAGTCACGGGCGGTACCGCAGGCGGAGGGCTGGCCGGTGAGGGAGAAGGGTCCACTGCCGGGCTGAGAGATCTTGCCGGTCAGCAGGTGAATGTTATAGACCAGGCCGTTCATCCAGACACCGCGGGTGTGCTGGTTCATGCCCATGGTCCAGTAGGAGGTCACCTTCTTGTTCGGGTCGGCATAGGCCTTGGCCAGGCGCTCCAGATTCTCTTTCGGCACGCCGGACATCTGGTGTGCCTTGTCGAGGGTGTACTCGGAGACCAGCTTGGCATACTCATCAAAGCCGACCTTGTTGAACTTACCCTTGCCGGCGTTCTTTGCTGCCTGCTCCAAGGGATGTTCCGGACGCAGACCGTAGCCGATGTCGGTGGTGGTGGCGTTGAAATTGACGTGCTTGTCGATGAAGTCCTGGTTGTAGGCCTTGTGCTGGATGATGTAGTTGGCGATGTAGTTGGCGATGGCCAGATCGGTCTGTGGCGTGAAGATCATCGGGTTGTCAGCCAACTCGAAACAGCGATGGGTGTAGGTCGAGAGCACATGCACTTCACAGCCAGGCTTGGTCAGGCGGGTGTCGGTGAGGCGTGACCAGAGAATCGGATGCATCTCCGCCATGTTGGCGCCCCAAAGCACGAAGACATCGGCGTGTTCCAGGTCGTCGTAGCAGCCCATCGGCTCATCGATACCGAAGGCGCGCATAAATCCGCCCACGGCGGAGGCCATGCAGTGGCGGGCGTTGGGGTCGAGATTGTTGGAGCGCAGGCCGGCCTTAATGAACTTGGAGGCGGCGTAGCCCTCCCATACGGTCCATTGGCCGGAACCAAAGATACCGACGGCGCTCGGGCCTTTGGCCTTGAGTGCAGCCTTCCACTTTTCAGCCATGACATCGAAGGCCTCGTCCCAGGAGACGGCTTCGAACTTGCCGTTCTTGTCGAATTTGCCGTTGGTTTTCCGCAGCAGGGGCTGGGTCAGACGGTCCTCACCGTAGAGAATCTTTGGTAGAAAGTAACCCTTGATGCAGTTGAGGCCCTTGTTCACCGGGGCGTCCGGATCGCCCTGGCTGGCGACGACTTTGCCGTCTTTGACTCCCATCAACACGCTGCAGCCCGTGCCGCAGTAGCGACAAGCGGCCTTGTCCCAACGGATGCCGTCGTCCCCCTCGGCGGCCTGCAGAACGCTGGCCGGCAGGGTGACACCTGCAACCGATGCGGCGGCAGCGATGGCGTTGCTCTTGATAAATTCACGTCTAGTTAATTTCACGGTTTATTTCCTCCATCGATTCCTCGCCACCGTAGTGGTAAATCAAAATCGTGCTGACGACCCCATCGACGTCACGCAGTGCATTCATGGTGTCGGAGATGGGGGAGATGGTCTCGCCCTCGTCCTCGACAGTGACTATCAGTTTTCCGTTTTCACGACCGCCATGGACCTCGACCCCCTTGAAGGTCTCCAGCCTGCGAGAGACATCCGTCCCTCTCTCTGGATGGGTGTGAACGATAAGGCTGCAGATATTCATGGATGAGCAACTCCTCCCGTGGCTTAAGCGGCGCAATCCCGCCGGCTGGGTAAAATGGATATGGCTCGGCTGGGGCAGACAGCGAAACATTCGCCGCAGCCGGTGCAGAGCGGGTTCATCACTTGTGGCACTGAACGGCCGCCGGTCTTGAGTTGAAAACGTATGGCTGCGGCTTCGCAGGCGTCGGCGCAGCTGCGGCAGACGATGCCTTTGAGTGACAGACACTGATCCGTGATGGTGACTTCCAGTTGCCAGGCGGGCTCGTCAGCATGTTGAGTCGGTTTGAAGGCCTGGTGCCGGCAAGCCTCGACACAGGCGCGGCAGAAGGTGCAGGCTCCCAGGGAGAAATCGATCAACGGAAAGCCACCCGAACCTTTAATCAGGATTGCCTCCGGACAACGGTTTATGCAGTCATCGCAACGCTGACAAAGATCGGTGAAGATCGACTCGGCTTTGGCCCAGGGTGGACGGATTCCCTGACGGTCGCCTCTCAGGTCACCACGCAGAAACTGGGTTCGATTGATGCTTCTTTTCACTGTTCACCTCTAATCGGTGGCAGTGTTTCATCAGAATAGTGATTGGGCTTTGATGTTGGTCAAGGCGCGCCGATTTAGATAAATCTCTTTAGAAACAATCAATTACCAAGTTATTGGTAGAGTGGCTACCCCCGGTTGGGTAGTGAGTGAGCGCTCTGGCTTAGCTGCGGTAGAGTGTTGCTGTCCACCTCTCAGAGACGGCGTAGCGCCCACACTGCGGCCTCGGTGCGAGAGTGCAGATTGAGCTTCTTTAGCAGGTGTTTGACGTGAACCTTGACGGTGCCTTCGGAGATGTTGAGGGTGTGGGCAATGCGCTTGTTGCTCATGCCGTTGGCGATCTGCTCGAGAATCTCCTGCTCGCGGGTGGTGAGGGGGGGCAGGTCACTATTTTCGCCGAGCTTGTCCTCGTCCCGCAGGGCTTTGGCCAGGAGTTGGGTCAGCCGTTCGCTGATGACCATGGTGCCCTGCATCGCTTTGTGAATCGACAGCAGGATATCCTCCGGCTCCATGTCTTTCAGCAGGTAACCGTCGGCGCCGACACGCAGCGCGCTGAGTACATCCTCTTCGTTGTCCGACACGGTTAGCATCAGGATCAGGGCGTCCATCTCCAGCTGCTTGATGGCTGTGAGAGTCTCCAGTCCGCTCATGCCCTTCATGTTGATGTCGAGGAGGATGAGGTCGGGTTCGAGTTCTTTTGCCAGGGCCAGACCGTCCTGGCCATTGGCCGCTTCTCCCACCAGCATGAGCTGGGGGTCCATGTCTATAAGGTCGGAGACCCCCTTGCGGAAGAGGGGGTGATCGTCGATGGCGAGAACGCGATAGGTGTCTGGGTTATGCATGATTCAATCGCTCGGCGAGGTTTTCTTTTTCTGCATTATGCTTCGAATCATTGATGTTGAAGCGGAGTGTGATTCGGGTACCGCCTGTTTCGGGTTCGCTGATTTGCAGTTCACCCGACAGCCGTTCAGCGCGCTCTTTCATGATCGGTAAACCATAGTGTTGCATCATATCATCTTGCGCGTCGATACCGACGCCATTGTCCTCGATAGTGAGTTCGAACAGACCTTCACTGTCGCAGTGCAAGGCTACCTGTGCCCGGGTGGCTTTGGCGTGGCGAATGATATTGGAGAGGGCTTCGCGGACGATCTGGATGAGATGAATCTCCGAGTTGGCTGAAGGCCGGCAATTGATGGCCCGGTTGTCGTAGGCGATATCAATGCCTGAACGTTCGGCAAACTCTTCAACCGTGGTCTTCAGGGCTGCGCCCAGATCGGCTTCGCTGACACGCAATCTGAAAGTGGTCAGCAACTCCCGTAATTGCCGGTAGGCGCCGTTGAGGGCAGATCGCAGCACCGCGCTCAGTTGCAGAAGTTCAGCATTCTCTTGCTCCTCATGGATCGCTTTGTCGAGACGGCTGACCTGTATCTTAAGATAGGAGAGGGATTGCGCGATCGAGTCGTGCAGTTCGCGGGCGATCACGCTGCGTTCCTCCAGCAATGCCAGGCGCCGGTTCTCCGAGACCTGTTGCGCCACATTGATGGCTAATGCGATGTGATTGGCAACCGTCTCCAGGAGCCTCTCCTGCCAGGGTTGCAGCTGCTTGTCAGCCGGGAACTCGATCAGCATGACGCCAAACTGCTGGCGTTTGTCTTTGATCGGTGTGGAGTTGATCAGTACTGGTTGCGATTCGCCTTGCGGGGTCATGTGAAATCGATGTGAGCAGCCTTCACCGAGACAGCGAGTGCAGTCGCTGGGAAGGTTTTCCGGTAACAGGCGGTCTTGTGGGCTGGTGCTGGCGTAGCGGTAAGCGAGGGTATCTCCGGGTTGTCCCAGGCAGATGCTGCCGTTGTTGGCGCCGAGCAGGTTCTCGATGTCGTGGATCACAGCCACCAGGGCTTCGGCGCCGAGCGTGGAGTCACTCAATCGCTTGGTTGTTGCGTAGAGCAACTCGAGGCTGCGGTTGCTGCGTTCCAGATCGTGCGTCTTCTCAGCAACACGCGCCTCCAGATCGGCATAGATGACCGAGAGGTCATCGGCCATCACGTTGAAGGCATGGCCGAGCTGTCCCAGCTCATCCTCACTGAGGTAGTGGCTCCTGACGGAAAAGTCCCCGTGACGGGCCGCTGTGGCGCAGGCCAACAGATCGTGCAGTGGTGCCAACACATAGCGCTTGGTCAGATAGAGACTGATGATGGCAAGCAGGAAGGTGAGGAAAAGCAGGATCAACTGTATTACCCGCAGTTGCTGGTTTTTGTGTTCAGCGTCCACCTCGAGCGCGGAGACGAAGCGGTGTATGTCTTCGACGAAAGCGTCCACCAGCATCAGGTGGCGTTGTTGGAATTTAGCCGTCAGGGCCGCCTGCTCGGGCGATTGCTTCGCTGTCGGTGGATGTTGCAGGTAATTTTCCAGGTTCGGCAGAATGACCTCGCGCCACTGATTCTCGACTTTGCGGTAGGTGTCGAGCACCTCTGGGCTTGGTCCCTTGTCGAGGACGTCATGGATGCGAGGGCTGAATAGACGCTGGTTATACTCTTGTACCAACTTTGCGGTTTGATTGTCCGAATGCTGCCCCTCGTAGTCGATGCCGAGTACCAGACTGCTGGTGATCCGGTAGGACTGCATGCGCAGGGTCCCGGCCTGGTTGATGGCAGCGGCATAGCCCTCTGCGGTATCGGCGATAAAGACTGAACTGAGCATGCCCGAGACCGCCAGCAGGAAGAGGATGGTAATGACGGTGCCGAATCGAAGTAACAGTGAACGTTTCAATGGTCTGCTCCGGTTACTCAGCCAAGTGTCGTACGTGCGGGTTATCACAGTATACTGTATGGCATCCATCCGACGGCTGAATGCCATCGGCGCTTAGGAGCGGCGGGCAACGCCTGCACTACTTTCATAAAATATCCCAACCCGACGGCCAGGAGGCCTCAATAATGACCCAAGCTTCGGATACCAAGATAATGGCCCTTTTCTGCGATTTCGAAAATGTCGCGCTTGGGGTGCGGGATGCCGACTATGCCCAATTCGACATCATCAAGGTGCTGGAAAAGTTGCTGCTCAAAGGCAACATCGTGGTCAAGAAGGCTTATGCCGACTGGTCCCGCTACAAGGAGTTTCGCCCACCCATGCACGAGGCCTCTTTTGAGCTGATCGAGATCCCTCATGTGCGCCAGTCGGGCAAGAATTCGGCGGATATTCGCCTGGTGGTCGACGCGCTCGACCTCTGCTATACCAAGGAGCATGTCGATACCTTTGTCATCATCAGCGGCGACTCCGATTTTTCACCACTGGTGAGCAAACTGCGGGAGAACAACAAGACGGTGATCGGTCTTGGGGTGAAGAACTCGACTTCCGATCTGTTAATCGCCAATTGTGATGAATTCATCTACTACGACGACCTGGTGAAGCGGGAGAAACCGCCGCGTAAACGCACTTCGAAGGTGACCAAGAAGACCACGAAAAGCGCGCCGAAGAGTGCTGACAAAACAGCCGAAAGCAAAAAGCAGGACGCCTGGAATCTGATCGTTTCCACTTACCAGGCCTTGCTCGAAGAGCGGGGTGAGGGAGAGAAAATCTGGGGCTCGATGATCAAACAGACCCTGAAACGGCGCAAGCCGGGTTTCAGTGAGTCCTACTACGGCTTCCACTCTTTCGGCGACCTGCTGGAAGAGGCGCAGAGTCACGGCATTCTGGAACTGGAGCGGGATGAGCGTTCCGGCGGCTATATCATCCGCGGGTGTACGTCCGAGTGAAGGGGCGTTCAGCCGCCGGTTGGTCGGTCTTGCCGAGAAGCTGGCTGCAACAACTTTCGCAGTGAATGCGATTGCGCCCCAAAACCTTGGCGTGATAGAGGCACTGGTCTGCCAGCAGGAGAAACTTTCGCGCATCCACCCCCGATCTGGGCAGGCCGGAGACCACGCCGATACTGATGGTGACCACACCGTTGATTCCGCTCGTATGCGGGATCTGCTGTTCGATGACGGAGCGGCGCAGTTTTTCGGCGACCGTACGCGCGCCCGCCATATCGGTTTCAGGCAGGATGGCGACGAACTCCTCACCGCCATAGCGCGCCAGCAGATCTGAAGAGCGATTGAGCTGTGCCTGCATGGTTTTGGCTGCCAGTTTGAGGCAGTCGTCACCGGTCAGATGACCGTAGATATCGTTGTACTTCTTGAAGAAATCGATATCGATCATGAGCGATGACAAGGGCTGAACAGATCGCTTGCAGCGCCGGTGTTCACGGATCAGCATATCATCGAAATAGCGTCGGTTGGCGATACCGGTCAGGCCGTCCTGATAAGAGAGAGTCTTCAGTAACTCTTTTTGCCGTTTCATCTCCACATGGGTGTGTACCCTCGCTTTTACGATCTCCGGATTGTAGGGTTTGGTAATGTAGTCAACCGCACCGAGGCGCAGGCATTGGGTTTCGTCATCGGACTCGTGGGAACCGGTGACGACGATGATCGGGATGTCAGCGGTTTCCATGTTCTGTTTCAGTTCGCGAATCACCTGATAGCCATCGATAGGCTCCATCACCAAGTCAAGCAGAATCAGGCAGGGTTGCTGCTGCATGGCGAGATCGAGTGCGTTCAGGCTGTCGGCATCGCTGATGATCTCGTATTGGACCTCGAGCAGGGTTCGCAGACTCTGCAGGTAGCGCGGGTCATCGTCGACGATGAGGATCTTGGGTCGTTCGTTATTCATGCAGTCTGCCACATTCTTTTTCTCACCATTCCCTGGCCCTTAATTGGATCAACGAAACATCAACGGATCGCTCAACCGCCTTGGTGGCTGCTTATCCTGGCAATCGGCTTGCATTATTTTGCTTGTTGGGACTGCGCGGATCAACGCTTGCCGTTTCTCCCTTGGACTATCAATTTCGGCAATGACCCAGGAATCTAAATCAAATAGGGGTCACGTTAACCACGTATCATGAGTGGTTTCGTCTTAATAGTAGTTGGTATTTTAGCGGATGTCGGGAAATTGCCTTGAAATAGCAGTGCTTACTAACCACGCCATTGATATTAATACACTCAGGGCTAAAGCATGGTTCAGATCAAGGCGTACCCCAAGGGCACTTCCTTCGGGCGCACCCCAAGGGTACTTCCTTTGGGCGCACCCCAAGGGTACTTCCTTCGGGCGCGGTTTGACGGCAATGGCCAGCCCTCGTCAAGAGCCGCAACACCGAGCTGCGTCACGCTTGTAGCCCCTATCCTTTGGCATGGGTCATCAGGGTTCCCTTTGCCTGGTATTCGTGTGGGCGTCAGCGGCAGTGTCCACTGCATCCATCTTGCCCTTCTGGCTTTTGAGCTCTCCCAGCGTGATGTCGTTATTGCAGCATTGTGCGCTGGCAGGAGTGATCATCTCAATACAAGGCGCAACGTACTGAGCGGGCATGAGGTTTTGCACTCACTTCTCTGTCAGTGGTGTACCAGGAAGTTGTTGGTGTGTTGGTTGCAATGCGAGTGGCGGCAGATCAGGTCCTGGTCCTTGGTTAAGGTGGCGTCGTATTTGATGATGCTGGCGCGCGTGAGTGCTTGCCGCTCAGGTATTACTTCGAAGACAGGCGTGAAAATTAGGGCGCGCTGAGAAAGGTATCACTCCTAATTATATGTCACAGAGGTTTGATGAGAGCTATTTATCGCGATGTGATGGCTCCAGTGATGCTCTTTTTATTATGAAATTGTTAAGCCTTTCTCAGTAAGAGAAGTGTCGGAATATTTATCAATTAGCTTGATAGTTTTGTGACAAGGCTCCAGGTTCTTCTTCCTGTCTCTCCCTTATTATCCTCTGCACGAATAGGGAAATGGGGTGAAGGGAAGGATCTCTAATGCTGTTCGGCAGGGGTTTGCCGGCGATGAGTTGATCGCGTTTTTTCTTGCGTGTGCGCTTTGGATGCCGATGCTTAAATGTATGCGTTTGGCTTACTGATTGGTGTCATACCAACAATAAAAAGTTTTAGGAGTAGTTCGATGAGTCACAGGAGTCAACGGTCGTCGTTTAGACGATTGAGTTTGGTTTGTGCGCTGGTTTCCCTTGGTGCCTTCTCTATCTCCCCTCCGGTTCAAGCTACGAGCAGTCTTCTCAAGAGTTGGCGCGCGAGCTATCCAAACTCATCCACCGACGAGAATCTCGCCGATCCCTGTGCCCTGTGCCACACGAACAAATTTAGTCAATTCAACGCCTATGGTTGGGACTTCATTCAGAAAGGGTATGACTTCGCTGCCATAGAGTCTCTGAATTCGGATAATGATCCGAATGGTATGACCAATTTGCAGGAGATCACGTTCAATACGCAGCCTGGTTGGACGGAGGGTGCAAATAACGTCATCAACGGCGGTTCGGTTTCCAGGAATGCGCTACCGACCGAGATTGTCGCCGGTATGCTGGATCCGGAGGCAGCCAATCAACCTCCTGTGGCAGATATCGGCGGACCCTACAGCGGTACCGAGGCTATTGCGGTGGGCTTCGATGCCTCCAATTCATCGGATAGCGACGGTAGCCTGGTTAGCTACGCCTGGGATTTCGGTGATGGCGCCAGCGGCAGCGGTGTCATGGTAAGTCATACCTATACAGCAACCGGCACCTACAATGTGACACTGATCGTTACCGATGATGCGGGCGACAGTACGACCGACACCGCTGAGGTCACCATCGGCGCCGGTAATCAACCACCGGTGGCGGACGCTAAAGGGCCCTACACAACGGTTGTGGGCGGCACGGTGCAGTTTGACGGCAGTGGGTCGAGCGATGCCGATGGAAGTATCGTCAGCTACGACTGGAGTTTCGGTGACGGTACCACTGGGTCGGGAGTCAAACCGACCCACAGCTACGATTCGAAAGGTACCTACAATGTCACGCTGACGGTGACCGACGACGGCAATGCGGTTGACTCCGTGATGGCTTCGGTTAGCGTTGATCCGGCCAATCAGGCGCCGACAGCCGATCCGGCAGGGCCCTACATAGCCAAGGCGGGCGAGAAGCTTGTTTTCGATGCTACCGGTTCCGAGGATGCCGACGGCTCCATCAGCAGCTATGCCTGGAGCTTTGGCGACGGTTCTACCGGCAGCGGCGCCAATCCCTCGCATACTTACAATGCGGCAGGCACCTATAACGTAACCCTCAAAGTGACCGACAACGGTGGCTTGACCGGGACAGGCATGACCACGGCGAATATCGGCGAGGTGGACAAGCTGGCTCCGGTAGCGGTAGTCAATGGGCCCTATTCGGGTACGGTAGACATGGCATTGTCCTTCAGCAGCGACGGCAGTAAAGACGCTGATGGCTCTATTGTCGCCTATGCCTGGGACTTCGGTGACGGCAGCGTTGCCACCGGGGCCAATGTCTCGCATACCTATTCCGAAGAGGGTAGCTATAACGTCACGCTGCAGGTGCAGGATGACGACGGCCTGATGAATAGTGCCTCCACCAAGGCGGTGATTGGTCAGGGTAACCTGGCGCCGAACTCTGATGCCAAGGGCCCCTACAGCGCCAAGGTAAATCAGGCGGTTGAGTTCGATGGCAGTGGCTCGCAGGATGCCGATGGTTCCATCGTCGTCTACGATTGGAACTTCGGGGACGGTTCCACTGGCAATGGCGTGAAGCCCAGCCACAGCTATGCACAACCAGGCACCTACAACGTCACCCTGACAGTCTATGACGACAGTGGCGCCATGGATGCGGATGCGACCACGGTGACGGTCACTGAAGAGAGTACGAGCGGCGGCGACAATGGCGGCGGTAGTGCGCCTGTCCATGTAGGCAAGGCCAGTATCAGTAAGACGGGTGATTGGGGTAGCGCCTTCCAGGGTGAAGCGGTGATCGTCAACGACACCAATACCCGAATCGGCAGCTGGACGATCACCTTTGATGCCGACTTCGAAATCGGCCAGATCTGGAATGCGGAAATCGTTTCGCATACAGGCAAGACCTATGTGATCAAGGCGACTTCATGGAACAAGGCGATCGCGCCAGGCAGTGAGGTCAAGTTCGGTTTTGTCGGCAATCCTGGCGGTAAACAGATGCCTGCCGAGATCACTGTGGCCGATGTAACACGACCCGATGTTGGTCAGGGCGGAGGCAGCGATGCCCTCTCCACCCAGGTGACGATGAAAAGCGTCAACGACTGGGGCAGTTCGTTTCAGGGAATGGCGACCGTCGCTAATACGGGGTCGTCGGAGATCAACGGCTGGGAGATCGCGTTCGATGCGAGCTTCGAGATCGGACAGATCTGGAATGCAAAGATCATCTCCCATGAAGGCACGCACTATGTGATCCAGAGTGCTGGCTGGAACGATAATGTCGCACCCGGCGCGCAGGCCAGCTTCGGCTTCATCGCCTCGCCGGGTGGTTCGGCTATGCCGAGCGATTTTAGTGTTAATGGCAAAGGCGCGGACGCAGGTGGCAATACCGGTGGTGATACCGGCGGTGATACCGGTGGTGATACCGGTGGTGATACCGGCGGCGATACCGGTGGTGATACCGGTGGTGATACCGGCGGCGATACCGGTGGTGATACCGGCGGCGATACCGGCGGCGATACCGGCGGCGATACCGGTGGTGATACCGGTGGTGATACCGGTGGTGATACCGGTGGTGATACCGGTGGTGATAC
>JARRNY010000020.1:0-27294 GCA_037384445.1 Candidatus Thiodiazotropha sp.
ATGAGCGAAACCTTTGGCGGTGATGACGAGTGGCAGGAGATGAAACGCAAACTGGTCAACGAAGACCGCTGGGCAGAACTGCTCTACCACTAAGCATCCAGCGCGAACTGATGAACAGCCAGGTTCGCTATATCGGTGGGGAGGTACCCCACCCTACACCTTGAATCACAGGTAGGGTGGGGCCCTGCCCCACCGAAGCAGGACAAGATAGACCTCAGAATTGGTTTCGGTTGGACAAACCGCGCCCCACGCTTCGATCAACGATAAGGCGTCGGGTCCGGCACTCCTGCCTCGACAAACCCCTTGGCCCGCAGACGACAGGAGTCGCAGACCCCACACGCCTCGCCCGCTTCGTTGGCTTGATAGCAGGAGACCGTCAGACCGTAGTCGACGCCGAGAGCGCTGCCCTGCCGGATGGTTTCAGACTTGGTAAGTGCGATCGTAAGTGCGATCAGTGGCGTGTGTATCTGAAAGGGTCTGCCTTCCACGCCCTCCTTGGTTGCCAGGTTGGCGAGCGTTTCAAAAGCCTCGATGAACTGGGGCCGGCAATCGGGATAGCCGGAATAGTCGACGGCGTTGACGCCGATGAAGATGTCATGGGCGCCGAGCACTTCAGCCCAACCCAGCGCCAATGAGAGAAAAACCGTGTTGCGCGCCGGCACATAAGTCACAGGGATCCCCTCCCCCATCTCTTCCGGTACCTGGATATTGCTGTCGGTCAGGGCTGAACCCCCGAAGCTGTCGAGGCCGATGGAGACCACCTTGTGCTCCACCGCCTGCAGCGCGCTGGCCACCCGGGAAGCTGCCGCCAATTCCGCCACATGCCGCTGCCCATAGGCCATGCTCAAGGCATAGCAACTGAAACCCTGATCCCGTGCGATAGCCAGGACGGTGGCTGAATCAAGTCCACCGGAGAGCAACACCACTGCACGCTTTTCACTCATCGTCCCGCTGTCTCCCCCCAGAGAAGTTTATGCAACTGCAGCTGAAAACGGACCGGCAAGCGGTCCCTCAACATCCAGTCTGCCAGCAGACTGGCCTCAAGACGACCGTGGACCGGCGAAAAGAGCACTTCGCAGACTTCATGCAGCCGATGCTCCAGCAACAGATCACGACTCCATTGGTAGTCGGCTTCGTCACTGATGACAAACTTGAGCTGGTCCTGTGGCGTGAGAAGCGCCAGATTCTCCAGCCGATTGCGCTGCGCTTCGCCGGAACCGGGGGTCTTGAGATCCATGACCCGTGAGACCCGCGGGTCCACCCCGGCGATATCCAACGCTCCACTGGTCTCCAGCGAAACCTGGTAGCCCGCATCGCAGAGCTGGGTCAGCAGCTCTCCGACCCCCTTCTGCGCCAGGGGCTCACCCCCGGTCACACAGACATGGGGCGGACTGAATTCAGCCACCTGCTGCAGGATTGCCTCGAGGGTCAGCCACTCCCCACCGCTGAAGGCATAGCTGGTATCGCAATAGTTACAGCGCAGGGGGCAGCCGGTCAGACGCACGAATACAGTGGGACAGCCGACAGTGCGGCTCTCCCCCTGTAGAGAGTAGAAGATTTCGCTAATACGCAGACGCGACATGACGGGGTCATGGCAGGCGAAGCCTGCCCGGTCAGTGGCCCTCTTTATCCAGCCGCTGCAGACGCTTCTGCCCAAGCCGCGCTTCGGTGCTGCCGGGGTAGTCGTTTTGCAGTCGCTGCAGCACTTCCCGCGCCTTGTCCCAGGCCTTCTTTTCGTAAAAGATGTAGCCCATCTTCAGCATGGCACCCGGTACCTTGGAACTCTTGGGATAGTTGATCAGGACCTTGCTGAAGTCCTGCAAAGCGGTATCGAAGTCCCGATTGACATAGCTGGCTTCGGCCAGCCAATACTGCGCGTTGTCCTCATAACTGCCACCCGGATAGTTCTTCAGAAAGGCACTGAAGGCCTTGATCGACTCGGGATAGCGGCCCTGTTTGAGCAGGTTGAAAGCACTCTGGTAAGCCTCTGCCTCTTTCTTTGGATCAGGAGGCGTAGTCGGTGCAGCAGCAGCGGCAACCGGTGCCGGTGTAGGTGCTGCAGTGCCAGGTTGAGGCGCCTGCATGGAGGAAGCTGCAGGCGTGGGCGCCGCTACCGGAGGCATCGTGGCAGAGGCTGCCGCACCCGGTTGCATCCGGCTCAGGCGCTGATCGATATCGAGATAGAGATCCCGCTGGCGGCGGTTCATGGCATCCATGGCGTGCTTCTGCAGTTCCAGCTCACCATTCAGGCGCTGGACCTCCTGCTTCAACTGCTGTACCTGGTAGACCAGGTCAGCCATGTTTTGATTGCGCTGCATCCGCTCCAGCCGATCCAGGCGCTGCTCGGTGGTCATCTTAGGGTTCTCGGCCCACAGCGGGTTCGCCATGACCAGCAAGCCCAGCAGAGCCGGGGCGGTCCAGGTTTTGCGCGGGATCTTCATGCCATCACTCCAGATCAGTAGATCAATTCAACCCGGCGGTTCAGCGCCCAGGCCTCTTCATTTTGCTCAAAGGATGCGGGTCGCTCCTCTCCATAGCTCACCACCACCAGCTGATTATCGGACACGCCCTGCGCCATCATCAGACTGCGTACCGCATTGGCGCGGCCCTCGCCCAGACCCAGGTTGTACTCCCGGCTGCCACGCTCATCGGTGTGGCCCTCCAGCCGTACCACCACCTGAGGGTTGGCCGCCAGGTAGTCCGCATGGGCACTGATGACATCGAGGTAGTCGGCGCGCACGGTGCTCTGATCATAATCAAAGTAGATCACCCGGGTCGCCAGCAGGCTGTTGGGATTCTCCAGCGGGTCGCCCTCCCAGGCGGCGCCGGCACTGGCTGCCGAGGTGGTGGCCCCGTCACTGCCGTAAGCAGAGCCGTCAGCACCCATCGACTGCTCGGAGACTTCAGCGCCGGCCTGTTGATCACGACTTGGGTTTGAACCGCAACCCGCCAATAGCATGACGGTAAAAATGAGAGAGACCCAGAGGGTCAGTTTTTTGTTCATGGGAAGTATCTCCTTAACCGGTTGAACAACTATTTCTTGAATGGGGACCAGACAGGTTCACGCACATTACCCTCTTGCAGGGCAAGGCGCTGACGCACCCGGCCATCGACCGAGACTGCCGCCAGCACACCGCGGCGTCCCGTCTTGGAGGCGTAGATGATCATGCTGCCGTTGGGCGCGAAGCTGGGTGACTCGTCCAGGCTGCCCTGACTCAGTACCTGCATGACACCGGAGTCGAGGTCCTGTACCGCGATACGGTAGTTCCCGTCCTCACGGGTGACCAGGGCCAGTAACTTGCCGTCTGGTGAGTAGGAGGCGCGAGCGTTGTAACTGTTCTGGAAAGTAACCCGCTCGGCCCGACCGCCATAGGCGGAAACGCGATAGATCTGAGGCTTACCGCCGCGGTCAGAAGTAAACACGATATCGCGTCCATCGGGAGACCAGGAAGGCTCGGTATCAATGGCATAGTGTCGGACGACTGCTTGTAGCTTGCGGGAGGCCAGATCGTAGACAAAGATGTCGGGATTACCATCTTTAGAGAGTGCCATGGCCAGCTTGCGGCCATCGGGGGACCAGGCCGGAGCGCCATTGATGCCCTTGAAGCTGGTCACCTTCTGTCGTTTACCGGTGTAGACCTCCTGCACATAGATGGCAGAGCGGCCGCCTTCGAAAGAGACGTAAGCAAGCTTGCGGCCGTCGGGGGACCAGGCAGGCGACATCAAGGGCTCGCTTGAGCTGACAATGGTCTCTGGGTTGTAGCCATCCGCGTCGGCGATATTGAGGTCGATACGCTGAGACCCATCTGCCTGGTTGACCGAGGTGATATAAGCCACCCGGGTGGCGAAAGCGCCCGGCACACCCAGCAGCTTCTCATAAATAAGATCGGCGATGCGGTGGGCGGTAGCGCGCAGATTGGGTGCGGTGGTAGGGATGGTGTAGCCGGTCAGCTGCTCGCCCTTGTAGACATCGAAGAGCTGGAAGCGAATCTCATAGCCACCCGTGCCCATTGGACGCACCTGTCCGATGACCAGATTCTCCGTATCGAGCGCCCGCCAGTCCTTGAATTCGATCTCTTCAGCCGAGGTCGGACGGGACAGCATGTCGCCCTGAGGAATGGTCTTGAAACGACCACTACGCTGCAGGTCCGCGTTAATCACCCCGGCCACATCGACCGGCGGAGAGGCTGGCCCCTGCCAGCCAAAGGGGACCACCGCGATGGGCAGTGCACCCTCCACACCCTCGGTGATCTCGATGGTCAGATCAGCCAGCGCCGATTGTAGCCAGGCCAGAGACAGAAAGAGCACGATAGATAATTTTTTCATTTTACCAACAATAAGTTACTTATTTGGTTTAAAGTTTAACCTTAGATTCCTGAAGGACTCAAACAGCGCTCCGCTCGGAACCGGCAAGGGTGCGGCCTTGTAGACGGCAGCCTCCACCGAACGATCGAATGCTCCATTACCGCTGCTCTTGACGATACTGACACCGCCCGGCACCACATCGCCTCCGGGGATCAAACGTACCTGCACGACACAGGAGAGCTGATCAGTGGTCTGCCCGGGCTTCAGCCAACTGCGCTCGATCTGCTGTTTGATCACCGCCACGTAGCGATCGATCTCCCGTGCATTCTGTTCCGCCGCAAGCTGCTCCTGTAGCGCCCGCTCCCGTTCGGCCTGTGCCGCCGCTTCAGCCTTGCGCTTCGCTTCCGCTGCGGCCGCTTTGCGTTTGGCCTCGGCTTCAGCCTTTTGCTTGGCCGCGAGCTCGGCTTTACGTTTGGCTTCCGCCTGCGCTTTACGTTCCGCCTCAGCTTTTTGCTTGGCCGCTACCGCTGCCTTACGCTTTGCCTCGGCCTCCGCTTTGCGTTTGGCTTCGGCATCGGCTTTGCGTTTTACCTCAGCCTTTCGCTTGGCCTCCAAATCGGCCTTGCGCTGTTTCTCCTCGGCAATTTTCCGTTTCTGCGCCTCGGCCTGTTTGCGCTTCTTGGCTTCCTGCTCCTTCTGCTTACGCTCCTTCGCTTTCTCTTCGGCCTCCTTTTGGCGCAGTTGTTCCGCATCGACCGCATGGGCCTGAACTACATTGACCTTTGGCTCGGCCTTTTTCGGAAACAGTTCCCACTCCATACCGAAGATGAGGAACAGTACAATCAGGATATGCAACAGCACCGCCAGCGTAACGGCAACCGGACTGCGTTTGAGGATCGACAGCATCAGGACTCCGGTGGTTCGGTTATGAGGCCGACACTCGGCGTCCCCGCCGATTGTAGCAATACCATCGCCTCGACCACCCGGCCATAGGCCACCCCGGCGTCGCCACGCACCATGATCGGCGTCTTCGGTTTGTACTTCAGCACAGCACGCACCCGGTCAACCATATCCTCGGCGGAGACAGGCCGGTCCCGGCCCTCTCCCACATCGATGTAAAAGTCGCCCTTGCTGTCAACAGTCACCACCACCGGCTCCTCGTTCTTTTGCGATAGCGGCTCCGCATCGGCCTGGGGCAGCTCAACATCGACACCCTGGGTCAGCAATGGCGCGGTAATCATGAAGATCACCAGCAACACCAGCATGACATCGATGTAGGGAACTACATTGATCTCCGACATGGGTTTGCGGCGGTTCTGTTGACGGCTCATGGATTGGCTTCCGTCAATTGCCAGCCTGACGCTGCAGGATGGTGGCGAACTCCTCGGCGAAATCGTCGAAGCGGTTGTTGAGCCGCTCGACCTTGTTGGAGTAGCGGTTGTAGGCCACCACCGCGGGTATCGCGGCGAACAGGCCGATGGCCGTGGCAATCAGGGCCTCAGCGATACCCGGAGCCACCAGCGCCAGGGTGGCTGCCTTGACGTTTCCGAGGGCGGTGAAGGAGTTCATGATGCCCCAGACAGTGCCGAACAGCCCCACATAGGGGCTGGTAGAACCGATGGTAGCCAGGGTAGAGAGGTGATTCTCCAGCCGGTCGACTTCCCGATTGAGCGCAACCCGCATGGAGCGCTGGGCGCCCTGCACCATCGCCATCGGGTCCTTGTGTCCTTTGGTGCGCAGTCTGGCAAATTCACGAAAACCGGCGCGGAAGATGGCCGCCATGCCCGACTCATCGTCACCGTCGCGCTCCAGCTGTCGATAGAGTTCCGCCAGATCACCGCCGGACCAGAAGCGGGTTTCAAAATCATCGGCGGCACGGGTGGCCTTTCTCAACACCCGGCGGCGATCAAAGATCATGGTCCAGGATGAGAGCGAGGCGAATACCAGCAGGGCAATAACAAACTGCACCACGATGCTGGCATTCAGTATCAGATGAGCGATGGAGAGATCAGTCGACATCCGGAATCTCCAGAGTAATGGCTTTGGGTATAGGTGTTGGACGCATACTCTTTATGTCAACGCAGGCGACCTTGATCTTTCCGCTACAGAGCACCACGTCCCCGCCCTGCCGCCTGACCTCCTGTTCGAAGGTAATGCTGGCACGACCCTTGGCACTGACAACAGAGCTGACCTCAAGCGCATCGTTGAATCGGGCTGGCTGATGGTAACCCACATCCACCGAACGAACTGCGAAGATGATCCCCTCCTGCGCCAGTAGTTGATCCTGCTCAAAGCCGAGACTGCGCAGCCACTCGGTGCGGGCGCGCTCCATGAATTTGAGATAGTTGGCGTAATAGACCACGCCACCGGAATCGGTGTCTTCGTAGTAGACCCTTACCGGCCAGACAAATCGGTTACTGCTGTTCATACTCTAGGGCCCGTTAACACTAATCCGATAGGCTCGGCTGGTGGTTTCCGTATTATGAGTTAGTTAGCGCGACCAAGTTCCCCTCATGAACAGGGACTTATGTGTCACATTTCACGAAAGAGATCATCTTCCGACGATAAAGCATCTCCAGACCTGGGTGACAACCCGAAGTGCAGATAGGCGGTGCGCGTGGCCACCCGCCCCCGGGGAGTGCGCATGAGAAATCCCTGCTGGATCAGAAAGGGCTCCAGCACATCCTCGATAGTACCCCGCTCCTCACCGATGGCGGCGGCGAGATTATCGACCCCGACCGGGCCGCCATCGAACTTTTCGATCACCGCCAGCAGTAGACGGCGGTCCATGCCGTCGAAACCGTTGGCATCCACCTTGAGCATGCCCAGCGCCGCGTCGGCCAGCTCGGCGGAGATATGGCCATCGCCCTTAACCTGGGCGTAGTCGCGCACACGACGCAACAGGCGGTTGGCGATACGTGGTGTGCCGCGCGAACGCCGGGCGATCTCGGTGGCGCCGGCGGCGTCGATACCGATATTGAGAATACCCGCCGAGCGGGTGACGATGTGCGACAGATCGGCTACGTTGTAGAACTCAAGGCGCTGCACGATACCGAAACGATCACGCAGCGGCGAGGTGAGCAGACCGGCGCGGGTGGTCGCACCGACCAGCGTGAAGGGGGGCAGATCGAGCTTGATGGAGCGCGCTGCCGGCCCCTCGCCGATCAGGATGTCGAGCTGGAAATCCTCCATCGCCGGATAGAGCACCTCCTCCACCACGGGACTGAGACGGTGGATCTCGTCGACGAAGAGCACGTCACGCGGCTCCAGGTTGGTCAGCAGCGCCGCCAGATCGCCCGGTTTCTCCAGCACCGGCCCTGAGGTCTGACGCATATTCACGCCCATCTCATGAGCGATGATATGGGCCAGGGTGGTCTTGCCAAGCCCCGGCGGACCGAAGATCAGCACATGGTCGAGCGCCTCGCCACGACCCCGGGCGGCCGGCACGAAGATCTCCATCTGCTCGCGCACTGCCGGTTGACCGACGTAATCCTGCAACCGCTTGGGACGAATCGCACGATCGACCGCCTCATCTTCGCCAGTGGCTTCGCTGTTGATCAGTCTCGGGTTCTCTATCACGGGGACTCTTTCAGTTATTTCTTGTCTTTGACAGTGCTTTGCAGCGCTGCACGGATGAGGCTCTCGCTATCCATGCCATCGCTTGCCACTGCCTTCACAAGACGGTCAGCATCCAGCGGCTTGTAGCCCAGAGCCACCAGCGCAGCAACCGCATCCGACTTTTCACTGCGCGGACGCCCCGCTGTCTGAGCCGCAGCTGTTATCGACACACCAGCGCTCTGCTCACCCAGTTTCGCCAGCCGGTCGCGCATCTCGACGATCAGCCTTTCAGCGGTCTTACGGCCGATACCGGGCAGGCGCACCAGGGCGCTCACATCCTCGCTCTCGACACAACGGGCAAACTCCCCGGCACTCATGCCGGAGAGTATCGCCAATGCCATCTTGGCGCCGACACCGCTTACCTTGAGCAGACTGCGGAAAAGGGCGCGCTCCGACTCGGTAGCGAAGGCGTAGAGCACATGGGCATCCTCCCGCACCGCCAGGTGGGTGTAAAGCATCACGCTCTGGCCAATCTCCGGCAGGGTAAAAAAGGTGGAGAGCGGCGCCTCCAGTTCGTAGCCGACGCCGTTGACATCCAGCAGCAGAAAGGGGGCCTGTTTGGCAGCCACCTCGCCGCGCAAGCGACCGATCATCGGTAACTCCTGCGGGAACTGCCTGCCCTTGTCTGATGCGCCAAAGTGGTATGGGTGTGGGCATGGCTCAGCGCCACTGCCAAGGCATCAGCGGCATCGGCCTGCAACGCGCCGGAGAGGTTAAGAATCATCTTCACCATGTGCTGCACCTGGCCCTTGTCGGCCCGGCCCGTGCCCACCACCGACTGCTTGATGCGGGTTGGGGTGTACTCAGCCACCTCCAGGCCGTGTTGGATGGCGGCACAGATGGCGGCGCCTCGGGCCTGTCCCAGCTTCAGTGCCGAAGCGGCGTTTTTCGCCACGAAGACCTGCTCGATGGCCATCACCTCGGGCCGATGCTGTTCGATCAGGGCGCTGACGCGGGCATAGATCTCACCCAGTCGCGGCGGCAGGGCCTCCCCCTGCAACTTCAGGGCGCCATGCTCGATATGCACCGAGCGCATGCCGTCCGAATCGATCAGGCCGAAGCCGGTGATGCGGGAACCCGGGTCGATGCCGAGGATACGCAGCATTCAGCCCACAGCCTCCATGATCTCGTCAGAGATCTCGGCGTTGGTGTAGACCTCCTGCACGTCGTCCAGGTCTTCCAGCATGTCGACCATGCGCAATAGCTTCTCCGCGTCACCCTGTTCCAGGACGGCGTTGGTCGAGGCATTGTAGGTGATTTCGTCATTGTCGGGTTCGAAACCGGCCCCCTTGAGGGCGTCCTTGACCGCAGTGAACTCTTCCGCCGCAGTGATGATGTCGACCGAACCGTCATCGTTTGAGATGACATCTTCGGCGCCTGCCTCCAGTGCCGCTTCCATGATGGCGTCCTCGTCAACACCAGGGGCGAAGCTGATCACGCCCTGCTTGGTGAAGAGGTAGGCCACCGAGCCATCGGTACCCAGGTTGCCGCCCATCTTGCTGAAGGCATGGCGGACTTCGGAGGCGGTGCGGTTGCGGTTGTCGGTCATGCAGTCGACCATCACCGCAGTACCGCCCGGGCCGTATCCCTCGTAGCGAATCTCATCATAGTTATCGCCTTCCACATCCCCAGCGCCGCGCTTGATGGCGCGCTCATAGGTGTCTTTCGGCATGTTGGCGGTGAGTGCCTTGTCCACCGCCAGTCGCAATCGGGGATTGCTTTCGATCTCGCCACCACCGATACGGGCAGCCACAGTGATTTCACGAATCAGCTTGGTCCAGATCTTACCGCGTTTCTTGTCGACAGCGGCCTTCTTGTGCTTGATATTGGCCCACTTACTGTGTCCAGCCATAGAATCCTCTCAACTTGCTAGAATCAAACGGTTTATACTACCACCCAGCCTGCCCGGCAGAAACCATCCCTGACCGATCAGTGCGCCAGCGCATCCCTGTCGCATAGCTGAGTCAGTGGATGCCCGGAATAAAGAATAAGGCTATCCGGCCGATGGAATCGATGTAGTCAGCACGCCGGCGAATCGTATACAAACAACCATGTCACAAGCCGCTCACCACTGGGTCGACCTCCTCGCCGATGAAACCTTGCCGGTTATGCGGCGTAGCCTGACACAGGTCCGCGACCTACTGAACCAATCGAGCGTCAACCATCGCAACCTGGCCGCAGTAATTTCCAGAGACCCTGGATTCAGCCTGCATATCATCCGCCAATTCAGCAAGTTACCCACTCCCCCCAAAGAGCCGGTGAATAAAATTGAACTCGCCATACCGTTACTGGGTATGGCGCAGGTAGAGCGCGCCAGCCGCAGCCTGCCCTGCCTGGAGGATCGTCTGAAGGGACCGCCGCGACGCGGACTGATCGCCTGCTACAGCCGGGCGGCCCATGCTGCAATCTACGCCAGTGCCCTGGGGCTGCGTCGTCACGATACCGATGAAGGCGCCCTCTACACCGCGGCACTGTTGCACGATCTCGGCGAGATGGCTCTCTGGTTGCAGGAACCGGACAAGATGCGCCAGGTGCATGCCCTGTTACATAAGGGCGATGGTAATGAGGACGCCGCCATGGAGGTCTTCGGCTGTACCCTGCAAGAGATCAGTGCCGGACTGAGCGAAGCCTGGCAGTTACCCGAACTGATCAAGGTCGCGCAGGGTCTCTCCAACAGCTACCAGCAACGCCCTTTGACGGTCATGCTCGCCTCCGCTCTGGCTCGGGAGAGCAGCCTGGGCTGGCAGCGACAAGGGACCCTCGATGATGCGGAGTTACTGGCCGAATTTCTTGAAATCCCCCTCGAACAAACCCTGAGCTGGCTGCATACACAGGCAGCCGAGGCGGCGCGCCAGCTACAGACTCTGCCGATCCCCCTGCCCGCCTTCCATCTGATCAGTGGAGGTGAAGCGCCTGTTGAAAAGGCGCCCGCTCCAAAGGCGGCTGTGAGCAAAGAGAAGCCGCCGGCTGCAACTCCTCAGCAGGTCATCGAAGAACCCCCTTCAGAGCCAAAGACCGAAGCGGCTCCCGCAGCAGCCGCTCCACCACCGGCACCGGTCAAGCCCGCGAAACCCACACCCCCGACGCAGACACCGGCTAAAGCAGCCAACCCGTTACAGCAGTTGATCACAACCGCACTTCAGGAGATGCGGCGTGAACACGGGTTGCAACGCGCCATGTTTGCCATGCTCAACAAGGAGAAGACGGAACTGCGCGCGCGTCTGGTCAGTGAACATACCACTGATAACACTCTCAAGGGGTTCTTTGTCGAATTGACCTCGCCGAACCTGTTCACTCTGTTGCTGAAAAAGCCACAGGCCATCTCCCTGACGCCGGCCAACGCAGAGAAATACCTCCAGCTGATTCCGGCGCCCCTGCAGCAGACAATCAATCCCAAGCAGTGTCTGGCCATGTCGGTGTTTCTGCACAACAAGCCGATTGGCCTCTTCTATGCGGACAACGGGCCGAAAGAGGCCATCACCCCCCAGCAATTCGCCAACTTCAAGGCCGTCTGCCAACGCACCATTCTGGCACTCCCCTGAGGCTTTCACTCCTGCCAATCCACTACGCCAAACTCCTCCGCCGCAAGCCCGATCTCCCACGCAAGACTTGATCAAAGTCATTGTCTCTTTATTCCCAAAGGTTAGGATTGAGCGGATAATAAAATGACCCAGGTTTCACAGTGCCTCAACAAGTTTCTTACCAAATCGATAATAATCTCTATCTCAGTATCACAGACCGATGCACACTGGAGTGCGCCTTCTGTCCCAAGACCCACGGCGACATGACCGTCAAGGGTTATGACCTGAGCTTCAATCACCGACCCACCGCTGAGGAGATCATCGCCTCGATCGACGATCCCGCCCGTTATGACGAAGTGGTCTTCTGCGGTTACGGCGAACCCACCATGCGCTTCAATGTGCTGCTTGAGGTGGCACGTAACGTCAAGGCCCGTGGCGGCCGGGTGCGCCTGAATACTGACGGCCTCAGCAATCTGGTGCACAAGCACGACACCTTGCCGGAACTGGCCGAGTGCGTGGATGCCCTGTCGGTTTCACTCAATGCCCAGAACTCGGAGGTCTACGACCGTCACTGCCGGCCAAATCTGCCAGGATCCTATGAGGCAGTGCTGGAGTTTCTGCGCGAGGCGCCGAAACATATTCAGGACGTCACCGCGACCGCCATCGACGGCCTGGAGGGGGTCGATATCCCCGCCTGCGAGGCAATCGCCAAAGAGCTTGGCGTCAAGTTCCGGCGTCGCGTTCTCAACGAAGTGGGCTGATGGCGTCGCTCGCTGAACAGGTCTCCACCTTCGGTCAGTTAATGCTGCGCCGCTATGGCGAACGGGTGCACAAGGTCGCCCTGGATGCCGCTTTCACTTGCCCGAACCGCGACGGCAGCAAAGGCATCGGCGGCTGCACCTTCTGTAACAATGTCTCCTTCAGCCCCAACGGACGTCGTCCCAAACCACTGCACGAACAGATTGCCGCCGGCCGAGCAGTGATCCGCAAGCGCACCGGCGCCCGCAAATACCTGGCCTATTTCCAGGCCTATACCAATACCTATGGGGACATCTCACGGCTCTCGCAGCTCTACGACGAGGCCCTGGCTGAATCCGATGTCATCGGCCTCTCCATTGGTACGCGGCCAGACTGCGTGCCGGATGCGGTGCTCGATCTGTTGGCTGCCTATCGGGATCAGGGCCATGAGATCTGGCTCGAACTGGGCCTGCAATCGGCCTTTGACAAGACCCTTGAGCGGGTCAACCGGGGGCATGGCTTCAGCGAATATGCCGACACGGTGAAGCGCGCCAGGCAGCGTGGCATCAACCTCTGCACCCACCTGATAGCGGGGCTGCCCGGTGAGGGCGGCCGCCACTGCCAGGAGACGCTGCGACGGGTGCTGGATCTGGGCACTCAGGGACTCAAGCTGCACCCCCTGCATGTGGTCAAGGGGACTCAGCTGGCCAATGCGTGGCGGCAAGGCGAATACCAGCCGCTGTCACTGGAGAACTATGTGGAGATCGCCGCCGATCTGGTGCAGGCGACGCCGAAAGATGTGGTGTGGCATCGGCTGACCGGTACCGCATCCCGAGAGATATTGTTGGCGCCTTTATGGTGCGCCGAAAAGTGGCGAGTGCTGAACGCTATCGCACAAGAACTGCAAAGTCGCGATCAATCACAGCGTCGCGTCGCCTGAAAGATTCATTGCTATGGGAAACACTATGGAATTGGTCTGTCCAGCTGGCAACCTGCCCTCGCTGAAAGCAGCCGTCGACAACGGCGCGGATGCAGTCTATTTCGGGCTGCGGGACGATACCAACGCGCGCCACTTTCCCGGTCTTAACTTCAATCCGGAGCGGGCAGCTGAGGGGATCGCCTATGCGCGGGCTCGTGGCACGCGGGTCTTCATGGCAATCAACACCTACCCGAAACCCGACGGCTGGCCCCGTTGGCAGGCGGCGGTGGACAGTGCAGCGGCATTGGGCGTGGATGCACTTATCTGTGCTGATATCGGTGTACTCGGCTACGCCAGTCGAGAGTGGCCGGAGCTGCCGCTACACCTCTCTGTGCAGGCCTCTTGCACGAACTATGAGGCGCTGCAGTTCTACCATGACCACTTCGGTATACGCCGTGCAGTACTGCCGCGGGTGCTCTCCCTGAGCCAGGTCAGCCAGGTTATCGAGCACACCCCGGTCGATATCGAAGTGTTCGGTTTCGGCAGCCTCTGCGTCATGGTCGAAGGACGCTGCATCCTCTCCTCCTATGTCACCGGACAGTCGCCGAACACCTGCGGCGCCTGCTCGCCAGCCCAGTTCGTCGAGTACCGGCAGACCGCTGCGGGGCTGGAATCGCGCCTCGGCGGCCTGCTCACCGACCGCTACGCGCAGGGGGAACAGGCTGGCTATCCGACCATTTGCAAGGGCCGTTTCGAGGTCGGCGAACATACCTTTTATGCCATCGAGGAACCGACCTCCCTGAATACGCTGGCGCTCCTGCCGGAGCTGTTCCGCGCCGGCGTCAAGGCGATCAAAATCGAGGGCCGACAGCGCACACCTGCCTACGTGGCTAAAGTCACCCGGGTCTGGCGCGAGGCGATCGACAGCTGCCGCAGCAATCCGGAGAGTTACCATTCGAAGCCGGCATGGGACCTGGCGCTGAGTCAGGTATCGGAGGGCACCAGCACCACGCTCGGCCCCTATGACAGGCCCTGGCAGTAGCGAGGAAGATTCGATGAAACTCTCACTGGGTCCTGTTCTCTACTACTGGTCACGCGAAGATCTCTACGCCTTCTATGAAGAGGCGGCTGAGATGCCGGTCGATATCATCTATCTGGGTGAAACCGTCTGCTCCAAGCGCCGCAGTCTGCGCACCGAAGACTGGCTGTCCCTGGCGCAGAAGCTATCCGCCGAAAGCGGCAAGCAGATCGTACTCTCCACCCTCTCCCTGTTGGAGGCAGAATCAGAGCTGAAGACACTGCGTCGACTCTGCGACAACGGGGATCTGCTGGTGGAGGCCAACGACATGGCGGCGGTGCAGATCCTCAGCAGCAAGGGACTCCCTTTCGTCACCGGTCCGACGGTCAACATCTACAATGGAGAGACTCTTGGCATCCTCGTCAAGACCGGCCTCAAACGCTGGGTCATGCCGCTGGAACTCTCCCACTCGACCCTGCAGTCTCTGAGCGCGGGACTGCCTGACGGAGTGGAGAGCGAAATTTTCGCCTACGGACGCATGCCGTTAACCCTCTCCGCCCGCTGTTTCACCGCTCGCTCACACAATCTGCCGAAGGATGATTGCCAATACAAATGCATCGACTATCCTGAAGGCCGCCTGATGTCGACCCAGGAGAGTGAGCCGTTTCTGGTACTCAACGGCATTCAGACCCTATCCGCCCGCAGCTGTAATCTGCTGGAAGAGATCGACGAGCTGCGAAGCAACGGTGCAGATATTCTCAGAATCAGCCCGCAATATCGTCACACATCGCGAATCACCCAGGCATTCAGGGAAGCCATCGACAATGGCACCACGGCCGATCTCTCAGCACTTGCCCCATTGGGATTCTGCAACGGGTATTGGCATGCAAGCGCAGGCATACGGCTGCAAACCGACCAGGGCCTGTAACCGGCCCTAACTGATCAGCCCAAATCAGCCGCTTAGCTGCGGCCGAAGCCCGTCTATTTTCACCACTCGTAAATGCAGAGATTGATCGGGAATGGTAGCGAGGCCAGCCCAATTGCGGTTATTCTTGGTTTTACAACAAGTTCCGCAATCCTCCGGGTTCAATCAATCAGACTAAGAGCGGACCGAATGATGCTTACTCACAACCACGGTCATGGCAGGCTCCTCCCGTTTGGCTATGCCTGTCTCACAGCTGCTTTTTTCCTCTCAAGCGAAGGCAAGGCTGGAGAAATGGTCGCCCTCTCGGAGTCGTACTACTTCGAAGAGTTTCCGGTCACACTGACCTCGACCCGTCTGTCGCAGCCCATGGATGACACTCCCAACTCAATGACGGTCATCGACAAGGAGATGATACGGGCGATGGGCGCCCTGTCGATTCCTGATATCCTGCGACTGGTCCCTGGCTTCACCGTCGGCTTCTACGCCGGCTCCCGCGCCACCGCCAGCTACCACGGTCTATCAGATCAGTACGCAAGGGACATGCAGGTGCTGATCGACGGCCGTTCCGTCTACGATCCGGCCTATGGCGGAGTCTCATGGTCCGATATGCCGATCGACATCGAGGATATCAACCGCATCGAAGTGATACGGGGCCCCAATGCCACGGCCTTCGGCTCGAACGCCTATGCCGGTGTCATCAACATCATTACCGAGAATCCCGCAGATGCGTTCGGTACGAAGATCAGCGCAACTGTCGGCGAAGGGGGGCGTAAAAAACTCTACGGACGTTATGCCACGCAAATCAAGGACTTCAGTTTTAAGCTATCAACGGCCTATGACGAGGGTGACGGTTTCGAAGATCGAGAAGATGACTTCAGGTCGGGTTGGCTCTACTTTAACGGCGAGAAAGAACTCGATAGCGACAACCAACTCCAACTGATTCTCGGCGCCAGTCAAGGGGTCTATCAGGAAGGATACTCGACTGATTTACAGCAGGTCAGAGAACTCGACAACAGCTATCACTTTCAGCAGATAGGCTGGACCCATAACCAAAGTACAGACAACCACTTCCGACTGCAGTTCTACCACAATCATCAGGCGATTGAGGATGAATATGCCTCCCCGCCGATATCAGAAATGGTTATGTCTCTCGATGTACTGCAGGCGATACCGGAAAGTATCAGACTCGACTTTTTTGCTATTCAGATGGGGGCTCCCGATTTCAACAGCTTCCTCAGTGCGATGAATATCAACGACGGCAGGTTTTTGATTTCCTGGCTGGGCATGGAGTCAGACCGATATGACCTGGAGTTCGAGCAAACCATTCAAGCCAATTCCAAGTTCCGTTTTGCATGGGGCGCTGGTTTGCGGCGCGATGAAGGGAAAAGTGTACAGATTTTCCACCAGACCGGTGCCGTCTCGCGAGACCTGGCCAGACTCTTCGCCAATAGCGAATGGCGCGCCAATGAGAAACTTGTTGTCAATTTGGGCGGCATGCTCGAGGACTATGAGGGTCATGACCCGATATTCTCCTATCGAGCCGCCGGAAACTACCACCTTAATCGACAGAACACCCTGCGTATCAACGCCTCACGCGCCTATCGGATGCCTTCGCTCTACGAGGAAAACGTCAACTTCGTCATCTTTATCAACGAGCCTTTAAACGACTTCAATACTTGGCTTAGGGCTGTGGATGACATCGACCCCCAAAAGATCGATAACCTTGAGTTGGGTTATCTGGGCAATTTTAACGAAATCGGGCTAACACTCGACATCAAGCTATTTGAAGAACGATACCGCGACGTCATCATCGCATATCGCGATCTGGATTTCCCGGATCCGGATCGGGGACTGACCGACACAACCGTTCTCGACAATTTTAACAATTTGATTCACGAGGGAGCACAAACCTACTCGAATAACGGCAAGGTCGATATATACGGCATTGAAGTCAACGCCAAGTTTCTGCCCACACACCGCGACCTGGTGTTTCTTGGTTACAGTTATATGCACACGAAAGGCTCAGAGATCAGACGCCTCGAAAACGGCATTTACACCTACGATAAGAAAGTGAATAAGCGTGTGCCATCGCATACCTTCAGTCTGCTTCTAAGTCATCGTTTCGCTTCGGATATTGAGGCCAGCACCACCTACTACTTTACCGATGCCATGTCGTGGTACGGCGAAGGCGATCCTGTACCGAGTTATAAACGCCTGGATCTCAGACTGGCTAAACGTTTCAAATTTCTCGATTCCGACAGCGAAATCTCACTACTGATACAAAACGCCAATGGAGAAAATCGGGATTTCTACAATGGTGACAACTATCGCAATGTATGGAAACAAAGGGCCTATCTACAGTTCAAGACTGCGTTCTAAACATGAACCTTTACAATAAACACCCCGCCCAATCGGGAGACTAGATTGTTTTATCAGGCAACAGCCATACTCACCAGTATAGTGATACGAGTATCGCGATCTGCGGGTATTACCTCCTGTTGCTTGCTTGCATTTCTGGCACTTCAGTGTCTTCCCTTCAAGCTCACTGCCGCCGCGCAACCCGGAGCGTTCGTCTTCATTTTTAGCGGCCAATCTCCCGCTTACGAGCGAGTTGCCAACGCCGCTGAAAAATTCATCACCGAGGATTGCGTGAGCACTAAGGTTGATTGCAATCAACTGACTTTCAAACGCCTGACCACAGAAGAGGTCAATGCAGAGACTATTAATAACGCCTATCTATCGATATCCCTTGGTACAAGAGCGACAGATTGGATCCAGCATGAGTCATTCCACGGCAAACAGATAAATGCCATGCTGCCCTACCCACTTCATACCAACGAACAAGAAGAAGACGGTCGCTCGATCGCAAAAATTTTCATTGACCAACCCTACAGCCGCTATTTCGACCTGATAAAGGCGATGATACCTCGCTCAGTCCGGGTAGGTCTGCTAATTCATGAAAGTAATCTGGATCAACTGGCAAGCATTTCAGAAAGTGCCAAGCAGCACGAATTAATACTCAAACCAAGCGTTGTGAGCAGTGAGCGCAATGTGGGCGAGGCACTAAGCTATCTCCTGGATGACATTGATGTCCTATTGGCTCTACCCGACGCACGAATTCACAACAGCCAGACAATTTCACATATCCTGACTACAGCCTATCGAAACAATCTCCCTGTCGTTGGCTTCTCATCGGCCTATGTCAAAGCCGGCGCAACCGCCGCTGTCTACACCTCGCCTGAGGACATTGCACACCAGATAGCCGATACGGTCATCGAATATCTGCTGACTCAACACGTCGTTAATGATCGTCAGCAAGCCAGCTATTTTTCAATCTCATTCAATTTCGAGGTGGCTCGCTCGCTTGGATTACCCCCCTTGTCGCCAAGCGAAATCAAGCAGAAGATCTCCAGGGACATCATCAAATGATCCGTCAATTCAGGTCACTTCGCACACAAGCCCTATTGATTGGGATTCTACCTGCTTTGGTTCTGGCGGTGTCAGTGACCAGTTATCTCATCACCTCCCAACTGAGCCGCCTATCCGAGTCTTTCAATGAACTTGGGCATTCGATCGCCAACGAAGCCGCTGCCATCAGTGTTTATGGCATCTTCACAAGAGACAAAACCATACTCGACCAGAGTCTGAAGCCCGTCTTCCTGCAGGCCGATATTCATGCCATCAAAGTCTATGACAATCGGGGAATCTTGCTGACTTATCTAAAAAAGACAACCGAGCGAAAGCACATACCATTTGCCGAATTCTCATCTCCTGCCGTCTTCAGTATTGACGACATACAGGTCGCGGACTATCCAGAGCAGCAACCGACAGCAGAAACCCGGAAAGCGGAAGACATGGGCAACATTGTCGTTTACATGGATAAGACTCGCTTGAATGAAAACAGAAGAACCATCCTGCAAAACTCAATCATTATGCTGACGATAGGCCTGTTTGTGACCGTCGTCATTACGCTCGCGCTGACCCAAGGCATCATTCACCCACTTGCACGACTCACACAAGCCGTCAGAAAGATGCGCGACGGAGATTTTTCAGTCCGCGTCCCTGAAGCCTCGAGTGGAGAGATCAGAAGCCTCGAAGAGGGCTTTAACACCATGGCGGCGGAGATATTCAACTCACATGAAACCATGCAGCAGCAAATCGATCAGGCCACAAGTGACCTGACGCAGACAATGGAGGCGCTCGAGATTCAGAATGTGGAGCTCGATCTGGCGAAAAAAAGGGCGCTATCGGCCAGCAAAGCCAAAACCGAATTTCTGGCCAATATGAGTCATGAAATCAGAACGCCGATGAATGGCGTACTCGGTTTCACAAACCTCCTGCTGAAGACAAATCTGACAAAAAAACAACATGATCTGGTCAAGACCATCTCGAAATCGGCAACGAATCTGCTGGATATCATCAATGAGATTCTGGACTACTCCAAGCTTGAATATGGCAAGCTCGAGCCTGAGACCGCACCGTTTAATGTGGCAGATTGCTTCGAGGAACCGGTTGCGCTGCTCTCACCCCTGGCGCATGACAAACATATCGAGTTGATACTGCTTATCTACTCTGACGTACCCGCCACTCTCATCGGCGATGAGACTCGCATCAGGCAGATACTGGTAAATTTAGTCAATAACGCGATCAAGTTCACCCATCAGGGTGAAGTCGTGATTAGAGTCATGATCGACGAAGAGACTCAGACAAAACAAATGCTCAAGTTCAGTGTTGCAGACACAGGCATCGGCATCAGTAAAAACTCACAACAGAATCTGTTTGAAACGTTCCAACAAGCTGAATCCACAACCAGCCGAACTTATGGGGGAACAGGTCTCGGCTTGAGTATCTGCAAAAAACTCGCCCAATCCATGAATGGTGACATCAAGCTGATAAGCACTCTCGGCATCGGCTCCACTTTCATCGTTGAGCTTCCGCTGACGAAATTGACCCAAGAGCCATCCTTCCTCAATGCCTCGCCAATATATCAGGGCAAGCGTACGATTCTGGCAGACAATCATCAATTGTCACGCTTATCGACACAGCACTTGCTGCATACCTACGGCATCGAAGTGATCACCCATGAATTTCCTGTCGAATGCAGTCCTCAAGTGGACTTCATCATCTTGGGTTTCTCACAGGAGGATCTACGATCAGGTTTTGCAGAGGAAGAGATCCGCCGCTTGAGGAGCGTCTGCTGGCTACCGTTCATCATACTTATCAGTGCATCGGAAAAAACCATCATCGACCAGTTCCAGAATTTGAGCGGTGACTGGTATCTCTCCAAGCCAGTCACCAGCCAGGTAATGAAAGAGGTTCTCGGTGAAATCTTTTCCAACCGCAGCCAAAACTTCATCCATCCACCACCAAGCCTCAGTGATAGATTCAGAGGCCTGCTGAAGGGAAAGGAGATACTTGTCGTCGACGACAATGAGATCAACCTCAAGCTGATCAGCACTCTGATGCGTGACAAGGGTGCTATCGTCACTGAAGCCGGTGATGGTCAGGAAGCGGTCAACCTGACATCGCTGACCCCATTCGACTTAATCATCATGGATATTCATATGCCTGGCATGAAGGGCACGGCCGCATCTGTAAAAATCCGCGAAAACGAGAAAAACTCAGATAGATACACACCCATTATTGCCCTTACGGCTGACGCTGTTCCCTCCACACGCACACAGATCAAAGAGTCCATGATGGATGCCTATCTATTGAAACCGATCGACGAACAGCAGATGTGGTCTACCATCGAAAGCGTACTCCATGAAGATAAGCCACAGCATCTGCATCAGTTCCCGAGATGGTACAAAAACAAGAGCCTGAGTAGCCCCTCCCTGCCACTCAGAGATATCGACAAAGCGTTGAGCGTGACCGGCGGTGACCGAAAGCTGGCAGACGAGATGTTCCAACAATTAAAGCGGGAACTACCCACTCACCTGTCAGCAATCGAATCGGCACAGGCTGAATGTGACTGGGACACTCTGCGGGAAATTTCCCACAAACTACACGGCTCCACATCCTCATGCGGCGTTCCTGCCCTCGATTACGCTGTACAGCAGTACCACGCCTCTTGTCGGGATCAGTCGGAGGAAAAATCGACACATCGACTACGTATGCTCAGAGACGAAATCGAGCGTCTATTGAAAAGCTGATCCGCATTCACGACAATACAGCCGCAAACAAGCCACCTGTCCAATCTAAAGATCGAGCCTCACCCTGCCTATGCCTTCGAACCTTCCAATCGGCATTTTCGACTCAGGCGTGGGCGGTCTGACTGTCCTGCGCCATATCCGCGAGCAGATGCCTTCTGAATCCTTGGTCTATGTGGCAGACAGGCACCATCTCCCTTATGGCGAGAAAAGCGATGAGTTCATCCGTTCTCGCTCTCTCGCCATCGCTGAGTTTCTCCTCTCGCAACCGGTTAAGGCAATCGTTGTCGCCTGCAATACCGCTACGGCAGCCGCAGTACAGACGCTACGTGAACGCTTCGAGCTCCCGATCATCGGCATGGAACCAGGTGTCAAACCGGCCATAGAACGCAGTAGAAACCGCATCATCGGCATTCTGGCAACGGAGAGGACTCTCGGCAGCGGTAAGTTCAAAATGCTGCTGGAACGTCACGCCAATGACTCTGAGCTTTTCATCAAGCCCTGTCATGGTTGGATCGAACATATTGAGACAGGCGAGCAAAGCGCGGCCACAACCCGCTCCATCGTAGAGGAGACGCTCTCACCACTACTTGCCAAGGGCATCGACACCCTCGTACTTGGCTGTACCCACTACCCCTTTCTGATTGAACAGATCCGGGAAGTAGCAGGCGATAGCGTGCTGATCATCGATACTGGGCTGGCCGTCGCCAGCCATCTGCAGCGTAGGCTGGAAGAGCATGATCTGCTCTGTCGATCCACCTCACGCGGGGGGGAGAGATTCTGGTGCAGCGGTTCAATGGATGAGATGCGCCAGCTCCTGACGAGACTCTGGGACAATCAGGCAGAGCTGTCGCCGCTTCCGGATCAGGCGAATCGCTCATAGACCGCCAGACAGCGGTCGATTGCCGGTCTGAAGCGACTGGGCAAGGGCAATCTATCCATTTCCACAGCCGCCAGCATATTCTTCAAGTGCACACCCAGGCCGGTATCGCCATCCATGGTCAGATGACGCTGAAAGAACAGCGTGTCCGGATCCTCGCGATTAGTCACCAGTAGCAGATAGTCGTAAACGCTGCCAGTTATCGTCAGATCAACCGGCACCCCGCCTGCTTCGACGAATAGCCCCTGACTCATGGAGACTGCATAGCTCAGACCGGCATCGCTGACATCGATTCGCACTGTGCGTCCCTCGAGAAAGTCCAGCTCCCCCTCGCTCATCTCCCGCTTGAAGACCTGATTCAGGACTTTGCTCAGGGCATATCCATGCAGTTTTCTCGGCAGGAGCTTCAGGGGTAGTGAAAGAGGTTTGGGGAGTTTGGGACGTCTGGCGGGATGCAGCATGGATTCACACCTCACAATTTACCGGTAAAAACATTGTGGGATCATACCAATAGTCGCCGGGTTCTGCGAAAATCCGTCATATGCAGACACCTTATGACTCACCTTTCGCACCGCACAACGCCACCGCATTCGCTCGGTGGCGAGACAACAAACTGGAAAACTACCCCAGCGATATCAGTCAGTTGATCGTCGAAATCGGTGATCCCAGACAGCTGTCAGCGAGTGAACACGAAAAGCTGTTGAGTCTCTGCCAAAAGACTAACATGGCCATCTGGGCCGGTCTCTCGGGGCACGATGCCGATAAGGCGATCATACGCAGTCTGGGGCAGAAATTCGGCCTCGAGCACCTCGACCACAATATGTGCGCCGATAACGACGCCATCACCTCTCTGACAGTCCAGTCAGACGCCATGCGGAAAGGCTACATACCTTACTCCAATCGGCCGATCGCCTGGCATACCGATGGCTACTACAACCGTTTGGAGCAACAGATCCATGGCTTGCTCCTGCACTGTGTAGAGCCAGCCGATACGGGGGGTGAGAATGATTTGCTCGACCATGAGATCGTCTATCTGCAACTGCGGGAGGAGAACCCGGACTATATTCGCGCCTTGATGCATCCCCAGGCGATGACCATTCCGGCCAATGTGGTTGAGGGAGAGGAGTTGCGTCCGGCCCGCACAGGACCGGTCTTCGCCATCTACCCTGACGGCCATCTTCATATGCGCTACACCGACCGTAGCCGCAGCATCGAGTGGCTGGATAATGCCCTGCTGCAGGAAGCGGTGGCCAGGCTCAAACAAATTCTGAGAACGCCCTCCCCCTGGCACTTCAAAGGCAAACTGGAAGCGGGTCAGGGGCTGCTGTGCAACAATGTCCTGCATACCCGTGGCGCCTTCACCGATGGTGAGCACGCCCGCCTGCTCTACCGGGCACGCTATTTCGATCGCATCGCTGGGTGTGCGTAATCCCTGAGTATCAGAATCGATACCATTCGCGGACTGAATTCAAATACTGCGGTAACGGAAATCAAACGTCGTTGTGCAGATCGAGGATACTCCGGTCGGCTGACTCGTTCTGGGTCTTCGCTCCGTCGTTTCGCAGCAACTCCAACTGCTCCAGGTAGGGCTTGCTGACATCGCCGGTGACATACTCGCCGTTGAAGACGGAACAGTCGAAACGCTCGATATCGGTCTTGCCCTTCTTATGCACCGCATCGATCAGATCCTGCAGATCCTGATAGATCATGCGATCTGCGCCAATGATATCCCGCACCTCGTCCTCGGTGCGGTCGTGCGCCACCAGCTCACTGGCGGAGGGCATATCGATACCGTAGACATTGGGATAGCGAACGGGCGGCGCCGCTGAGGCAAAGTAGACCTTCCGCGCACCGGCATCGCGCGCCATCTGTACGATCTGCTGGGAGGTGGTACCCCGCACCACAGAGTCGTCGACCAGCAACACATTCTTTCCCTTGAACTCCAGATCGATGGCATTGAGCTTCTGACGCACCGATTTCTTGCGCACCGTCTGCCCCGGCATGATGAAGGTACGGCCGATGTAGCGGTTCTTGATAAAGCCTTCGGTGTAGCGCACGCCCAGCTCGTTGGCGAGGGTCAGCGCCGCGGTACGGCTGGTGTCAGGAATAGGAATTACCACATCGATATCGTGATCTGACCACACCCGCTGGATCTTCTTCGCCAGCTTCTTGCCCATGCGCGAACGTGCCTTGTGCACGAAGATATTGTCGATGACAGAATCGGGACGAGCAAAATAGACGAACTCAAAAATACAGGGCGACTTCACCGGATTGGCTGCGCACTGCTGGGCGTAGAACTGCCCCTCCTTACTGATGAAGATCGCTTCGCCCGGTTCCAGATCCCGCACCCGCTCGAAACCGAGGGTATTCAGCGCGACGCTCTCGGAAGCGATCATATATTCAGTGCCGTGGTCAGTCTCCCGCTTGCCGTAAACAATCGGACGGATAGCATTGGGATCGCGAAAACCAATCAGGCCGACGCCGGGAATCATTGCCACTGCGGCGTAACCACCCCGACAACGCCGATGGACACCCGCCACCGCCTTGAAGATATCTTCCGGTGCAATACGCAGTTTGTTCTGCATCTGCAGTTCATGGGCGAAGATGTTGAGCAGGATCTCCGAATCGGAGGAGGTGTTGATGTGGCGCAGATCCTCGACAAAGAGATCCCGGGTCAGCTCTTCGGCGTTGGTCAGGTTGCCGTTATGGGCCAGGGTGATGCCGTAGGGAGAGTTGACATAGAAGGGCTGGGCCTCCGCAGTGGAAGAGCAGCCGGCTGTCGGATAGCGTACATGGCCGAGGCCAATGTTGCCCTTCAGACGCATCATATGGCGAGTGTGGAAAACATCCCGCGCCAGGCCGTTGGCCTTACGTAGAAACAGCCTCCCTTTCTCACAGGTGACAATGCCGGCAGCATCCTGTCCTCGATGCTGCAGCACCAGCAGCGCATCATAAAGGGACTGATTGACTGGAGACTTGCCGACGATTCCCACGATACCACACATAACTAGCTCTCCCGGCCGTTTAATGGCAGCAGCCCATCCAGGGCACGACCACGACCGTATGCACTCACGTTGGGTGTATCAGACATAGCGTCAAGGTTCTCAGTAGTTGAAATTCGCCGCAATGTCTGTTGGCAGATAGGCCTTCATCCAGATGGCCATCTCTTGAAAATAGGGTATCAGGCGCGACTCTGTCCACCAGCTGTCACCGGGGAAAGGGGTCAGCCCGGCCAACAGCATCAGTATCGACACGACCACCGCGCCTCTGGCTACGCCGAAGAAGATCCCAATCAGACGATCGGTACCACTCAGGCCAGTGCTCTCCACCAGTGCTTTCATAACATGATTGACCAGTGCGCCCAGAAGTAGCACCACTAACAGAATAATGCCATAGGCAACACCCAGTCTCAGAGAGGCCACCTCAATCCAGGGTTCGAGTTGAACGGCCAGCTGACGAAAGAAAAGCCAGGCCAGAGAGAATGCGGCTATCCAGCTTGCCAGCGAGAGCGCCTCCTGAACGAAACCACGGATCAGGCTAATGATGGCAGAGACGGCGATGATGCCGATAATCAGAATATCGACCCAGTTCATATCCACCCCGAGGCGGCGCCGGTTTGAAAGGCTTCCTTGAGCATCACTTTATCAAGGTCCTGAAACAGATAGCCCGGAGAGACTCCGGGCTAAACTATTAACTTTGGTGGAGCCAGGCGGGATCGAACCGCCGACCTCAACACTGCCAGTGTTGCGCTCTCCCAGCTGAGCTATGGCCCCGGAAAGTCGCGCATATTAGAAGTTTGTACCAAGAAATGCTCTTTTTCAGGGTGGTGGCACGACTGAGGCGAGACTCGGTGGGACTGGGCCCCTGCCCTACCACCCTAAACCTGTAGGGTAGAGCCCTGCCCCACCAATATCAGGCAGGGAGAGTCGCTTAGCCGCCTGTGGCTTACTCCCTGATCGGGAACCTATCCCTGCCCCTCAATCTTAGCCCATGAGTCGCGCAGGGTGACGATGCGGTTGAACACGGGTCGGTCACTGCCGGACTCCCGGTTGTCGGGAGTGAAGTAACCCTCCCGTTCAAACTGGTAGTGCTCACCAGCTTCAGCCTGGGCCAGCGCGGCTTCCAGGTAGCAATCGGTCAGGGTACGCAGGGAGTCGGGATTGAGGTTATCGGTAAAGCGGCCACCCTCAGCCACCTTATCCGGATTGGCTTGATTGAAAAGGCGGTCATAGAGCCGCACCTCCCCCTTCACCCCGTGGCGGGCGGAGACCCAGTGAATCACCCCCCGCACCTTGCGTCCTTCCGGGTTCTTACCCAGGGTTTCCGGGTCATAACTGCAACGCAGTTCGACAATGTCGCCCTGGTTGTTCTTCATCACCTCTTCGCACTTGATCACATAGGCGTTGCGCAGGCGGACCTCGCCACCGGTGACCAGCCGTTTGTACTTCTTGTTGGCCTCTTCGCGGAAGTCGGCCTGGTCGATATAGATCTCCCGGCAGAAGGGGATCTGGCGCGTGCCCATCGACTCATCTTTCGGATGGTTGGCGGCAGTGAGTAACTCCTCGCCCTCCTCCGGGTAGTTCTCGATCACCAGCTTCAGCGGGTGCAGCACCGCCATGCGCCGAGGCGCATTGGCATCCAGGTCCTCGCGGATGCAGTTCTCCAGCACCCCCATCTCTACCAGGTTGTCCGACTTGGTGATGCCGATGCGGCCGCAGAAATCGCGAATCGAGGCCGGCGTGAAACCGCGCCGGCGCAGACCGGCGACGGTCGGCATGCGGGGGTCGTCCCAGCCTTCGACAAAGCCCTCCTCCACCAACTGAGTCAGCTTGCGCTTGCTCATCACCGTATATTCCAGGTTGAGCCGCGAGAACTCGATCTGCTGCGGATGACAGGGGATGGTGATGTTGTCCAGCACCCAGTCGTAAAGAGGCCGATGATCCTCGAACTCCAATGTACACAGCGAGTGGGTAATCCCCTCCAGCGCGTCAGAGATGGGGTGGGTGTAGTCGTACATCGGGTAGATGCACCAGGCCTCACCGGTCTGGTGGTGGATCACCCCGTGGCGAATACGGTAGAGCGTCGGATCGCGCAGGTTCATATTGGGCGAGGCCATGTCGATTCTGGCCCGCAGCACCCGTTCGCCGTCGGCGAACTCGCCTGCCTTCATACGGGCGAAGAGATCCAGATTCTCCTCCACCGAGCGCTTGGCGTAGGG
>JARRNY010000021.1:0-82828 GCA_037384445.1 Candidatus Thiodiazotropha sp.
GCCATCATCGCCAACCGCTACCGCACCATGCAGGGGCTCTTCAAGGCCAACTGTCCGATCAACCACGGATCCCTCGCCTCGACCCTGGTGGCCAACGAGAGCACGCGCAACAGCCTGCCGAAGTTCATCAACAACATACTCATCCTGACCGGCGTCTTCGGCACCATCGTCTCTCTTTCGATTGCGCTCATCGGCGCCTCCGACCTGCTCTCCACCTCGGTCAACGTGGGCGGCATGGGGATGGTGGTGCACGGTATGTCCACCGCGCTCTCCACCACCATCACCGCCATCGTCTGCTTCATATTCTTTGGTTATTTCAACCTCAAACTGGGCGATGTACAGACCAATCTGATCAGCGCGGTGGAACAGGTCACCGTCAACGAACTGCTACCCCGCTTCCAGGTACAGACCGACAGCGCCCTGTATGAATTCACCAGCCTGGTACGCTCGCTGCAGGGGCTGGTGACCCAGATGAAGAGCTCGCAGGAGGGCATGGAAGCAGTCGAGCAGCGCGTACTCACCACGCTGCAGAGTTACCAGGAGCAGAGTGAAGCAATGCATGAGGATATGGCCGAAATCAAGCACATCCTCAAAGTCGGCTTCCGTCTGCATGAGGACAATTGATGGACGGCGGTTTCATCGATCTGCGCCTCAACCAGGGCGACGGCAAGGGGGAGGACAGTTTCTGGCCCTCCTTCACCGACATCATGACCGTGATCGTGATGATCTTCATGCTGGCCATGGTCATTCTGTTGTTGCGCAATATGGAACTGCTCAGCCAGCTACGTTCCACCATGGAGGCAAAGCAGCAGGCGGCGGAACTGGCGCGCACCACCGGCGAGGAGAATGCCACCCTGGAGGAGAAGCTGATCGCGCGCGAGTATGAGCTCTCCATGCTGCGCATGCAGCAGATGCGCATGGAGGAGAATGCGGAGCAGCAGGAAGCCGCCATTGCCAGCCAGCGCCATCAGATCAATACCCTCAGCCGGGAAAAAGATCAGCTCAACACCCAGATCACACGCTTGAGCCGGGAGAGCGAGCAGTTGACCAGCCAGCTGAGCCTGGCCAACCGCAACGTGGAGCGGCTGACTGGCGATCTTGACCAGACCCGGCAACAGCAGGCTCTGACCCAGGCCGATCTGGAGGCCCTGCGGCGCTCCTACAGCGAGCAGGAGGCCGCCCTGCTGGCGGCCCTCGCCAGCAACGAGTCCGCCACCCGGGAACTGGCCGACCTGAAGACCGATTTCTCCGATCTGAAGATCAAATACGACAAACTGGTCCGCCCGGCCCGCACGCCCAAAGGCAAGACCGTGGTGGAGGTGCGCTATTCCAAGGTTGGCGGCAAATACCGTATCGATTACCGGGCTCCCGGAGACCAGGGCTTTCAGAGTATTTCCCGTAAAAATCTCGACCGTAAGCTGACGGCGCTGAAAAATCGGGATAACAATCTCTATATCAAAGTCATACTGCCTAAAGACAGCGGCCTCTCCTACAGCGAGGCTTGGTCTTTCACCAATCACCTGCACAAAAATTACGACTATTATTTCCAAGAGGAAGCACAGAAAGAGCGCGTTGTGCAGTAGGCCTCTCCTGAAACTCACCAGGGAATTAAATCGGCCCTCCCGAGTCGAAGGGATTGAGCTGAGATCAGGTGGTAGAGCATGAAACACCCCATTGGAAAAACGACCACAGGCGTCAGTCTCCTGCTTATGCTGCTAGTAAGCGGATGCGCCTCCAATATCCCCGAACTCATCCGTAGCGCCCCGCCTGGCGACCTGCGAGTCGAAGAGGTGCAGCAGGAGAAGGATGCAAAGTATGCCGGCAGCGAAGTCCGCTGGGGCGGCAGCATCATCTCAGTGCGCAACGAGGCACAACAGACCCTCATCGAAGTCCTCTCACGCCCCCTGAGCAAGGATGGAAAACCCCAGGAGGAGAGTAAGAGCCGCGGCCGTTTCATTGCGCGCATTCCCGGCTTTCTCGAACCCGAGGAGTATCCCAAAGACCGCTTGTTGACCGTCACCGGCAAGGTCAATGAGGTCATCGAACAGTCGGTCGGCACCTATCCCTACCCCTACCCGGTTGTTGACGTGAAGGCGTATCATCTGTGGCCCGAGGTAAAAAACTATCCACCTCACTACTATCACGATCCGTTTTATGATCCCTATTTCTATCCCTACCCTTACTGGCGAAGATACCCCTACTGGTAAATCGAGATGAAACCACTGATCGTCGTGCTTGCCGCACTGTTGCTAATCGGCCTCTCTGGCTGCGCCTCCACACCGAAGGTGGCTGAAAACGCAGAACGCGGCATCACCCCTGCCCAGGCCGCTTCGACAGAGCTGAGTGCTAACGCTAAGCCGCTGCAGTGGGGGGGCGTGATTGTCGAGACCAAAAACCTGTCCGATGCGACGGAGTTGCAGATCCTTGCCTATCCCCTCCAATCCAACGGGCGCCCCGACGTGTCGGCCTCCCCCACCGGACGTTTCATCGCCCAGCGTAGTGGCTACTTGGAGCCTGTCGATTATCAGAAGGGACGTCAGGTCACAGCAACCGGAAGCCTGTCGGAAAGACGTCAGGGACAGGTGGGCGAAGCCGACTACACATTCCCCGTACTGCTGGCCGATGAGCTGGTTCTGTGGCCGGAACAGAGCTCTCGCAAGGCCTCTCCACGGGTCAATTTCGGTCTCGGCGTCGGTTCCGGTGGCCGCTCCTGGGGTGGTGTCGGAATCGGCATCGGATTCTAAAGCGCTATCCAGCCAACCTCCCAAGGCCAATCGACAACATTCTGACACCATAAGCCCCCGGCAGAGGGCTCTCAGAGCGCGCTGACCTCACCCATCTCTCTGTAAAGATTCACCCTTTTCAGCCGATAGAGACTCAAGGATGCGTCAAAGCATCAGGCCTCGTCGAGGGAGAGAGGTCACTGCACGCGTTGACATCATCGGGTAGTAGGGTCGCAGTTTGACCGACCACTCAGTCCTATAAATCACCTGGAAATCAGCCTCATCATGAGTGCCACAGGATATCGACAACAACTTCTCGGATTCTCCATCGCTGAGCTCATGCTGGCAATGGCAATTCTCGCTATCTTGGCCGCCATTGCTATACCAGCCTACAAAGGATACGTACAAACGAGTGAAATGGGCGGGGCTGTACAGGAGATGAAACAGATCGAACTGGCGGTGGAAAACTACAAACTGGACACCGGCGCCTATCCCAACAGTCTGGCGGATATAGAGATCGATATGCTGGACCCTTGGGACAACCCCTATCAGTATCTACGCATAGAGGGCGCCGGGAACAAAGCTAAGGGGCATCAACGCAAAGACCACAGTCTGGTTCCCATCAATTCCGACTTCGATCTCTACAGCATGGGCAAAGATGGAAAATCCTCCCCACCACTGACCGCCGCCTCCAGCCAAGACGACATCGTGCGCGCCAATAATGGTGCCTACTACGGCTACGGCAGGGACTATTAAGCCCATGCTGTTGACCAGACGCATCCTCGCCAACCGGGTCTCCAAGCGCATTGTCCTGCTCTTTATCAGCGCTGCAATCATCCCTCTGCTTCTACTTGCCGGGCTCACCCTCTATCAGGTCAGAAGCCAGCTGGTGGAGCAGCACAGTAAAGAGATCCGGCTCTCCGCCAAGATGATCGGTATGGATATCTTCCAACGCCTGCAGTACACCAAGGATCAGCTGCAGCTGATCGCCGAGAGTCTGAGTGCGGGGTATCGGCCGGCCCTTACCAATCTCTCACGAGTCGACGCCACCACACATCCGCAGCCCATTGACTCGCTGTTTTTGCTCAGCAACCAGGGCCAAGTCTCGGCCCTGACCGGAGGCGCGGATATCGACGGGCCGGCGCTGATCAAGCAGGTTCATGAACAACGTATCCCTGGAAAGGCGATGCTGTTGCTCTCGACCGGCAGCGAAAATGGCCCCCGCCCCAGGCTCTATCTCTTCATACCTCTGCGTAGCGATGCGCCAATGGGAAGACTGCTCGGCGCCCGTCTCCATATCCCGAGCCTGATCGACAATACCCAGCTTGATGTCCGCCGCGAGCTGATCTGTGTGCTCAACGAAAACGGCATCCCGATCTACTGCAACAAACCCTATCAGATGCCCTGGCTGGCAGACCTGGCTGCCCGCACAAACAGCCTTAATACGCAGGAGTTCATCTGGTCTCCAAACGGAGAGCAGCGACTTTTCACCGCCTACTGGTCCCTGTTTCTGGCGCCCCACTACCAGACACAGAAATGGAGTGTGGCAGTTGCGCTGCCGAACCGGGTAGTCATGGCTTCGGTCTATCAGTTTCAGAAGATTTTTCTCCAGGTCGGCATCATCACCCTCTCTCTGGTGATCCTGTTGAGCATCATCGCCATTCGACGAAATATGGTGCCACTGGAGCAGCTACTGGAAGGCACACGGCGTCTCGCCAAAGGCGCCTTCAATACCCGGGTCGAGATCGATTCGAGGGACGAATTCGAGGAGCTGGGCCACGCCTTCAACGACATGACCATCAAGCTGGGCAACAGTTTCGACCAACAGGCGGGGCTGATCGATTTCAGCTACAAACTCCAACACGCAGGCATTCTGCATAAGGCACTCCACATCACACTGGAGGCACTGCCCGACTTTGTCAGTGCCGAGGGGATTGCGGTGGTTCATCTTGAGCATTCCGGTGAGTTGGTACATACAGAGTGTCTCTACAAACTCGGCAAGCACACCAGCGAATACAACGCCTCTTACTCCAGTGAGGAGATCAAGTGGCCACTCTCCCCCTGGAAGGGCAACGTCACTACAGCCATCGAGCTGATACCTCTTATCGAGCGCCTGGGGTTCATGGCGGAGGCTGAGATCCAACTATTGCCGGCTCTGGTGAAGGACAAGGTCATCGCCTACGTGGTGCTCTACCAGCCAAAGCCGTTGAGAACAGGTATGGACCGCTTCTTTATCATGACCCAGTTCTGCGACATCCTCGCCTCCTCTCTCTCCAACATCCGCTTGCATCAGCGTCTTGAGTACCAGGCCTATCACGACCCACTGACCCAGCTACCGAATCGCAGCCTGATCAAGCAGGAGACGGAAAAGGCCCTGCAACGAACCACAGAAAGTCCGCAGCAGCTGGCGCTCATGATCATGGACATCGACCGCTTCAAGATAATCAATGACTCCATGGGGCACGCAGCCGGTGATGAGCTTTTGAGGGAGCTCGCTGCACGCCTGAAGCAATTCACCAGTCGCCGGGACATCCTAAGCCGCTTTGCCGGCGACGAGTTCGTCTTCCTTTTCTCATCCAATGCTGATGACGACCTGAGACAACGCTTGCCGGATGTCATCGAGCGGCTCGACCGGGTCTTTCTCGACCCCTTCATTCTGGGCAATCGCCGAGTGCGTATCACCGCCAGCAAGGGAATTGCTCTCTACCCAGGAGACGGCAACACCTTTCTCGACCTGCTGAAGAACGCCGATGCTGCCATGTACCAGGCAAAGCATCGAAAATCTGGAAGCTACGCCTTCTTCAGCAAAGCGCTGCAACTGAGCCTGGTGGAAGAGTTGGAGACGGAGCAGGACCTGATCGACGCTCTGACCCAGAAGACATTCGAGCTTCACTATCAGCCCTGCATCCACCTGCAAACCGGCCAGGTGCATGGAGCGGAAGCGCTGGTCCGCTGGCGCCACCCGAACAAGGGGTTGGTTATGCCTGCGCAGTTTATTCCCATCGCAGAATTGACCGGACTGATCGAGCCCATCGGCAATTGGGTACTGAAACAGGCCTGTGCGGATTTTCTTCAATGGCAGGAAGCAGGGATTAGCCTCGACTATGTCTCCGTCAATGTCTCCACCGTACAGCTCAAGAATCCGGACTTCGTAAAGACCGTTCAACAGATTCTGCAGCAAATCCACATGCCGCCGGAGAAACTCGAACTTGAGATCACAGAGACCGCCTTCATCGAGGATTTCGACGAAAGTCTGCACAAGCTGCAACAGATCAGACAGCTTGGAGTCAGAGTGGCAGTCGACGATTTCGGTACCGGCTACGCCTCGCTGAAATACCTCAAACAGCTACCGGCTGACCGTATCAAAATCGACCGTCTGTTCATCAAGGACCTGCCCGACAGCCCGAATGACATCGCCATTATCTCCTCGCTGATCACCCTCACCGATCAACTCGGCCTGGGTTTGGTGGCGGAGGGAATTGAGACCGAATCGCAGCAACAACATCTAATCGACGCGGGCATTCAATTCGCCCAGGGGTTCCTCATGAGTCGCCCGCTGCCGGAGCCTGAACTGCGCACCTTCTGTCGGGCGCATGCCTCTTCACCTTTGACAGCGACCCGCCTGAGATCACCGGCGCAGAGTTGAGCGGTTCGTTCAACCTAAAAAGATCAGTTGGACAGCGTGATTCACCCAGCAGTTGACCATGAGCATCGAAGCTATTTTCTTCAAAATCAGTAATCTGCTATTAGGATCGAGCGGTCAACTGATTTTTTTAGGTTCAACTGCTGACTTTCAGCGATTGGCTTTTTTCGCCACCTGGTTGCGCAGATAGACCGGCAACGCTGTCTCAGGCGCCACCGCCAATCCCTGGTCGAATGCCGATGCGGCCAACTGGGCCACATCGAAGGCGCTGCAAAACATCTCTGCCTGATAGCCCAGCAGCTCCTCACCGAGCCGTTCGGCCAGTACCTTGCCAGAAACCGACCAGCCCGAGCCGACACCATACCAGTCACCGTCCAGGGGCAGGCGCACACGCTCCGCCGTCGCTACCTCCTCATCGATCACCAGCCGGACCAGACCATCATCGCCTATCCGGTAAGCAGCCCAATAAAGTTCGCCCATGCGGGCATCATAGGCGGGCAACAGGCTGGGTTCGCCTTTCTGGCGGTAAGCACGCTGCGCCAAAGCGGCCAGAGTTGAGACCGGCACCACCGGCAGGTCGGCAGCGAAAGCAGCCCCCTGCACGATGCCGGTGGCGATACGCACACCGGTGAAAGAGCCCGGACCACGGCCAAAGGCCATGGCATCGAGTTGATTCGGCTTCAGTTCCGCCTCTGCCAGCAGTTCATCCATCATCGACAGAATCAGCTCGCTGTGACCACGGGGTTTGATGGCATAACGCAGCTCGATATCACCATCGATCAAAAGTGCGGCAGAACAGGCCTCAGTGGCGGTTTCGATGGCAAGCAACTTCATTCGTGTCGGACCTTCCAGGCAGCAGAGGGCCAAGGTTATCAGATATCAGTCAGGGATCCTGCAGCCGAGTAACGTCTTCGGCTCAAGGCGAAGCAATTGCCGATTAACCCTACCATCGGGAGATTTAACAAAAAAAGGTAGGGTTATTGTGTAGCCCATCGTGGACAGATCCCGAATTAAATGCCGAATACTGGCCTAACTACCTGTAAATATTGATTATTAAATTAACCACTAAGATTTCGGGATTTTTTACACTGAGCCCACAGGCACTACCAAATCCATTGCAGAACAAACTTATCTTATTGTTTTAATTAATAATATATCCAGTTGGCACAGACTCTGCACTAATAGGGCCATGTGAAAAACGGAAACCCCCATGGAGGAAACACTGTGGCTTTAAAGAAACTCTTTCTCGTAGCCGGCATGCTGGCCGTCAGCGCCATCGGCACCTCGGCCCAAGCGGCCCTCATGACGACGGGCGATTCGGTCGCCTTCAGCTTCGCCAGCTATGACAACCTCATCGATAGAAATCCGGGTCTGGATGCAGCCGGCAAACACATTTTCAGTAAAAACGTTCAGCGTCAGAATCTCTCGCTGAACCGTTTCGACGCCAGCCTCGGCACGCTGACACAAGTGGACATCTGGTTTGATTCCGCATGGTCGCTGGGCTCGAGCGTCGACTCGGTCGACCCACGGGGTAATAAAAGGGCTTCAGCTAAAGGACGCTCTGCCAGCAAGCAGCGGGTCCAGCTGCTCGATCCCAACAAAGAGGTGGCAGCCAACAACGAAGTGCTCTGGTCTACCTGTAATGACAAACCGAGTTGCACCGCCAGCTCACTGACCAGCGGCGTCTTCAGCTCAAGCTTCGATCTTGGCGCCTTTTCTCTGGCCGACTTCATCGGTAGCGATGCTCTGGATTTTCGTGTTATACGTCGACTCGAATCCGACCTGAGAGTTTGCGGACCTTATGATTTCTGCTCGCACAAAAATTCAGACAACGCCTGGTCCGGCAATATCTACGTCAGCTACACCTACGACGTTCCCGAACCCTCCACCTTGGCCCTGTTGGGACTGGGTCTGGCAGGTCTCGGCTCCAGCCGGATACGTCGACGTAAAAGCTGACTCCTGATCAAACGACCACTCCTCGCTTTGACACCCGCTTCGGCGGGTGTTTTTTATTGCCAGGGAAATAAAGAGATAGCCGATGCTGAAAACCCGGCAGGGGATCGATCGTCAGGCCGGCTCATCGGGGCTCGGCAGCAAACAGCCATCTGCCACCTAGGCGCAAATTCAACAACTCAGCCTTTGGGATAGGCCTGATCAAGTTGACGGTAAACATCATCGCTGAATCCGGGGCTGTCGGCATCGAGGCCAGAGAGGATTTCAGCCAGGTATTCGTTGTCCTCGCGTCCATTCCAAAGCTTGATGTAACTCCCCTCCTTGTAGCCATGATCCTGGCGAAAGAAGTTGAGCACATTCTTACCCACGTAGGTTTTAAAGAGCTCATCAAAGCTCAAATCAGCAACCTTCATAACCTGCGCGAAACGACCGATATCAGCCGACTGGTGCTGAATGGTGGACATCGCCAGCTGTTCGATCGAGGCCCGAAGATCGACCATCTCAGCCGGTTGGGCGAGACCTTCGAGGGCCTGCTCCGCCGCCTTCTCCATGCTGTCGTTGTGCAGGATCAGATCGCTCAGCGCGAAGTGCCAGATATCCACGATCTCCAGATGCACCTGTGCCATATCGGGTTTCTGGTGCTTCCACCATTTCCAGCCGTAGTGGTCGAGCATCTCGGCGCACTCGGTCCATATCGCCCGGTACCAGGGGTAAGCCGCATCGCGCCAGTCAGGATTGACCTTGCGGTTCATGGCGTCCTGTAGTTCGAGCATGGTGAGGATTTTCTGTTTCATAGTGGACTTCTTTTCAGTGAACCATTCATCGAGCAGGGTCACCACCGTCTCCACATAGTGAGGACAACGGGTTTTGAACAACCCCAGCTCTTTTGCCTGCTGATACTCTACATCGCTACTGAGATCCTTCTCCAGCAGATCCCGGCACTGGTTGCTGCCGTGGCGCTCGATAAAGCGCTCCTGCAGGCGACGGGTAGCCGCATAGGTGGCTTCCTTGGCGTTACGCCCTTCGCGGGTAGTTGGACCCTGTTCAAGGCCAACCACCAGCGCAGCGCCGGTCAGGGTACCACAAACACCTCCCATGCGACCGACACCGCCACCGAGCCCGGTGGCGATTCGCATGGCCAGCGAATCGTCAAGCCCATAGCGCTCGGCGAACACGTTCAACACCGCCTGAGAGCAATTGCAACCATTACTGAAGAGCTCGACAGCCTGCAGAGGAGAGAGGTTCCGAGAGGCTAAGGGAAGTTTTTCAGACATTGTTCATTACGTGAAATCAAGAGAGTGGAAAGCTGAACCATTCACTGGGAGCAGTCAAGTGCTTAAGGATCTTGCAGAGAAATCACCCCATGTGGATGGCTTCAACCTGGCATTGTCCATGGATGCTGACCACAGCCTCAATAGGTAGGTCATTTAACTATGCAATTTGTAAGTGATTAATAATGCCACAGAAAACATGCGTGATATCACACGCAAAATAGGGTTATTTAACCTATTGTTTTTAAATGCATTATTGACTTAGCATGGCACGCACTTCACCCCAACTCTGATGCGAAACCTTTACAAATTTCGCTGATGCCACTGGCCCCGAAGACACCACAACGACTGACACAACCGTTTGGAGCAACAGAGAAATGAGCAGTAACTCTCTAGACCTGATTTCGCGCAGCGCACTCCTCCCCCTTGGCCTGTTGTTCTCTCCGCTTTTTGCTGCTGAGGCAGACTCAGGTACTCCTGACACTATCGTAGTAACCGCCACCCGCACCGCTAAAGTCGACTCGGAGGCGCCAGCCAGCGTTACCGTTGTGACCGATCGCGAGATCCAGAACAAAAATGCACACCGTATCGACGAGGCCCTGCAGGGAACACCAGGTGTATTCATTCGAGGACTCGATGGCGAGCAGCCCAGTAACTGGCAGAATCAGATCACCCTGCGTGGGGTGCCGGGCTACTACCGAACCGGCGTACTGCTCGACGGCATTCCGCTGAACAACGCCTTCAGCGCCGGCGTCAACATGTCTATCGTGCCGATCGACGAAATCCAGCAGATCGAGGTGGTGCCCGGTTCCTTCTCCTCCCTGTATGGCGGCGCTGGCATGTCGGGGGTAGTCAACATCATCACCAAATCACCTGAGAAACGGGAATTCAGTGCGCGGGCGGAGGGCGGTAGCCACAATCTGCAGAGTCTCTCACTGGGTTACCGCGACCGCTTCAAGAACGGAGTTGGCCTCAGTCTCTCCTACGGACACAAAGAGGCCGATGGTTACGTCAAGGAGCTTGTAACCAAAACTCCGAGCAGTAGCGGTGGCACAATTGTCACCGGTTGGGAGGCCGTCGGCACCCCTACTGGAGGCACCACCTACATCGTTGGTGACAAAGGGGAGCAGGCCTGGGAGGTCGACAACTTCTCAGCCAAACTCTTTCTCACACCCTCCGAAGTCAGCCGCCTGACTCTATCGGCCTCCTATCTCGACACCATCTCCTACGGTGCCGTCGGCGAGAGTTATCTACGTGCCGGCGGGGCCACTTTTTCTTCCGGCTCAGCAGAGATCGATGGCGCCTCGACCACCATCCGCGCCACCGATTTCCTGCGCACCAGCAACGGCGAAGAGGTGACCCGTTACGCCGCGAGCTATGAGCACGACCTCACCAACGGCGGTGAACTCAACGCCAGCCTGAGCTATCAGGACAACGCCTATTGGTACACCTCGATCACCTCCAGCCTTACCGAAACCGAAGGCGCGGGCAAAGTCAGTGACATTCCCGCCAATTCGATCAACGGAGACGTACACATGGGGCTACCCATGGGCGAGAGCCACTACCTGTTGCTAGGCATCTCCGGTAACCGGGATCAACTCAACAAAAAGGTCTACGCCCTGGACAACTGGTGGAACGAGGACGACAAAGGCGCAGCAGGCGATCATGCCGACGGCAATTCCCAGTTGTTTGCCATCTATGCCCAGGACGAGTTCAGCCTCAGCCCGCGCCTGACGGCCTATGTGGGCGCCCGCTACGATCGCTGGACCACTGATGGCGACATCTACATCAATAGCACTCTCACCCACTACGACAGCCGCTCCCGCTCCGCTTTCAGCCCCAAGATCTCGCTGGTCTACGACCTCTCGGCCAGTACCGTCCTCAAGGGTGCTATCGGTAAGGCGTTCCGAGCCCCCAACCTCTCGGACATGTACTCCACCTTTGGCACCAGTACCATTTACTGGTCTAACCCGGACCTGGAGCCTGAGAAGGTGACCAGCGCCGAACTCTCCATCGAACACAGTCTCTCCCGCGCTACCAAGCTGCGAGCCACTGCCTATGCCAGTCGCTACAGCGATCTCATCTATACCACCACCAGTGGCTCTGATCGCACCAAACTGAATGCAGGCGAGGCGGACACAGAGGGCCTCGACCTGGAACTGCGTCATGCATTGAGCAACAGTCTCAACACCTTCATCAACGCAACCTGGGTCAACACCGAGATTACCGACAACAAGGTACGGCCGGACTCAGAGGGCAAACAGATCCCACTACAGGCACGACGTCTGGCGAATGTAGGCATTGAAGGGGCCGTCGGCGCCTGGTCCGGCTCCGTTATCGGCACCTACACCGGCAAAATGTACAGCCGCGACGACAACAGCGACACCAAGAGCGGCGTGCGTGGCTCATACGACGCCTATTTCAAAGTCAACGGCAAACTCGGCTACCGTTTCAACGACAACTGGTCAGCCGATCTCTCAATCAAGAACCTGCTAGACCGGGAGTACTACCAGGGCAACTACCTGGCCGACGAACGCAGCTACTACCTGGGATTCACGGCCCGCTTCTGATGGATTGGATCTCTTTACAGGGTGAGTCATGACTAAGAGCAACCGCTTCAACCATGCTGTCAGAGGAGGTCTGTTTGGATTCCTGGCGTTATGTAGCCCGGGACTCTATGCCGATCTCTGGATCAGTCCCACCCCCGCCACCGGCAAACCCATGGAAACCGCATCATCAGCGGACAAGCTCCTCTATATTCAACACGGCGCCTATCCTGACAGTGTCACAAGGCAGTATCCGCCGGGTGAGATCTCAGAGAGCGAGGCGTTTCTCGTCGATCCCAATGACGAGCGGCAGCCAGCCCAGATCGAGGGCAATCTGATACGCTTTCGCGCCCCTCTCAAGGGACAGCACTGGGTCTATCTGCAGGAGCGTCGACTCAACGGAGACACCCTGGAGATCGAAACGAGCAAATACCGTTTCTACAATCGCAAGGGCGATGTAAAAGAGTCCGTGCTGAAAGAGATCAGGGGCCGCACCAACGACTCGAAATACGACCGTCCACCGGTGGCCGGCATGCCGCTCGAAATCGTGCTTCTTAAACCGGAACAGGACCACCATATCTCCTGCTGTCTCTACTCGGGTGACCGGGTACGTCTTAAGCTCTACCTGGACCAGCAGGCACTCACCAGGACTGCGGCAAACATCCGCAGCGAAAGCGGCTGGCAGGCCCGCTTCGATACCGACACCAACGGCGTGATGAAATTCGAAATTCCCCGCTACCGCTACAGCGCCGCTTCCAGGGGCAGCCCTACCGGCAAATTCACTATCGCGCGAATCAACCCATCGACTTCCGTCCCTCACCACTGGAGTGGGCTGCCAAACTACCCGCCTTTCTGTTACTGGGAGGGATCTTACTGATCACTGGCTTCGGTGTCTTTCTTTACCGACTGAAGATCAGGCGCCGTCGGCTTGTCTGCGACTGACCCCACCAAGAAGTCACCATGCATAACAACAAGCTTCGGTTACGCGACCGGGTCAACCGGATCGACCTCAAAGCCTTTCGCAACGGTTTCCAACTGGTGGCCTTCGGGCTGCTGGTCTATGGTGGCTACATCGGCTTCGATCTGGGCAACAAGCTGCCCAGCTTCTCCTGCGTCTTTAACTCCGAAGGTCGAGGCGGGGTCTGCTACCTGGGCATACTGCAGCACGATCTGAAACACCCGCTGGAGTACTTCCTCGATTTTGCCGGGGTGATGTTTCTCATCTCACTCGGCGTCTTCGTGCTCTGGTTCCTATTGCTCAACAAAGCATGGTGTGGCTACATCTGTCCATTGGGTACCTTTCAGGACTGGATCACAGCTCTGCGCCAGCGTCTTGGCATCCGCTACTCCGAGTACCGCTGGAACACACGCCGGCGCATCCAGAGCATCAAGTACATCCTGCTGGCGCTGCTGATCCTGATTCCCATCGGTATCAGCAACTCCCTGTTCGGTCTCGGTAAGCTGCCCGAGGGTCTCTCCATGCCATTTTGCAGGATCTGTCCTGGGCGCATGCTGATCCCGCTATTCACCGGCGATTACAGCCAGTTCTATCTCGATTTCTCCTCTACCAGCGGACTGATCATCACCAGCCTGGGCATTATCGTACTCGGCTTGTTTCTGGTCGGTGCCTTCGTCAAGAAACGCTTCTTCTGCTACTTCTGCCCCTTCAGTGCACTGCACTATCTCTTCTCCAAGGCAGCAGCTCTGAAGCTGATCAAAGAGGGCAGCAAATGCACCCGCTGCGGTGACTGCTACCGAGCCTGCGACATGGACATCCCAGAGATCGCCGACGAAGTGGAACTGAAAAACCTTGTCACCGAAGACTGCACGCTTTGCCTCAAGTGCGTCGCCGCCTGTCCAGAGGACGGAGCGCTTAAGGTCACCTTCGTTAGTAAAACGATCTTTGAATCAACCGAGGCAGGCTTCAACAAACGTGTGCAAAAGGCCAACGCTGATGAATGATCCGAACGACAGCGATTTGCCGCACTCGCCAACGCCCTTCAGCTGCAGCCGCCAGGCTGGCGAGTCCCAGGCAATGCTCGACCATATCCGGCACAACTTCGCCGACAACCCCAAATCGATGAGCTACTTCTACGATCTCTTCGACCGGGTCTACTGCCGAGGCGAACCCCTGAACCACACTGGCCCGCTGGTGGGCACCACCTGCATCCAGATCCCGGAGGAACTCATATACGCTCTGGGCGCCACCCCGGTGCGCCTCTGCAACGGTTCCTACTTCCATGACAACCAGGGGGCCGACTTCATGCCAGCCAAGTCCTGCTCACTGGTAAAAGCGACCCTTGGCATGCTGCAAAGCGAGAGCCCGATACCCAGAACTGGATCTCTTGATCTGGTGGTCAACCCCACTACCTGCGATCAGAAAACCAAGGCGGGCGCCATGATCGCCGCCATGGGCCATACGGTCTATGACATGGAGCTGCCCCGCTCGAAAGAGAGCGACAGCGCTCGCCTCTATTGGCGCGAATCGGTGCAAAACCTGGCCAACCGGTTATCGAAAACCACCGGACACAAATTGACCCGCAGAAAACTGAAACAGGCCATGGCCCGCACAGCTCGGGCACGTAATGCCTTCCGTACCTTGCACCGGCTACGCAAGAGCCAGCCTGCCTGCTTTCTAGGCAAAGACGCCTTCCTGGTCACCAATGCCTACTTCTTCGACGACATCGACCACTGGTGCGAGGCGGTGGAAGCCCTCAACCGTGAGCTGGAGGGCCGACATGCCGATGGTTTCCAAGCGGTGCAGAAGAAGGCCCCGCGCATCCTCTTCACCGGCTCCAGCAGTGGACGAGTGGCGACCCTACGACATGCTGGACGCCATTGCCGACCGTTATCTCAAACCCTGCACTTGCCCCATCTTCAACCACAATACCGATCGGCAGCGACGCTTGCTGGAGCTGGCCGATAGCTGTGCTGTGGACGGCGTGGTCTACCAGTCCTTCTCAGGTTGCCAAGTCTACGAAATGGAGCAACGCAGTATTGCAGCAGCAATGGCTGAACAGGGCCTACCCATGCTCTATGTAGAGACAGACTACAGCCCTGATGATATGGGACAGCTGTCAACCCGGGTCGAGGCCTTCATCGAATCAATCAAGAGCCGAAAGAAAAGAAGACGTCCATGAGCTGTTACGGTGGACTCGACATCGGATCCATCCCCCAACGCGCACTCCACCTGGCCAAAGGGGTGAGGCTGGAGGAACTGATCTACGTTGACGATGATCCGGTACACAACCAGGGTCTGATAATACCCATGCCTGTGCAAATCACTACGGCCCCCGGCACCGCCATTGCATGGGATAAGGTCCTGGCAGAGGCCTCATGAACGCCCTGTCGCCGGAGTTGCAGCAACAGCTCGAATTCCTGCAGGGCTTCGATAGCATCTGGCTCGGTGTGCTCGGTATGGGCTTCATCTATGGACTGACGCTCTGCAGCCTGACCTGCATTCCCCTCATCACCCCAATCATCTTCGCCAGCCAGGCAGGATTCCGGCGTGGTTTCGACGCCACCGCGATTTTCATCCTCGCCCGTATCTCAGCCTATACCCTGTGGGGTGCGATAGCTGGCCTGCTCGGAGAGATGTTACTGAAGAGACTCGACTCCAGCTGGCCAGGCCTGTTGGCTGGAGGAGTGATCCTTCTGATTGCGCTGCGGATTATCTGGCAAGGCCGAACAGCCTGCTCTGGCCATGCTGCTGACGGCCATCAGGTCAAACCACCCAGCCGCCATCCCTGGCTACAAATGGCCACCCTGGGTTTATCGACCAGCCTGATACCCTGCCCACCGCTGAGTGGAGTGCTGATCTACGCTGCCACAACCCAGTCGATGTTCACCGGCGCCCTGCTTGCACTGCTCTTCGGCATCGGCGCCTCTGCCTCGCCTCTCTACTACATCGGCGGCACCACCGGTTGGATATCCGAGCGCTTGTTCAAGCAGATCCCTCAACACAGCCGATGGCTGCGTCTACTCAGCGGAGCCATCCTTGCGCTCTTTGCAATCCGCTTATTGAGTATCAACCTGGGATAACCAGGTTGACCCGCAACTCGATTATCCGCAGGTTCCAGCGGCCCAATCGACAGCAAAAATTCACCGTGCATTTCGGCAGCGATCGATGGGGCAAGCCCAACCGATTGTTCTACCCCCACCGGAGCTGACTTGGCTGGCTATCAGTCGCTCTGTCGACACTCACCAGTCGTAGGCCAGCCCGGCGTAGAGCGTCCTTGGCCCGCCCACTTCGAAGGTGCGTCCGCCGCTTGCGCTGTAGGAGACCCGCTCCGCATACTTCCGGTCAGCCAGATTCAGGATCGTACCCCAGTAAGACCAGGGACCCTTTGCATAGGCCACCCGCAGGTTCAGAAGATCCCCTCGCTGGAACTGGCCCTGGGGATCATCATTCTGATTACTGGTGTAGTAACGGCTGATGTGATTCCACTCCAGCTCCGCCGACAATCCGGGCAGCGGCGTCCAGGTGAGCCGCGCATCGAGATGGTGACGCGGTGAGGCGCTCATCGTATGGCCGCTGTAGTTGGCTGTGCCGCTGATAAAATCGAGGTATTTGTTGACCGCATAGGTGTGGGTGAGATCGATACGCCAATCCTGTAGCGGCACAATGCCGATGGCGCTCTCCACACCTTTGACCAGCACTTCGCCGGCATTCACATAAAGGCTGAGGTTGTCGTCCGCCACCAGCATGTCCGTTATCTTCGTGTGGTAGAGAGTCACGTCGTAGCTCAGCCAGCCATCCTGGGTCCTGCCGCGCAGGCCAAGTTCGTAGTTTCTCGCCTTTTCCGGCTCGAGATCGGGGTTGGGATCGTAACCCCGACTGCCGACGAAGAGGTAGGTTCTGCTCGGCACCACGAACCCCTGGCCATAACCAACCCAGAGGCTGTTGCGGGCATTCAGATCGAAAGTCGCGCCCGCTTTGGGGCTGAGATGGGAGTAACTGATCGATTCGTCGTAATCGGTGGCCACACCACGGGAGACCTTGTAACCGTCCGCCGCATAGTTGATATGGTCATAACGTGCGCCGAGGGAGAGGTGCAGCCAGGACTTCGGCGACAGCTCATATTGAACAAAGGGCGAACGGGTAGTGGCTGTGACATCCCACTGCTGGCTGATGTCGCTCGACGGCTGGCGATCTTCGAAAGTTTTGGACAGGGAGTCGCTGTGCAGCAGATCGATACCGACGATGAGCTGGGAGGCGTAACCGTCGAACTCGTGCCGATAGAGCCCCACCAGATTCTGGTTGGTAACATCACTGCTGGAGAAACCACCGGTGACGCTGTAGGAGGGCGGACCCTCGGATTGGGTGTTGCGGATACCGTAGGAGAGCTCAATAGCGGAGTGGTTGCTCAGGTCACGTTCATATTTGAAGCTTCCGGAGACCGCCTCTTCGTCATTATAGGCGTCATAGACCAAAGCCTGTTGCCAATCCTCGTTGAATTGCGCCTCGTTCAGCGAACCTGGATTCTCCTGATAGAGGTCGAGATATTCGACCCGAAAGGTGTAAGCCACATCGATGTCGGGCGTGTAGAGCAGCTTGCTGCTGAACTGCTTGCGCTCGTTATCGGTCCGCTCCCGCCAACCGTCATAGTTGAGGAAGTTGGCATCGACAAAGTAGCCCAGAGCGTCGTTGCTTCCCGCTGCTGAGACGCCACCCCGCTGCCGGCCATACTCACCCGCCTCACCCCAAACACGAACTTCCGGGTCCGCCGGTGGTTCGCGGGTGATGACATTGATGACCCCTCCCAGGGCATTGCTGCCATAGAGTGCGGAAGCGGGTCCCCGGATCACCTCGACCCGTTCGATGTCGAAGGTGTTGCTATCCTCCACCGAACCGATGGAGCCGCTGCCGAAGGCCGAGCCGATGGCCAGTCCGTCGATCAGATTGATGGTGTAGTTCTTGCCCCCGCTGGGAATTCTGAGATTGCGAATCATGCTGTAGCCGGGAATCCGCTTCAGCAGTTCGCGGCGGGTATCGACGGGCTTGATCCTTGCCAGCTCCTGCTGGTCAATTATGGAGATGGCAGCTGGCGTCTTCTGCACCTCGGAGGCGACCCGGGAGGCGGTGACTGAGAGAACGACCCGATCCGTCACCTCACCGTCCTCTGTCTCCTCCTGCGTCGTTCCGCGCCGGCTGGTGCTGAGCAACTGGTAGTGACCGTCCTCCCTGTGCCGCCAGCGCAGACCGCTGCCGGACAGCAGTCGGTAGAGGGCCGCTTCGGGTGTCAGCCTGCCACTGACGCCAGGGCTGCGCAAACCACTCACCTGAGCCGGAACATAGCGTAACTTCACACCAGCCTGCGCCATAAAGCTATGAAGTGCCGGTTTAAGCGATTGGGGCGGGATAGCAAAATCCACAACTGTCTGATTTTGACTGTTGGGGAGCCTGGCGCTCTCCGCCGCAAAGAGATTTTGGCAGAGATTGCCACCCAGCAGACCCAGGCAGAGAATCAGGCCCAAATGCCGTCTATTCCCTGTTTTTACCAGCATGCAGTAGCGGCAATGGATCAGTGCATCGAGACTTAAGCGCACCCGAAAACATATTGTGTTCTTCATGAATTTCCAGCTCCCTGTGCGATGCAGGCGCACATCGCTATGCTCTGTAGATTTAGTAACCTAATTCCCAGAGCAAAAGAGAGGCCAATTACAGCTACTTGTTTTTAAAGGATGTTTATTGCTGCAATCGAAACGGAAACTGTTTTTTCACACAAAAGATGGGGATATCACGAGTCCAACTGCTGCACTTCAGGGAGTGCAGCGTGCCGCCGCCCACGCCACCGGCCAGCATCTTCCAGGATGAGATAGAGGCTCGGCACCAGCAGCAGCGTGATGGCGGTGGCGAATAGAATGCCGTAACCGAGCGAAATCGCCATGGGGATCATGAAACGGGCCTGTCGTGAGGTCTCGAAAATCATCGGCGCAAGGCCACCGAAGGTGGTGACTGTGGTCAGTAGGATGGGGCGGAAGCGACGCACACCGGCAGCCACCATGGCATCCATAGCGCTCATGCCCTCGCTGCGGCGTTCGTTGGCGTAGGTGATCATGACCAGAGCATCGTTCACCACCACACCGCCCAGTGCGATCATGCCCATGACACTGATCAAGCTCAGGCTGTAGCCCATCAGCAAGTGACCGAGGATACCCCCCACTATGCCGAAGGGAATCGCACTCATGACGATCAACGGTTGCGTATAGCTGCGGAAAGGTATTGCCAACAAGGCAAATATCACAATCAGGGCACCGCTCACGCTAACGTAGAAGCTGTCCACCGCCTCGCGCAAGCTCGCCTGCCGTCCTTCGAAACTATAGGCAAGTCCCGGATAGTCCCTGAGCAGTGCGGGTAACACATCGCTCTTGACCTCCTGCAGTATACGGGTGGTCTCGCTGATGGGCTCCACGTTGGCGGTGACGGTAACGGTACGCCGTCCCCCCCGGCGATCGATCTCGGTAAAGGCGCGGCCCGGCTTGAACACCACCACCTGACGCAAAGGGACATAGCCGCCCGCGGGGGTGCGGATCAACATCTGCTCCAGATCGTAGACCCGCCTGCGCTCCTCCTCCGGGAGCCGCACCAACACCTTGATCTCATCGTTTCCCCGCTGCTGACGCAGCGCCTCGGCGCCGTGGAAGGCGGCACGGATCTGGTTGCCGATCTCGTTGGCAGTCAGGCCCAGGCTACGGGCCTCCGCCGTGAGGCGGAAGTCGAACTGCCGCTTGCCGGGGGTGAAACCGTCGTCGATATCTTTGATGTTGCTGAACTGTCCCAGCCGTTCAGCCAGGGCACTGCTGGCCAGGTCGAGCATGTCGCTATCGTTGTGACTCAACTCAACGCTGATGGAGGCGCCGCTGCCTGGGCCACCGCGGTCCGACTCATAACGACTCGACTCGGTGCCGGGAATAGTCCCCACCGCCTTGCGCCAGAGCCGGGTGACCTGCGCCGTAGAGATCGGCCGCTGCCCCGGAGGCTGCAGATAGGCGCGGACGGAGACCTTGTTTTCGTTCACCAGGGCGAAGACCCCCTTGCTGAGTTGCTTCCCGCCGTGCTCTTCGATGACTTTGTTCAGCGCATTGACGACCCGGTCCCGTACCGCCTCGACCCGGACCATGGGCGTTCCCACCGGCAGCGTGACTGTCGTGTTAGCCCTGTCCGATTCGACCTTGGGCATGAGGATAAAACCCATGCGACCGCTTATGGGTATGGCGATCACCACCGCCAGCAAGGCGAGCGCGCAGGTGGCAGTGAGGTAGCGATGGCTTACCGCCAGACGCAGAAATGGCCCGTAGACATCCTCCACGAAATGGCGGAAGGCAAGACTGAAGCGCTGCTGGCGCTGGTGCAGCGCCTCACCCCATCGGGTCCTGCGCCGGTCCCTCACATGGGCCAGATGAGCCGGCAGGATGAACAGCGCCTCCAGCCAGGAGATGAGAAAGACGCTGCTCACCACCAGCGGTATCACCGACCAGATCTTACCGAAAGCGCCCGGCACAAAGAGGATCGGCAGGAAGGCGACGATATTGGTGAGGATGCTGAAGCCGATGGGCACGGCGATATCCTGAGCACCACGGATCGACGCCTGCAGAAAGCCCATGCCCCGCTGGCGGTACTCGTAGATGTTTTCGCCGGCGATGATGGCATCGTCCACCACGATGCCGAGGGCGACGATGAAGGCAAAGAGGGAGACCATATTCATCGAAACCCCCATCCCCGGCAGGAACAGCAAGGCCCCGAGGAAAGCGGTGGGAATGCCGACGGTGACCCAGAAGGCGAGCTTGAACTCCAGGAAGAGACTCAGCAGGCCCAGCACCAGGAGCAGGCCGATAAAGCCGTTTTTCAACAACAGACTGAGCCGTTGCAGGTAGACCTCGGAGCGATCACTGAGGATCTCCAGCTCGATCTGGGGCGGCAGCCCGGCTCGAATCAGCGGCAGGCTATCCCGTACGGCTTGCGAGACGCTCAGCGGGGTCTGCTCCCCCACCCGTGAGACATCGATACCGATCGCGCGCTTATCGTTGAAGGTGGCGATCCGGTTACTGTCGGCGAAGCCTTCGCTCACCTGGGCGATGTCGCCGAGTCGAAGCAGTACCCCGCCCTCGCCCTGGATCAGCGGCAATGCTGCGAACTCCCGCGCCCATTGGCGCCGCTCGTTGATGCGTAGCAGTATCTCCCCACCCCGGGTCTCGATACTGCCGCCTGCGCGATCGACCGCCAGAGCCCGCACCGTCTGCGCCACCTCGTTGAGCGTCAGGTCGTGGGCACGCAGATTCGCTTCGGGGATCTCGATATGCACCTCGAGCGCACGCGCCCCCTCCAGATCGACCTGGGTAATGCCCGGTTGCTGCAGCAGTGCCTCGCGCACCCGTTGTGCGGCCCGGTAGAGGGCATGCTCGTCCGCATCGCCGTAGACCTGGATGTCGATCACCCCATGCTTGTGGACATCGAGCGTAATGGTCGGGCGTTCGGCCTCCTCCGGCAGGGTGGTGATACGGGCCACCGCCTGCTGCACATTCTGGTAGACCATCTGCGCATCGGCCCCGGAGAGCAGTGAGAGAGCGACCGAGGCGCTCCCCTCGGAAGCACTGGAACGGATCTCATCGATTCCGTCGAGGCTGCGCACCGACTCCTCGACCGCCAGTACCACACCCAGCTCCACCTCCTCGGGTGTCGCCCCGGGATAGGCGATCCTGACCGTGATCCGGTCCAGATCGAAAGCCGGATAGACCTCCTGCTGGATACGCGTGGTCAGATAGAGGCCGCCGAACAGCAATACCAGCATCAGCAGGTTGGCCGTGACAGAGTTGCTCGCCATCCATGCGATGGGCCCCCGTTGCCAGCGCTCACTCATGGTTGCCGCCTTGGTGCTTCAGCCGCGGTACGCAGTGGCATGCCCGCCACCGCCACCGCCAGCTCGCTGGTGATGATACGGTCTCCGGCTTCGAGACCACCACGCACATAGACTTCATTGACCCCGCTATAGAGTAGCGACAGACGGCGAATCGCCAGCTTGTCCTCTCGATCCATGACCCACAGGGTGTTGTCATCACGCAGCCAGCCACGATCCAGGGAGAGTACATCGCGCAGCTCGCTACCTACGATTTCGGCACGCACGAAAGAGCCCAGCAACAGTGGAGGCAGCTCTCCATCGGCCAGGGCCAGGGGATCGTCCACCGCGACCAGTAAGCGGGCCATGCGCCCCTTCTCATCCAGATCACCGCGAAGGCGGATGACCCTGCCCTCACGGTAGCGCCCTTTACCCCAGATCTGCTCCTGGTAGAGATGCACCTTGGCACCCGCCTCGCCTCCGGCAGGCATCTTCAGCCAGCGCAGGCTGGCAGCCGGCACCGCCAGCTCCACCCAAAAGGTGTCGGTGTCGACCAAGGTGGCCAGATTGGCGCCGCTGGTGACCCGGGTGCCCAGATTGACCTGACGCTCCATCACCAGGGCATTGAATGGCGCTTTGATTTGGGTGCGCGCCAGATCCAGCTCGGCGGCGGCCAACGCGGCTTCGGCTGACGAGACATCGGCACGGGCGGTCTCCCGCTGGGGTTCGCGCAACATCAGCCGGCGTTGCACTTGCGAGGGTTCGCTCGCCTGTTTCAACAACGCGAACTCCTGCTCCGCCACCTTCCCCTTGCCCGCCTCCAGCGCCAGTTCGGCCTTGGCTTTTGTCAGGTCGGCACGGCGTTGGCGTATCGCGAGCCGGTAGTCCGCCGGATCGATCTGCAGCAGCAGCTCGCCGGCGGCGACCTGAGCGCCTGGCTCGAAGGTCTCGCTGGTGTGGTTCACTTCACCGGCCACCTGGGATTGCAGGGTCACCTGACGCGCCGCCAGCACCGAGCCCCAGGCTTCGATGGTCAGGGTATGGCTCTGGGGCGTCGCCTCAACCACCTCCACCAGGCGAGCCTGACGCACCGGTTTACTGCGCTGAGCGCGGCTGGAGGTGCTCATCAGGTAGCCCACCACCGCCGTAGCCACCACGATAATCAGGGCGGGCAGGAGCAACTTGCGGGCACTCCTGCCCGCGCTGAAGGCACTATCGGTCATTCTCACTCTCCTCCGGCGGCGTCATGGACCAACCACCTGCCAGCGCACGCACCAATTGGATACGATCACTGATCAGTTGGCGCTGGGCGGTTACCTGCTGGCGTTCCAGGGCCTGGCGGGAGCGCATGGCATCAAGCACGGAGAGATAGTCCGTGTCGCCCTGGAAGTAACGCTGTCTCTCCTGATGCTCTACCGCGGCCGCCTGTCGCAGCTGGGCATCCAGGCTGGCCTGATAGCGCCGCTGTCCCAGTTCGGCGGTCAGGGCCATTTCAACCTCCCCAATGGCGTCGAGCAGGGCCTGGCGGTAGTCATTCATCGTCTCCAGCGCTGCGGCCTGTGCCCGCTCCGCCTCGGCACGGCGTTGACCGCCATCGACCAAGGGAAGCGTAAGCTGCGCTATCAGGGAACCGAGCCAATCGGAAAAGAGCTCACCGTTACGGCTGGAGGTGGTAATAGAGGCGCTGAGATCGATGCGGGGATAGCGGGCTGCCACAGCCGCTGCGGCCCGCGCATCAGCAGCCCCCAGCCGCAGTCGGGCTGACTGAATATCGGGCCGACGCTGAAGCAGTTCGGCCGGGACGCCGGTATCCGGCAAGGGCCCCAAAGCCGGCAGTGCTTTCCCTGCAGGTAGCATCCGGCTGCCCGGGTAGGCCCCCAGAAGGATGGTCAGTTGGTGCTCTAGTGTAGCCAGCGTGGCATCCGCCCGCGCCAGCTCTCCCTCGGTCTGAGCCAACAGCTGTCGCTGGCGGTAGACATCGCTGGCATTGCTCTGACCAATACGAAAGCGCGCCTCTACCAACTTCAGCAGTTGCCGGTTGGTATCGACCTGCCCGGCAACGAGAGCAACCTGGGCCCGCTGCTCCAGAAGCTGGTACCAGGTATCGGCCACTTCAGTGCTCAGCGTGATGGCAGCGGTGTGCAGGTCAGCGGCGCTGGCCTGGGCATCCAGGAGAGCGGCTTCGGAGCTACTGCTCAAGCGGCCCCAGAGATCGACCTCATAGGCGGCGGAGAGCCCCAGCTGTCGGCTGGTCTGCGCACTCGTTGAGTTGGAGTCCTGGCGTGTCAGGCCAGCCTCGGCATCCAGTTCCGGCCATAGCGTTCCCCTCTCGCGACGGGCGACCGCCTCGGCCTGGCGCAGCCGCGCCCAGGCTGCCTGCAGGGTAAAGCTCTCCGACAGGGCTTGTTCGATCAAGTTATCCAGATTCGAATCGTTGAACGCCAGCCACCAGCGCTCGGGGAGAGCCTGCTCACCGGCCGGCTGACTGAAGCGGGTTGGCGCCTCTATCGTCAACTCCCTTGGGGGAGGCGTTGCGGCACAAGCTGCCAGCACCGAGCTGACAGACAGGACGGTGAATAAACGCCAAACGCCGAGATGAGAGAACACCAATCAGTACACCACTAACGCCACAAAAATCTTCACGCCCCAGACGCAACTATCAGACACAATCAACGAGGGGATCAACCACAGATTCAACCCCATCCACAGCCCGCCTATATTAGTGAAAATTATTCCTGAAAAACAGTGTGTTATATAACGCAACAGAATGCGGCGTATGACATGCCCCAGCTAACGGGGGAGATCCGGGAAATACCCGACTTTGAGAGAACGGGCGATTGAGCACTATCAATCGCCCTGGGCCAGGGTAAGCCCCAGTACGGGAATCAACTCGCCCAGCTTGGCTGGAGCGCGGCCCTACTCCGCAAATTACAGTCCATTCAGCAGCCGCATCAGCAACGGCCCGTCCGACGGCTGCAGTGCATGGCTCACCGGCGTGGTGACGACCTGCGACCTGTCTTTCAACGCCGCCACGTTGTTCATGTCCTGGCTGAATGCGGGTACCAGTTCGTCACCGGCACCGATGGGACCTGGACGCACCACCGAGATGTATTGGATGTCGGGATGGGGCTGGCGGTTGAGCCAGAACAACAGATTGCCCGGCTGCTCCGGAGTGAGATCCAGCAACACCTCCCAGGAGTCGCGCACCACACCATAGAGTTCACCGGCAAAGAACTCCTTCACCACGCTGATCGGAAAGGCGTCATCGGTCTCATCCAGCGCTTCGACCGCGCGCAATGTACCGAGATGAGGCGCTGCTATGGTGATCAGCGCTTTGGGGTGGTTAACCCCGCCCCGCACCAGCGCCATACGCGCTACCACCCCACCAGCGGAGTGACCAACCAGAATCACCGGTTCATCAGGATGGCGCTGTTGCAGCGTGCCAATCATGCGCGACAGCAGGTCGGCCTGCAGCGCCACCGGCGCCATGGAGGGGAGTTCGACCGTGTAGAACTTGTTACCCACGGCATCGGCTCTGGTGGGAATCAAACCGCGAGGCGTGAGGATGCCGGCACGTTGCCAACCGTTGTGTTGCAGGGCCGGAGCAACGCCGCTGGCATCCCAGGAGACGGCACTACCCAGGTAGCCATGCACGAGCACCGCCACGTCGGCCTGGACTGCGGTGGAGGCCAACAGCAAGAGGAGGATCAGTAAACGGTTCATGGTGAACTCCTTGTTCAATAGAGTCGGTAGGAAGTTTTGAGCTGAGTGAACGCCTCAACTCAAAACCAAAAACTCAAGACTCAAAACACTTCGGCATCACGCCATACTCTGATAATAGAGATTCTGTGGATGCTTCGCTTCGGTAAAGAAGTGGTAGCGCTCCAGCACCAGGCCGAGATACTGAATCACAAAGGCAGCCACAGGCAGCCGGGTCGATTCCAGAGTGTAGCCGAGCACGATCAACACCACCGGCAACACAAAGACCATCAGCAGAAAACCGTACCGGACCATCAGCAGGAAACCCTCGGACTGGTGGTGAAAGAACTCCCGGGTGTTGAAGGAACCGCCCATGAAACCCTGCGCTTTCTGATGCAACTCAGAGTGGTGGACACCGATGGCCGACTGCAGGTCGACCTTGCAGCGGAAGTTGGTATTGCGATAGAGCGAAAAACCCCGCGTGATAGCGCCGAGCAGGGTTGCGATCAACGCCCAGGTACCATAAAAACCGACCAGCTCGGTACTCAGGTAGGCGGAGAAAGCGGCTGCCAACATGAAGCCCGAGGCGATACCGAGAAAGAGAAAGTTGGCCACCGTCAGCGGCGAGTGCCACGCCTTGATGAAACGCAGGCTGGCATAGATCATCGCCGTGCAGAGAAACAGCACAAAGGTGGAGATGGTGCCCAGAGCACCGACAACGAGTGTGGCGTCGACCGGCAGGGTCTGCGAAATAACGAAGAAGGGATCAGTCCAACCCAGGTAGTGGAGCAGACCATACAGGAAGGTCAGCACCATGGCGGCGGGCAGCGCAATGACCTCGCGCGAGAGCCAGGAGGTACGCCACTGGGTGGCGGCACGCCAGGCCCGTTCCGGGCGCCCCAGGTGGAAGACCGAGGCGACCAGGCCACCGAGCAGCAGGGCTAAGGCGGTCAAACTACCCATGGCGTAGAAGTGCTGGTTCTGCACCGGCAACAGATTGGCCAGCGAGTAGAGCTGACCGGTATAGAGGGCCAGGAAGAGGCCCTGACCGGCGCCGATCAGGGTCGTTAGAAAGATTACCGAGAATGCGGGATGCATCTATTTTCTCCGATATTTTTGCTTTGAATTGAGCTGTTCGCTTCGCGCCTGGTTGATTGGGTTTCTCCTCTCCCGCAAGGGGGGGATTAGAAGACACCAGTGCGAAGCGCACACCCTCAATTCATCATTCACCATGCAAAATTCATAATTAAAAAAATCACCAGGCCACATCGTCCAGCGTCTCGCCGGCCTCCGGCGTCGGCAGCTGCTCTTTCTTGAGCGGATTGTCGGCGCGCACCAGTTCGTCCTCGTGTATCTGAATACGGGTCTTGCGCCGCGGCAGGTAGTGGTTGGCCGGTTTGGTGCCCCACTCCGGCTGCAGCGGATAACCACCCTCTTCGCGAATCGCCACCGAGACCACCGAGTTGGGATCGTGCACATCGCCGAAAAGACGGGCGCTGGTCGGGCAGGCCAGCACGCAGGCGGGCTTGCGTTGGGATTCAGGCAGGCTCATGTCGGTGATACGGTCGATGCAGAGGGTGCACTTCTTCATCACCCGCTGTTTCTCGTCGATCTCGCGAGCGCCATAGGGGCAGGCCCAGGAGCAGTATTTGCAGCCGATGCACTTGTCGTAGTCGACCAGCACCACGCCGTTGTCCTCCCGCTTATAAGAGGCCCCGGTGGGACAGACCGGCACACAGGGCGGATCCTCGCAGTGCAGGCACGACTTGGGAAAGTGGTAGGTCTCGGTGTGGGGGAAGACCCCCGCCTCATAGGTCTGCACCCGGTTGAAAAAGGTCCCGGTGGGATCTTCGTCGTAGGGCCGCTGGTCGGTCAGCGGACCGGCCCAGCCGGAGGTGTTCCACTCCTTGCAGCTGGTCACGCAGGCGTGGCAGCCGACGCAGACGTTGAGATCGATTACTAGCGCTAGTTGTGTCATTTGTTTGTTTCCAATTTTGAATTTTTAATTGTGAATGTTGAATTGAGGGGTTCGCTTCGCTCACGCTGGTTTTGATCTTCCCCTCTCCCGCAAGGGGAGAGGGGCTTTCAGGAGGCACTCAGCCCGCCAGGCAGATTCCCTCTCCCCTTGTGGGAGAGGGCCAGGGAGAGGGGGGCCAACCACCCACGCAAAACGCGCTCCTCAATTCAAAATTCAACATTCAAAATTCATCAGTCCTCAGCTCTCAATGTTGTTTTTCCGCCGAAAGGTCCCGGCAAAAAAGGCCTGCCACTTACCACGCTTCTTATCCTGCCCGGGCAAGCGCTTCATAGTCGCGAACTGGGGCGAGGTAACTTTGGGTTCTTCAGGCCCGGCCGGATAGAGGCGCACCCGCACATCAAACCAGGCGGCCTGGCCAGTGACCGGGTCGGAGTTGGACATGTGGTCACCCGCCTCGCAGGGGGGCAACTCTTCAGTGATCAGATGGTTGAGCAGGAAACCCTTCTGCGACTCGTTGGCCTTGGGCGACAGGCCCCAGGCGCCGGACGCCTTGCCGATGGCGTTCCAGGTCCAGACCGTACCCGGCTCCACCGCCTCGGAGAAGCGGGCCATGCAGCGCACCTTGTTGGTGGGTGACTCGACCCAGATCCAGTCCCCGTCGCCGAAGCCGCAGGCCTCACCCAGCTTGGGATTGACGAACATATAGTTGTGGGTATGGATCTGGCGCAGCCAGGCGTTCTGGGAGTCCCAGGAGTGGTACATCGCCATCGGCCGCTGGGTCAGGGCATTGATCGGATACTGATGGGTATCGACCAGCTTGTGCTCCAGCGGTGCGGTGTAGAACGGCAGCGGATCGAAGTGCTCCGCCACGCGCTTGCGCAGGCGATCCGGCGGCTGCTTACCGGGCAGCTTGCCCTCGGCCGCCAGACGGAAGCGCTGCAGCACTTCGGAGTAGAGATGCAGGGTGATCGGCTCCACGTAGCGAGTCATACCGTGGTAGCGGGCCCACTCAAGATAGCCCTGGTTCCAGTTGCGCATGTACTGGTAGGACCTGGGCAACTTGTGGTGGTAGACACAGCCGTTCTCCTGGTACATCTCCCACTGGCGGGGGTTGGGTTCGCCCTTGAGGAACTTCTCCCCCCGTCCTCTTTGACGAACGCCGGCAGGCCGAGACGGCTGCCCATCTCGATCAGCACCTCCTGGAAGGGTTTGCACTCTCCGCGTGGCGCTACCACCGGGATGCGGACCGAATCGACCGGACCGTCGAACTCGGAGATCGGCCGGTCGAGCATCGACATGGCGTCGTGGCGCTCCAGATAGGTCGTATCGGGCAGCACCAGATCGGCGAAGGCCACCGTCTCCGACTGGAAGGCGTCGGCAACGATGAGGAACGGGATCTTGTACTCCCCGTTCTCGTCCTTGTCGCGCAGCATGTCGCGTACATTCTCCGTGTTCATGGAGGAGTTCCACGCCATGTTGGCCATGAACAGCAGCAGGGTGTCGATCTTGTAGGGGTCGCCGCGCCAGGCGTTGGTGATGACGTTATGCATCAGGCCGTGCACCGAGAGCGGGTACTCCCAGGAGAAGGCCTTGTCGAGGCGCACGGCTTCGCCCTTTTCATCGACAAAGAGATCGTCCGGCTTCGCCGGCCAGCCCAGAGGCATGCCGTCAAGCGGGGTATTGGGCTTGACCCCCTCGGGCCCTTTGGGCGGTTTCGGGCAGGGCGGGATCGGCCGCGGGAAGGGCGCTTTGTGACGGAAGCCGCCCGGACGGTCGATGGTGCCCAGGATTGTCATCAGGATACCCAGGGCACGGATAGTCTGAAAACCGTTGGAGTGGGCCGCCAGCCCGCGCATAGCGTGGAAGGAGACCGGGTTGCCGGTGACGGTGTCGTGCTCGTTGCCCCAGCTGTCGGTCCACTGAATCGGCAGTTCAATCTTCTGATCGCGGGCCACTACGCCCATCTCATGGGCCAGGCGGCGGATGGTCTCAGCGGGGATACCGGTGATGTCCTCGGCCCACTCGACCGTGTACTCCTCAACCCGCTCCTTCAGCAGTTGCATAGCGGGCTTCACCGGGGTGCCATCCTCCAGGGTGAAACTGCCCAGCAGGCGCGGGTCGGTGCCCGGGGTGTGGGTGGATATCTCGCAATTCAGATCCCGATCCCACCAGAGCTTGTTCTCCGGATCGAAACAGCCCTCCTCCACATGCATCTCGAAACGGCGGAAGAGACCGTGGTCGTCCCGCTTGGGATCGTCCACCACCAGCTCGGCGGCATTGGTGTACTTGATCAGAAACTCCCGGTCGTAGAGACCGGTATGGATAAGCTCGCGGATGATTGCCAGTAACAGTGCACCGTCGGTACCGGGCTTGATCGGTACCCATTCATCGGCGATGGCCGAATAGCCGGTACGGATCGGATTGATAGAGATGAAACGACCGCCGTGGCGCTTGAAATCGGAGAGCGCCATCTTCATCGGGTTGGAGTGGTGGTCCTCGGCGGTTCCGATCATGATGAAGAGCTTGGAGCGTTCCAGATCCGGCCCACCGAACTCCCAGAAGGAACCGCCGATGGTGTAGATCAGGCCAGCCGCCATGTTGACCGAACAGAAACCGCCGTGTGCCGCGTAGTTTGGGGTACCGAACTGCTTGGCGAACATGCCGGTCAGTGCCTGCATCTGATCGCGGCCGGTGAACAGCGCGAACTTCTTCGGGTCCTCGGCGCGGATCTTTCCAAGGCGCTCCTGCATGATCTCGAAGGCTTTGTCCCAGGAGATCTCCTCAAAATCGGACTCGCCCCGCTCCGATCCTGGCTTGCGCAGCAACGGCTTGGTCAGTCGGGCCGGTGAATACTGTTTCATGATACCCGACGAGCCCTTGGCGCAGATCACGCCCTTGTTCAACGGGTGGTCGGGATTGCCTTCGATATAGCGCACCTCGCCGTCACGCAGAGTGACGCGGATGCCGCAGCGACAGGCGCACATGTAGCATGTGGTCTCTTTGACCTCGACACGCCCCATGTCGCTGTCGGAGTGAGTAGTGGGGTCCTGCATGGTGAATAACCTTTTGAAAACTGAGCGTTACAAACAGCGCTCATGAATCTTCTTATATTAGACTTTTCTGATTTTCCATACCAGACCTCTCTCCATCACAATCCTTTGGGGGTGGAACATCTGGATTAATGGAGCGCTGGATCATGCCCGCTCAACGGGAGGGAAGAGACAACCCGAACAGATCATCTGAAAAGCCCGTCATACTTACACAGCCAAATCAGGCTTCCTGAAGAGAATAACTTTTACCTTTTCTCTAAAATACCTGACGATTTGTGCTTTCATCTCAGGCTCTTCATTGAGTGCATCTACAGGAATTATCGCCCAAGTTCATTCGTCAATTGAATGAACATTTTTCCTTCTACGAAGTTGGTTTTTTGCACTGTGCTCGAAGGTGCAAAGGAAACCATACCGCAGGATGTTTCTGTCACGCCTTCATCATTGAAAACCGCTTCGACATCTTTCTCTTTTACCCGGCTTACGGCAGAGGCAATAAGGTTTTTCTTGGATTGATTTTTCTGAGAAGAAAGGAGAGAGGTTGATTGCAACGATAACGACAAAAAGCAATACAAACATGGGTAGTTCAGCAATGATTGCAAGGTACAAAGAGACAGCCCCTTCAATCATTCAGTACAGATATAGCAACAGTGTCTGCTTCGCATCTTTAGCGATGACTTATTTTATTGTTTCTATAGGCCACCTTCTCTTTCCTGTTTTTCCCCCATAAAAAAAGGGACCGCCAAAAGGCGGTCCCTCTTACTCAAATTGAGTCTGCGCTTACTGCTTACAAGGGACGAACCTTGTTGGCGCATGGACCCTTCTGACCCTGACCCACTTCGAACTCTACGTCCTGGCCATCTTTCAATGTTGCATAACCACCGTCAGCTTGAATTTCCGAATGATGGACGAACAGATCTTTACTGCCATCTTCTGGAGTAATAAAGCCGTAACCTTTGTCTGCATTAAACCACTTAACTGTACCTTTACTCATACTATGCTCTTTGTCTTAAGGTGAAGAAAACAATTCTACTTTCGCTATCACCATTACGAAAATAGATTTCGAAACTCATTCTGCACATGATAGTCCGTTTGCTATGCAGGTGCAGAGATTAAGAGTTCCTGCTTGCACCGATATTGCGCCATCTTGCGTGAAACAAACAGACTTGGCACATCAATAGGCTGATAATACGACACTTTCTCTCAAACATCCCGAGAAAATGCCATACATTTTTCAGGTTGTCCGTAATTATTGCGATTGAGGTCTAAAACCTGCGCTGTATCAATAGTGTAGCGCTTCCATCAGTTCATATCCCAACTCTGGCGTCCAGCCCCAGGAGTAGTTACGCAGATCATAGACCGCAGCCCGCTCCGCTTCTCGGGCTGAACGGGGACTGTAGCCGCAGCCATAGCTGGTGCGCAGGCGTCCGGTTGCGGCTGTGTATTGGGTTTTGATGATAACCATATAGGCATGGCGCAGCTCGGTGTTGGCCTGGGCATGGACGTCCTGCCCCTTAGCGCGGTAACCCTGGTCGACAAGCTTCTGCCCGGCCTTGTCGATAGCGCTGGCGGCGCTCTCCTGGGGGGAGGCGACCCACTCAATGGCCAGCGAATCACCCAAACGCTTTGCCACCACGCAGGCGGCGCCGGCCTCAGCCTGGGTGGCAGCGCCTAACCAGCAAGAGAGCGTAATGGCGACAGGCAACAGCGTCGGTTTATGCCCCTGCCTTGAGGGATTCAAGGGTTTCCCAGCGTTCATAGGCCTGCTCCAGTTCGGTTTGCACCCGGGCGACAGCCGCCTGCAGTTCAGTCACCTGTTCACCCTGGGAGCGGTAGAGTTCGGGATCACTCAGCTGCCTCTGCAGGTCGTCGAGTTCAGCCTCCAGGCTCTCGATACGCGGCGGCAGTGCGTCGAGTTCGCGTTGATCCTTGTAACTCAGCTTCTCTGTCTTCTTTTTCGGCTTTTCGCTCGCCGACTTGACCTTAGACTCGAGTGTGGCTGATTTAGCCGCCTGTTGCTGGCGCTTTTTGGTCGCCTCCCAGTCGCTGTAGCCGCCGACATAGTCACCCACCCTGCCCTCACCTTCGAAGACCAGGCAGCTGGTGACGGCATTGTCGAGGAACTCCCTGTCATGGCTGACCAGCAGCAGGGTACCGTCGTAGTCGCCAAGCAGCTCTTCGAGCAGTTCCAGGGTCTCCACATCGAGATCGTTAGTCGGTTCGTCGAGAACCAGTACGTTAGCCGGCTTGGTAAAGAGCTTGGCCAGCAGCAGGCGGTTGCGCTCGCCACCGGAGAGCGCCTTGACCGGTGTGCGCGCCCGTTCGGGGGTGAAAAGGAAGTCCTGCAAATAACCGATGATGTGCTTGGTGCGACCACCAACCTCCACCTTGTCGCTGCCGCCACCCACGTTGTCCTGTACCGAGCCCTCCTCGTCGAGCTGGCCACGCAACTGGTCGAAGTAGGCGACCTGCAGGTTGGTGCCGAGTTTCACCTCGCCGCTGTCAGGCGTGAGCTTGCCCAGCAGCAGATTGAGCAGGGTCGTCTTGCCGGAGCCGTTGGGGCCGATGATACCGACCCGGTCACCACGCAGGATGGTGGTGGAGAAATCGCGGATGATCGGTTGCTCTTCCCAGGCATAGCGGATGTTTTCCACCTCGACCACCAGCTTGCCAGAGCGCTCGCCGCTGGTGAGCTGCATCTGCGCCTTGCCGGTCTGCTCCCGGCGCTGGCTGCGCTCTTCACGCAGCGCCTTGAGCGCCCTAACCCGGCCCTCGTTGCGGGTACGCCGCGCCTTGATACCCTGGCGGATCCAGACCTCCTCCTGGGCCAGCTTCTTGTCGAAGCGTTCGTTGGCCAGCGCTTCGGCGTTGAGCCGCTCCTCCTTGCGCCGCAGGAAGTTTGCATAGTCCCCTGGCCAGTCGGTTAGGCTACCCCGATCAAGTTCCAGGATACGGGTAGCCAGGCGGCGCAGGAAGGCGCGGTCATGGGTGACGAAGAGGATCGCGCCCGGATAGTTGAGCAGGAACTCCTCCATCCAGTCGATGGCGGCGATGTCGAGATGGTTGGTGGGCTCGTCGAGCAACAGCAGATCGGGACCGGTGACCAGCGCCTGCGCCAGCAACACCCGGCGCTTGAGACCACCGGAGAGTTCGCCAAACTCGGCATCGGGATCAAGATCCAGGCGTGAGATGACAGTCTCCACCCGCTGCTCCAGCTGCCAGCCATCGGCTGCCTCCAGCTCATGCTGGGCTTTGGCGAGTTTATCCAACAGCGATTCATCGCCACCCTCCGCCAGCTGGTGGCTGACCTGGTGGTAGGTCTTGATCTTGTCGGCGAGCTGGCCGATACCGTCGGCCACCACGTCAAAAACGGTTCCCGCCATGCCGACGGGCACCTCCTGAATCAACCGCGCCAGCTTGACCCCGCTGGTGACCACCCGCTCGCCCTCATCAGGCGTCAATTCACCCAGGAGCACCTTCATCAGGGTCGACTTGCCGGCACCGTTGCGCCCCAGCAGACAGATGCGCTCGCCCTTGTCGATGACCAGATCGAGTCCGTCCAGCAGAGGGGCAGATCCGTAACTGAGTTGAATGTTTTTGAGGGTGATCAGGGGCACGTGTGCTGCCCTTCGATGATATTCATGACAGGTGATTCCGATCCGCACCGGGTTGCGTGGCAATCATCGGCGCAATATGTGACTATTTTCTCAGGGCCGTAACAGGCTCCAGGTGAGCGAAGGCTATCACAATATCGCAGCGAGTACGGCCCATACCTGCAGGAGAAGTGAGTACATGAAGACCAAGATCCTACTCAAAGAATCGGAGATGCCGACCCATTGGTACAACGTGGTGGCGGATATGCCTAATCCGCCGGCACCGATTCTGGCGCCCGATGGCAGCCCGATCAGCCCCGACGCCCTGAGCGCAATTTTTCCACCGGCGATCATCGAGCAGGAGGTCAGCGCCGAGCGCTGGATACCCATCCCAGATGAGGTACGCGAGGTGTTGCGGCTGTGGCGCCCTTCGCCCCTCTACCGGGCCGAGCGGCTGGAGCAGGCGCTCAACACTCCGGCCAGGATCTATTTCAAAAACGAGGCAGTGAGCCCTGCCGGCTCGCACAAGCCGAATACCGCCGTGGCCCAGGCCTACTACAACAAGATCCACGGCATCACGCGCCTCGCCACGGAGACCGGCGCCGGCCAATGGGGCTGCTCACTGGCGCTGGCGGGCCAGCTGTTTGGCCTCGAAGTTCGGGTCTATATGGTCAAGGTGAGCTACGAGCAGAAGCCCTATCGCCGCTCCATGATGCAGACCTGGGGCGCCGAGGTCTTCGCCAGCCCGACCGACATGACCCAGTCCGGACGCCATATCCTGCAACAGCACCCCGACTCACCCGGTTCACTGGGCATCGCTATCTCTGAGGCGGTGGAGGAGGCGGCCGGCCGCGCCGACACCAACTACGCCCTGGGTTCGGTACTCAATCATGTACTGCTACACCAGACCATCATCGGCGAGGAGGCAAAGAAGCAGATGGCCCTGGCGGGTGACTATCCCGATATGGTCTTCGCCCCCTGCGGTGGCGGTTCCAACTTCGGTGGTATCGCTTTCCCTTATTTTGCGGATAAAGCGGCAGGCAAGGCGGTGGAACTGGTGGCGGTAGAACCCGCTTCCTGCCCCACCCTGACCAAGGGGGTCTACGCCTACGACTACGGTGACACCGAGGGGCTGACCCCGCTGACCAAGATGTACACCCTGGGCCATGACTTCATGCCCCCCGGCATCCACGCCGGAGGTCTGCGCTATCACGGTGAGTCGCCCCTGGTGAGCCAGCTCTACGAGGAGGGTCTGGTAAGTGCCGTGGCGATCCCCCAGCTGGAGACCTTTGAAGCAGGCGTTCTCTTCTCCAAGACCCAGGGCATTATCCCGGCACCCGAGTCCTGCCATGCAGTAGCTGCTGCTATCCGCGAGGCGAAACGTTGCGCGGAGACCGGCGAACCCAAGACCCTGCTGTTCAATCTGTCAGGCCATGGCCATTTTGACATGTCGGCCTACGACCGCTATTTCCAGGGAGAACTCAAGGACTTCGACTATCCGGAAGCAGCGATCAGGGAATCCCTGGCCCGCCTGCCAAAGGTGGGGTGATATCTAACTAACTGTGGCCTGTTCGTGGATCTATTGATCCACGAACACTCAGGTGCCCTGGGCCTGGGAATCCCAGACACTGAGCAGCCGGGTCAGGTGCGAAGCGGCATGCTCCTGATCGATCGACATCGCCGGGTCCTGCAAATTCTCGATCATGTGATTCAACCCGCTTACCAGTGTATGCAGGTTGGCGTGGTGCTGCTTCAGATTGGCTTCTTCCACCGCCGCCACGCAGTTGTTCACCACCCCCACCAGCAAGCTGATGTTCTCCTTCCAACGGCGATAGCGCGCGGCGTCATGCAACGGCATATTGCGCACCAGCACCGAGACATGATCAGCGTTGATCAGGGTACGGTGACCGAAATCGATGAGACGCCCTTTGTCATACATCTCCTCCATCATCTCCCGATCCAGCGCACCGACCTCTCCCGCGTGTGAGAAATAGTGCCCGTTACCGATCATGCGCACGATCACGCGCAGACCGAAACGGTCGAAAGTTTCCAGCAGCTTGTCGCCCAGTGAACGCAGATCGGAACACTCAAAGGCGTTTTCGGCAAACTGACGCAAAGCATCGAGCTCGTGGCAGGCGGTGAGCGAGTCGGCCACATTGCCGTACAGGCGGTTGACGTGCTGTTTTGCGGCTTCCAAATCGTGCCGATTGTTGAGCGCAATGCGGATTTTGGCCAGCAACTCCTCCACATCGTAGGGTTTTGCCACATAGTCGTCTGCGCCGACGCGGTAACCCGCCAGCCGCTCTTCCAGGCGCGAGAGAGCGGAGACGAAAATAATCGGAATCATGGAGGTGGCGCGATCACCCTTCAGCTTGCGGCAGACCGTCAGGCCGTCGACGACAGGCATGTCCACATCCAGCAGGATCAGATCGGGTGTGAGCTGTTGAGTCAAATCAAGACAGATCTGCCCGTTCTCGGCGCAAGAGACTCGGTAGCGGGCGCTCAGGATCTGTTCCAGGCTGGCCAGATTGGCCGGCTGATCATCAACAACGAGAATGTGATCCAGCAACGCTCCTTTTTTACTTTGATTCATTCCCGTCCCCTTCTAGGGCGTGTTAAGGCAAAATCCAACAGCCCCGAGCCTTCGGTTACCCCTACCAGCTTGATGACTGAGGATCAACATTACACTGCAATCCAGTATCTATCCAGGGTGTTTTTGTTAGACAATAGGGTATTCTGCTTAGGTATTTATCTGTTATCGTGCATACTTCCAACCTTTGGTTGAGAACGGATTTTTGCTCTGACACACTCAGCAGGACCACTCACTACCCACCCACCATGGTTAAAAACGTATCGTTCAAAGAGGCCAAAGATGGCATCGCCGATTGCCGTATCTGCTCCATACGTGAGTCGGTACTCTTCGCCGGCCTGGAAGACAGCGCATTCGAAAAGCTGCACGACCCCATCGACCAATACACCCTGCCGGTGGGCTCCACTCTCTACCATGCGGGCGACAAGGGCGAACGCCTCTACACGATCCGTTCGGGCATTTTGAAACTGGTGCAGTACCTGCCGGATGGCAGCCAACGCATTGTGCGCCTGATACGCACCACTGATGTCACCGGCCTCGAGACCCTGGTCGGCGAATCCTATCAGCACGACGCGGTGGTGCTGCAGGAGACCGAGGTCTGCGCGCTGCCGGTACGGGTGGTGGACAACCTCAGCAAGGAAAACCCAAACCTGCACCGGGAACTGCTGAATCGCTGGCAGCGCGCCCTCAACGAAGCCGACGCCTGGCTCACCGAACTCTCCACCGGCTCTGCCAAGCAGCGTATCGCACGGCTGCTGTTGCGCCTGGTGATGCATACGGAAGAGAGCACCTGCAGCCTGTTCGCTCGTGAAGACATGGGAGCCATGCTCGGCATCACCACCGAGACAGCCAGTCGTACCATCGCCGAATTCAAGCGCCAGAGCCTGCTGATCGAGACCTCGCCCAACCAATTCCTGCTCGACGTCCCCAATCTCAGGCGCCTGGCCGAAGATTGATCATTTTCAATGCCCGGCACACGCACCGGGCATTATGCTGACGGCCGTTTCTTGATATCGCTATGCTCAGACTGAGTTAGGGAGAGCGCACTTTGAAACAGGCCGTCGCGCAGACAGAAGTCCCCATCTTCACCCTTAAGCTGGAAGCCTCCGAATGCCGGTTCGACTCAATGAATGAGATCGTCGGTTATTTCCGGGAGAAGATAGAATCACACAAGGCGGCCAGTTATATCGCCACCTTCGACCATCTCGAACATACCCGGCATCTGCCTGAAGGTCAGATTGCCGAAGGTATCGATGCAGCCATCAACATCGTTTTCTGTTTTGGCTTTACCTTGCAGGACCCAATGCAACTGGCAACCCGGCCTCGCTCAATCGGTATCTGCCAAAGCGACAAGGGATTCACTATCTCTTTTATGGAAGCGCCGATGCCGCTGGTCAACGCCCTGATGGAAGAGTGGGCTTTGAGCCTGCAGCGGTAAGTCGCCCGCCAACCCCTGATCCCGACCTGAAGTACTATTTTTTGGTGGGACCACCACCGAGGTCTATCTTTATGAAAATTGCAGTCACCAGTCAGAACTTCCGCACCATCACCCAACATGCCGGCAAATCACGCCGCTTCCTGATCTTTGAGCAGGATCCGACGACCGGAGCAGTGCAGGAGATCGCCCGTCTCGACCTGCCGAAAGAGATGTCGATGCATGAGTTTCGTGGCGTAGATCACCCACTCTTCGAGATGGACTACCTGATTACCGCCAGCGGCGGGCAGGGCTTTGTTCAGCGCATGGCAAGAGCAGGAGTCGAGGTGATCATCACCGGCGAAGCAGACCCGCAGATCGCGGCGAAAGCAGTCATGGAGGGCAAACCCCTGGCACCACCGGCTCCGCATGATCATGGGCATCACCAAGCGCCAATCATGCCGGGTCAGTAGCAGAACATGCCGTGGGGTCAGAACCGAAAGGCACTGACTTATCCGCGATTGGTGGGGCTGGACCCCACCCTACCGTTCAATTTCAAGGTGTAGGGTGGGGCCCTGCCCCACCAATAACTATTACCTGAATCCGTGGGTTGATGATGATCTTAGGTGGACCACGCTTGAGATACACTCTAACAAGCGTAATACCTACATCGACATCTCAAGATCGTCGATGACAACGTCGATCCCCGCCTGGGCGCAACCCTCATCGGTCTCGCCGGAGGGTGCACCGCTCACCCCCACACCCCCCAATAACTGACCACCCGCCTGGATCGGCAGTCCACCGGCAGCCATCAACAGACCATCGATACCACCGATGGGAGTATTGGCCCGATCACTCATCGCTGAGGTGGCAGCATTGAAGTTGACTGAGGTGAAGGCCTTCATGCGGCTGATCGGCACCGTAATCTGGGCGGCAATGGTGTCACGCATGGCCACCTGCACGATGCCGTCCCGATCGACTACGGTAACACCGACCTGAATCCCTTGTTTACGGCAGGCTTCGATAGCCCCCTGCGCCACCTTGTTGGCCGTCTCCAGCGAGAGCCGCTTCAGATTGACCGTCGGCGAAGCTTCCTCCGCCGAGACCGAAGCACTCAGCGAAATCATTGAACTCATCATCAAAGCCAGTGCAATTTTTTTCATTCTCTCTCTCTCCGTTCGATATAGGCTATCAAGTGGTTTAGTTGTATGGACCAGCAGCGGTCCGAGGCTATCGGTTCGTTGCCGAATAGTGTTGTTTTACATAAGCGTCGACCAGCTCGATGAACTGGTCCGCAATATCATCACCCTTGAGGGTGACTGACTTCTCGCCATCCACATAGACCGGCGCCGAGGGCGACTCTCCGGTGCCGGGCAGGCTGATGCCGATATTGGCATGCTTGCTCTCGCCCGGTCCATTGACGATGCAACCCATCACCGCGACAGAGAGGCTCTCGACACCCGCATAAACGCCGCGCCATTCGCTCATGCGTGAGCGCAGGTGCTGCTGCACCTCCTTGGCCAAATGCTGGAAATAGGTACTGGTGGTCCGTCCACAACCGGGACAGGCCACCACCATGGGTGCAAAAGCTCGGATTCCCATTGACTGCAGGAGTTCCTGAGCCACCACGACTTCCTGGGTGCGAGGCCCTCCGGGTTCGGGCGTCAATGAGATACGGATGGTGTCGCCAATGCCCTGCTGCAGCAGCACCGCCAGGGCGGCGCTGGAAGCGACGATGCCCTTGGAACCCATCCCCGCTTCGGTGAGGCCGAGATGCAGCGCATAGTCGCAGGCCTCGGCCAGGGAGCGGTAGACTGCGATCAAGTCCTGCACCCCGCTCATCTTGCAGGAGATGACGATACGCTCGCCGCCAAGGCCCAGCTCCTCGGCACGACGGGCGCTCTCCAGGGCGGAGACCACCATCACCTTGTGCACCATGGCGGTACTGTCGATAGGCTGTGGCGAACGGGTGTTCTCGTCCATCAGGCGGGCTACCAGCCCTTTGTCGAGACTGCCCCAGTTGACGCCGATCCGCACCGGCTTGTCGTAGCGGCAGGCTGTCTCAATCATGCTGGCGAATTGACTGTCCCGCTTCTCACCGCTACCCACATTGCCCGGGTTGATACGGTATTTCGCCAGCGCCTCGGCGCAGGCCGGATGGTCATTCAGCAACCGATGACCGTTGAAGTGGAAATCTCCGATCAGCGGCACCTCCACCCCCTGTTGCGCCAACCCATCACGGATCTGCGGGACCGCTTTGGCCGCAGCCTCGTTGTTCACCGTCAGGCGCACCAACTCCGAGCCGGCCTGAGTCAGCGCCTTTATCTGCTCAATGCTGGCTTTGACGTCGGCGGTATCCGTATTGGTCATCGACTGCACCACTACCGGCGCGCCACCACCAATTTTGACGCTTCCGACCTGCACTGTCTGGGTCTTTCGTCGGTTGATTCCCACGATTAGCTTGCCTCGTTTCAATCTCAGGAGAGAGAGGATAGCAAATTCGACTGTTCTAGATTACCTGCAGCTGATGGGAGTTCGCTCTTTTCTCTGCAAGGGGCAGACTTACCACACAACTATTTCACAGGGGAGAGTTCCGTAGTTATTAACCCAGTAAACAAATATCTGGTTACCCACCAGAGTCAGCTATGGCAATCGTCGAAAAAAATTGTTGCAGCTTATTTATCCGAACCTTTTTTCCTCTGCCAATTCCAACACCTTCGGGTAGGTCTTGGCCCACCCTGTCCTTTTGCTCAGGGCATAGGGTGAGGCCCTGCCCCATCAATCCGGGCTTTTTTCTCGATGAAGGTAAAGGCTATTTCAGTTTGCCGATACCGAGCATCTTAAGGATGTATTTCTCGTAGATCGGCTCCGAGGTACCTTTTTTCATCTTGCGGATGAAGTACTTCTCGAAGGCGATCTTCGCCATGTGCACCCACTTACCCTTCTTGAACCAGGCCACGTTGCGCGGCGGGATCTGCGGCAGAGCCACGAAGGCCGCGCCGGTGTCACCCATATCCGCCAGACAGATGGCATTCCAGGTCGCCAGGGTGGTGCCCTCTTTGCCCGCCAGTTCATCGGCAATGTTGTGCACGATGGCGGTCACCATCGACTCGATCATATAACCGGTCTTGGGCGCGCCTGTCGGTACCGCAGTGGCCTCCACCGGTGGGATGGCAATACAGACACCGGCGCCGTAGATGTTGGGATACTTGGGGTTGCGCTGATGGTCGTCGACGAAGACGAATCCGCGCGGGTTACAGAGCCCCTCAACCTTACCTACCGCATCGACGCCCTTGAAGGAGGGAAGCATCATGGAGTATTTGAACTCCAGCTCATGGTCCTTCACCTTGTGGCCCGCGTCATCGTATTGCTCGATGAACATCTTGCCCTTTTCGACTTTGGTGACCTTGGCGTTGGTGATCCAGTTGATGTGATGGTTGCGGAAGTCGCTCTCGAGAAAGCCCTTGGAGTCACCCACACCACCCAGACCAAGATGGCCGATATAGGGTTCGGAGGTAACAAAGGTCATGGGCACCTGGTCGCGCATCTTACGCTTGCGCAGGTCGGAATCCATGATGAAAGAGAACTCATATGCGGGACCGAAGCAGCTGGCGAAAGGCATGGCACCGATGATGACATGACCCGGATCCTCTAACAGATCCTGATACGCCTTGTAGGCATTTTCTGCATGGTCCACGGTGCAGATGGATTGAGTGAAGCCCTCGGGACCCGATCCCTCGACCTCTTCAAAGGCGAGACGCGGGCCGGTGGCGATGATCAGATAGTCGTAGTCGATCTTCTCACCACCATCCAGAGTCACCTGATTTGCCTCGGGGTCGATCTCATCGACACGCTTGGCAATAAAATTAATCCCTTTCTTCTCCAGATGTGGCCGGATGTCGAAAGTGATATGAGAGCGATCCCGCCAGCCTACTGCCAGCCAGGGATTCGAGGGCACGAACTGAAAATACTCGCGCTCGTTAATGACGGTGATTTCATGTTCCCGTCCCAACTCCATACGGAGTTCGTACGCACAAGGCATGCCGCCCGTACCAGCACCCATGACAACGATATGTGCCATTCAAAAAACCTCCAATTCTCCTATGTTATCAGCTGTGTCGATGAGGTCAGGAGAAATGCCGCACCGCCAGATATTCAACATCGAGACTCTACATCCAACCTACTGAAAAATAAAGCATTCTCATTGTATTAACATGTACTAATGAAAGAGTCGCCTCCACGCCTGATGGTTATTAGTGATGATTTTAAACCGCTGAAGGCGACGACACTTTTAAACATCCATTGATGTTTCATAGACTTAGCTGAGAACTCATACCACATCGAACCATCTGCTGACCCCATCCTGCGTGGCGAAATGGAGCCGATCCAGAAGTGTCGGCAGGTGCTCTGTCAAGATTTGACTGACCTGCGCCACGCTATTGTTCTTCTCGCTCAGATGGGATGCCAGCAGATATCGGAGTCGTTCCAACGGGAGTTGTTGCAGCAGGCCGATCGATTGCGTGTTGCTCAGGTGCCCATGACGACCGCCGACACGGGCGCGCAGGCGGGGGGGATAGGGGCCGTTGGCCAGCATCTCGCTATCGTGGTTGAACTCGAGCACCAGCGAGTCACAGTCATGCAGGTTCGCTTGAATATGGGGGGTGATGTGGCCCGTATCGGTCAGCAATCCCAGACGCCGCCTGCCGCTCTCGAACAAAAACTGGCAGGGCTCCCGGGCATCATGGGGTACCGGAAAAGGCAGCACCTCCAGATCACCCAATGAAAACCAACCGGCATGGCAGTCGATTCGATGCAGCTCGGCAATCTCCCCCGGCTTGCCTGCGCGAAAGGTCCCGGCAGTCATGTACACCGGTAGTGCGTAACGTCGCGCCATGGCGCCTACGCCACGGATATGGTCTCCGTGCTCATGTGTGACCAGAATGGCATCGAGGGTCTGGGGGTCGACACCCAGCTGGCTGAGGCGGGCTTCGGCCTGCCGGGCGGGAAAACCGCAGTCGATCAGGACGCGGACCTGAGTCGTCTCCAACAGCAGGGCATTGCCCCGACTGCCGCTTCCCAGCGAGGCGAAGCGCAGCGACACGATTCAGGATGCCCTGCGCCTACCGGAGAAGGGCATCCGCAGCAGGTATTCATCAGCCCCGAATGGCACTGAGATGAGAGAAATAGACCGCAAGTCTCCGCCAATGGTCATTGTTGCCACCCAAGCAGATTGCGCATTCATCTGCGTCGAATCTCTCGAGAGCGACCCTGCAGCATCATGCACATTCGAGGCGTAACCACCTTAACCAGGGCCTGTTAACACGAATATCAGACCCTAACGAATCTGCTCGTTGATCAGCGTCAGAATCCTTTGCGCAACCTTGGAGTTATCGACCGCACCGGCCTGGTCACGTACCACCACCTGTGTCTCATCACCTTGCTCGGTCAGCTTGACCTGGTACTGGACCTTATCGTCGATATCCTCTTCATCATCCCGCCAGAAGGCCAGTTTGGAGAAGAATCCGCCCTCTTCCTTCTTGTCGCTCTTCAGCTGGTTGTAACGTACATAGTAGACACCGGCGCTGCGATCCCGATCCTCAACCGCAAAACCGACCCGATCCAAGGCGACACCGGTGAGCCGCCATGCACGGGGGTAACTATCCCGGATATAGAGGCTGGTCGCATCGCTTGTCTGCACCAGCCGGGAGCGGGGTTCGCTCTCCTTCGGCTGCGCCGTCAGTGTCTCTGCCTGCTCCTTGCTCACCCCCAGGTGAACCATCAGGCTGCGTAGCATCGCTGCTTCGATACCCGGGTCGTTTGGCCGAGGTGTCCAGTAAGTCGTGTCTGCCTGACCACTGACGTTCTCCACCAGTTTCTCCTCCATGCCACGATGGGTCAGGTAGAGTTCGGTGGTATCGGGCGTCATACCAGGCTCGAGGCGCACACGAAACTGGTCACGGGTTGCCGAGGAGTAGATGCCGCCGACCGCCTTGCGAAAGAATTCAGTCAGCACTCCCTGCTTGATGTCGGCTCGGCTCTCCAGCCAATCGGTCTTCATCACACCGATGGCAGGATCCTGCTCCACCAGCAGCAGACCATTCTTGCGCCAGAAATCGACCACTTTGGGCCAGATCTGCTGGGGTGAGCCCTTGATCTCCAGCCATCGCTGATCTCCATCACGATGAAAGGTCAGGTTTTCGAAATCGGGTAACACCTCGCTGTTGGCAGCCGTCGCGGTACCGGCGCTCTTTTCATGCCGAGTCGTATACTCCTCGTAAGAGGCGGCGCCGCTGCCCGGCACAGCCATAGCGTCCTGGATCGACGAGCGGGTGAGGTCCGGCGGGATCTCCAGATCCTCCACCGTCTCCCGCTGGGTACGGTATTCACGTTCCGAATCGGAGAAGAAGCCGCCGCTGGAACTACAACCGGCCAGCAAGAGCAAAAGGAGGAGAGAGGCAAAGGTGTTGGGTTTGAACTGCATGTTTTGATAGATCGGTCTAGAGCTAGTCAGTTCCCGTCGCGAGACGGGATGTGTTGTTGCTGTGGCAATGGGTCTGATGGTACCGGAAACGGGATCAGTCTGGGGCTGTCTGTTCAACGAACGCCTGCCTGCAGCATGGCGGCTTCGACCTCGGCTTCTGAATCGGGGGTCAACCAGGTCAGCGGCAGGCGAATGCCCCTACCCGCCAGGCCCATCCGGTTCACTGCCCACTTCACCGGAATCGGACTCGATTCCACGAACAACGCCTTGTGCAGCCCCGCGAGCCTGGCGTCGGCCGCCTTCGCCGCCTCCCGCTCACCGGCCAGGGCCAGGGAGACCATTTCGTGCATCAGACCGGGGGCTACATTGGCGGTCACCGAGATGACCCCGTGTCCGCCCTGCAGCAGGAACTCGCAACCGGTCGCATCGTCTCCGCTGTAGATTTCGAAATTGTCGGGACAGAGCGCTTTGATCCGGCTCAAGCGAGTGAGATCTCCCGTCGCCTCTTTAATGCCGATGATATTGGGTACTGACGCCAGACGGGCAACAGTCTCCGGCAGCATGTCACAGGCCGTTCGGCCCGGCACGTTATAGAGGATCTGAGGCACGTCGACCGCCTCGGCTATGGCCCTGAAATGGCGATAGAGGCCTTCCTGGGTCGGCTTGTTGTAATAGGGCGTGACCAGCAGACAGGCGTCGGCGCCACCCTGCTTGGCACAGCGGGTCAGCGTGATCGCTTCGGTCGTGGAATTGGCGCCTGTACCGGCAATCACCGGCACGCGGCCTGCCACGTAATCGACCGTCTTGGCGATAACATCGCAGTGCTCCTTCTCGTCCAGGGTAGCCGACTCACCTGTGGTGCCGACCGAGACGATTGCATCTGAACCCTGCTCGATGTGGAAGTCGATCAGCTTCTTCATGGCGGCATAGTCGACGCTGCCGTCCTCCGCCATGGGAGTGATCATCGCTACCATACTGCCGTGAAACATAGAAAAACGCTCTCTCTGGACTCGATCGGCAATGGTATCCTGTGGCTAACGACTATGACAAGGGGAGAAAATCGGGCTTGTCGCTGAACCCGTTTTCCGATAGATATTCCCGCAGATGTTACACTTCCGGCAGATACCCTGAGAATACCAAATGGCAGCACCCCTCATGTCAACCACACCCAACAACTATTTAGTCATCTCCGCACTCGGCAAAGACCGCCCCGGCATCGTCAAATCGCTGTCGAAAAAGATTCTTGATGAGGGCTGCAACATCACCGACAGCCGCATGACCGTGCTGGGCGGTGAATTTGCCGTACTGATCCTCGCCGAAGGCCATTGGAACACCCTGGCGAAGCTGGAAAACTCCCTGCCTGAGCTACAGGTCGAGCTGGGATTGACCATCGTCAGCAAACGCACTGAAGGGCGCGCCAAATCGACCAATCAGCTGCCCTACATGGTCGAAGTGGTCTCCATGGACCATCCGGGCATCGTCAACCAGCTGGCGGAGTTCTTCAGTGAACGCAATATCAATATCGAGGATATGATGACCGCCAGCTACTCTGCCGCCCATACCGGCACGCCGATGTTTTCGGTGCACATGAGCGTCGGCATCCCGGCCGACATCCATATCGCCGGTCTGCGTGATGAATTCATGGACTATTGCGACGCCCTCAACCTCGACGCAGTCATCGAGCCCATCAAGGGATAATGCAGCGACAGAAACAGAATCCACGCCCCAAGAGACGACCAACCCACTCAGGAGACAGCACGACGCCATGAGCAAGCTCGCGATCGGCAAACCCGTACCCGACATCGAACTCCCCGCCACCGGCGACAAAACCCTCAAACTCTCAGATTTTCGGGGCAAGCCGGTGGTGCTCTACTTCTACCCAAAGGCGAGCACCCCAGGTTGCACCCAAGAGGGGCTCGACTTCAAAGCGGCGATCGCCAAATTCCGTCGCCAGTCTGCCGTGATCCTCGGCGCCTCCCGCGACAGCCTCAAGGCGCAGGAGAATTTCAAACTGAAACAGGGATTTCCCTTCGATCTGCTCTCGGACAAAGAAGAGCAGCTGTGCAAAGCGTTCGACGTGATCAAGATGAAGTCCATGTATGGCAAACAGGTCCGCGGCATCGAGCGCAGCACTTTTCTGATCGATGAAGAGGGGCTTCTGCACCAGGAGTGGCGCAAGATCAAAGTCAAAGGCCACGCGGAAGAGGTGCTCGAAGCCCTCAAAGCAATGCGCAGTGGTAAGTCCCGCTGATCAGCCGTATCACCAGTCCCGAGCGCCGATTCCACACGAGCTTGCAGAGCCCGGCCGGATGGTGCTCTGATGTCAGTCAATCACGATTCATCCACGCCCCAGAGATCAAGCATGCCTGAGAACCCCCAGGAGAGACCCAGACTCTACGTCCTCGACACCAACGTGCTGATGCACGATCCGACCGCCCTGTTCCGCTTTAAGGAGCACGACATCTTCCTGCCCATGGTCGTCTTGGAAGAACTCGACAAGGGCAAAAAAGGCATGTCGGAAGTTGCCCGCAATGCACGCCAGACCAGTCGTTTTCTGGATGACCTGATGAGCAGCATACCGCAGCACGCCATCAGCCAGGGCATCCCGCTCGACACGCTGAAGCTCAATGGTTCCGTAGAGGTGCTCACCGGTCATCTCTTCTTCCAGACCAAGCCGGTGGCCACAGAGCTGCCGGCAGCCCTGCCCGGCAACACCCCTGACAACAACATCCTGGGCGCCGCTCTCAGTCTGCAGACAGACTTCCCGGACAAGCGCATCATTCTGGTCTCCAAGGACATCAACCTGCGCATCAAAGCCTCGGTGCTCGGCATCCGCGCGGAAGACTATTCCAACGACCAGGTGCTGGAGGACGTCAATCTTCTCTACAGTGGCTTCGCCAAACTGCCGGACGACTTCTGGGAGCAGCACACCAAAGAGTTGGAATCCTGGCAGGAGGAGGGACACACCTTCTATCGGGTCTCCGGCCCCGATACCGAGAATTGGTACCCGAGCGAGTGCCTCTACCTCTCCGGCGGCGAAGGCCTTCAGGCCATAGTGCGGGAGAAAACGGACACAGGCGCTATCATCGAACTGGCGGAAGATTACACCAACCCCAAACACGCCGTGTGGGGCATCACGGCACGCAATCAGGAGCAGAACTTCGCCCTCAATATGCTGCTCGATCCGGAGCTCGATTTCGTCTCCCTGCTCGGCACTGCCGGCACGGGTAAGACCTTACTCGCCCTGGCGGCTGGCTTGGTGCAGACGCTGGATCTTAACCTCTACCGTGAAATCATTATGACCCGGGTGACCGTACCGGTGGGCGAGGACATCGGATTCCTGCCCGGCACCGAAGAGGAGAAGATGACCCCTTGGATGGGTGCGCTGATGGACAACCTGGAGGTGCTGACCCAGACCGAAGGCGGCGAATGGGGACGCGCCGCCACGGAAGACCTGCTACGCAGCCGCATCCGCATCCATTCGCTGAACTTTATGCGCGGTCGCACCTTCCTCAACAAATATATCATTCTCGACGAGGCGCAGAACCTGACGCCGAAACAGATGAAGACACTGATCACCCGTGCCGGCCCTGGCACCAAGATCGTATGCCTGGGTAATGTGGCCCAGATCGACACGCCCTATCTCACCGAGACCACCTCCGGCCTCACCTTTGTCGTGGACCGCTTCAAGGACTGGCCTCACAGCGGCCATATCACCCTGCAACGCGGCGAACGCTCACGCCTGGCCGACTATGCATCCGAGCATCTGTAATGGTTTTTCAACGAGGAAGGCAGCGACACTTGGCAACAGGTTACCGAAAACAGCAACCCAATAAATTCTGATCGACTGCGGACTCTGTTCCAGGCTAAGCGGAACAGGTGAGGGAGTTGCCTGACACGTATTACGAAACTGTCATCGCACAAGCCCTAGCCTGAATATTTCACCAGACCGCCTGGAGACGCGAATAACAAACTGTTTTTATTTAAAACTAATGGGAAGTTGGCAAAGTCCAAAGTGTTACCGACCTTCGCTGAACACGCCCTCGCACCGATCTCGGCACGATCTTCGCGTTCCCGGGTGAAACAGTCAGACCAGACCACCCTTGTTACCACGAGTGTGGTTTTTCAGGTTCTAAATAGCGAGGAGATAAAGCGGTATCCGTTGACGGTCCCAGAGAGGTGATAGAGGGATGCCAACAACATCAGGGGAGTACGTCAGAATCTGCCGGTTTCAACGATCTGCCGCAGCTCGCCCACACTTTTGCGGAAAACTTCGGCGGCCCGATTGTAGCAATTGACCAGATCGGCGGTATCGTTCTGGCGCCCTTTGAATTCAAGCTCTTTTGCCAGCGCAGAGAGTTCCAGGGCTCCCACGTTGGCGCTGCTCGATTTCAATGGATGAGCCGATTTGACCAAGGCATCCATATCACGATCCTGCACGGCCTCTCGCACGCCGTGCATCAGGTTAGGGGCGCTCTTCAGGTAGCTCTGAATCACCGAGACAAAATCCTCTTCCATGATCTCGTACAACTCGCCGAGTACCGTTCGGTCAATCACTCCCGGTGAACTCATCGTCGCCATTCCCATATGTTGTGCTGTTTCATTCTTCACCTCCGTGGAGCTAGAACCGGCAAGGTCCGCCTCCGTCGACATAACAATATGTTCAGTTCCCGCACTGGCCAGTATCATTTGCTCGTTGTACTGCGCGCCCAGCACATCTTCCATCGGCAACCACTGGCGCAGCATATTCTCCAGCTGTGACGGCTTGACCGGCTTCGATAGATAGTCATCCATACCCACCGCCAAGCAACGCTCTTTGTCGCCCGACATCGCGTTTGCCGTCATAGCGATAACCGGCATCCGCATCAGTCCCTGATGAGCCTCTCGCTCACGAATCGCCTCAGTCGTCTCATAGCCGTCCATGCGTGGCATCTGGCAATCCATGAGCACCACGTCGAACGGCTCACTGCGCAACGCCTCCATCGCTTCGACACCGTCATTGGCGGTTACCGGCGACAAACCGGCTTTTTCCAGCATCTTCTTGACCACCGCCTGATTCACGGGGTTATCTTCAACCACCAACACCCGTCCGGCCAGTTTGGTGTGGCTGGCAGGACTCGCTTTTTCGCCATCGTCCTGTTCCGTTGGCTGAGATGCGAAAGCGTTGAAAGTTTCAGACTCAGGGCGGACCTGTTTGTCCAGCCAGTTGAGATGGTCATCAGGCAATCGTGGTACCGGCTCGTCGCCCGGCTCAAGTTGCGAAATGTAACTCTGTTCGACATCCAACAGGCGCTCGAGGCGCTGCTTGACCTCTTTGCGCTTGACCTCGCCAAGCATACACTCCACCCCCAAGCTCTGCAGTGACTCGGCCTCGTTCTCCGATGCATTCATCACCAACACATGGACCTCTCGCATGTGGGGAATCTCCCGGGCTGTACCGATGACCTGGAAGAGTCCAGAGGAGTGCAGAGTAGCGTCGATGAGGATGACCTCATAGCGCCAGCTGGGACCCAGATTGGCTGAAGTCTTTATCTTGTTGAGCGCGTCATATTGATCATCGGCAAATTCCAGCAACATGCCGTCGTTGCGCAACATGGCAGCCAAGCCACGAACCTCGCCATCTGTCTCAGAGGCCAGGACCAGAGTGCGGATATTATGCAGATTACGACGTCTGGAGGGCATATCCTGCAGCGACTTGCGCATCGGCAGAATGAACCAGAAAAATGAGCCCTGACCGGGCTGGGACTTGACCCCGATACGCCCGCCCATAAGTTCGGTCAGCCGCTTGCAGATCGCCAACCCAAGGCCGGTTCCGCCATGCTTGCGGGTGGTTGATGCATCGGCCTGTGAAAAGGGTTGGAACAAGCGGCTCACCTGCTCTTCCGACATACCAGCGCCGGTATCACGAACAGCGAAGAGCAGATCCACCTCAGTTCGCGTTGACTGCCGGCAGGAGAGCTCGACGCAGACCTCGCCATGTTCGGTGAACTTCACCGCGTTACTCACCAGATTGGTGAGAATCTGCCGCAGACGGATTGGATCACCTCGAACATTCTTGGGCACATTACTGGCAATTTGACACCTCAGCTTCAGCCCACGGCGATCGGCTGCGTTCTTCATCAATGAAGTCACCTGCTCAATGATATTTTGCAGATTGACTTCGATGAACTCCAGATCCAGCTTGCCGGCTTCGATCTTGGAGAAATCGAGAATATCGTTGATGATGCTGAGCAGGATCTGCGAAGAGTTGAGTGCAGTGGTAACGAACTGGCGCTGCTCGTCATCGAGATGGGTCTCCCGCAGCATCTCAAGAATCGGCAGAATACCGTTCAAGGGTGTGCGAATCTCATGGCTCATCGTAGCCAGGAATTCCGACTTCGCCATGTTTGCGCTCTCAGCCGCCTCCTTGGCGAGATAAAGCTCCTGTTCGACAGTCTGTCGCTGGTCGTTCTCTTCGAGCAGGCGATTGCGCAACTCGCTGAGTTCGTTTTCCGCCGCTACCATGCGTTCATGCAACAAGGAGCGATTGGCCGACATCAACAGGTACCCCTGCTGGTAGAAGGTCATCCAGGCGGCAAGTATGAGCAAGGCCAAAGAGTAGGCCATGATCGCGATCAGCACATCCTCAGAGAGTGGAGTCCCGTTACTTGCCAGGTTGTAGATCAGCAGACCGGAAGCCGCCAGCACAAAGATGAAACTGAAGAAGGTATCCACCGTCAGTAACATCGCAGTCAACAGAAACACCGTGCCGATGAGTACCACATCCAGAGTCAGGTGCGGTGAGATGGCATCACGTTGTAACTCATAGATCAGTGCGCCGGCCCAAAGCGCGCCCAACAGCAGCACACCGGGGAGAAAGGCATATCGCCACGCCTGAAGACGCACCAGCGAGATGTTGCGAACGACGATAGTGAGAATGGTCTGCGCCAGCAGAACGAAGGCAAGCAAACCACCCCAGAACAGCCCCTCGGGTTCGTCCCAAGCCTCGTTGACGTAGAAGAACAGAAGCCCAGCAAACAGATTCGCAATAATCAGCGTTACGCCGTTCGAATAGAGCAGGCGTATCCGCTCCTCTTTCACTTTCAGGGCTTCATTACGCGCTTCGGTCATGTGAACTTCTTTCGGGCCTCGCCAATCGGCTTGCTCTATTGATGTAAATTAGCATATCGTTAAGGGGGTGTGCCGAAGATGCTCTACGCCGACAGACCCGTTGTCGCCTGGCTACCCCATTCAATCCAAGCATGCCATCATAACCCGACAAGCAAGCTATGACACCTGACATTCCCGGTCGCTGACAGCCAAGATCTTGATTTCAGATAGCCACCAAATCGAATCATTGATTCAGCAGTTTCACTTTTTGCAGCTTGCTGACAACCGCTTTCGTGACAGCTTCTTTCAGCAGGCGATCTCCACCCGCGTGGCGATCGGTAGCCCAATCTGCGATCAGGGTATGCAGTGCCAACATCTGGCACTGGTCATTTCGGGCGTCGCCCGAATCTACAAACTGGGCGAGAACGGACGCGAGATCACCCTCTACCGCATCGGCCCGGGAGAGAGTTGCATCCTGACCGCCTCCTGCATTGTCAGCGCCTCCCCTTTCCCCGCATTCGCCATCTGTGAGGAAAAGATTGAAGCCCTCGTGATCGATTCGGCCACAGTCAAGCAGTGGACGGATGAATACCCAGCCTGGCGAAACTACCTCTTCAGCCTGATCAGTGGGCGGCTGGGAGACGTCATCAGTGTCATCGAAGAGATCGCCTTCCGCCGGGTCGATCGGCGTCTGGCCGACTATTTACTACAGCGTGGCAGTGACGACAATCAGCAACACATCAAAATCACCCATCAGGCCATCGCCTCCGACCTGGGTACATCGCGCGAGGTGGTCAGCCGTATCCTCAAGGATTTCGAACATCAGGGACTGATAAGCGTATCAAGGGGCCAGTTGCAAATCACCGACATCACCGGCCTGTCGAACAAAACCCTGGATCACTATTAAACCCGTCACCGAGTCCGCCCTGGCTGTCAGCGTACCTGAAGCCACCAACCTATTGATTCAAATAAAATCATGGCGTTATGCCCCTGTTATTGATCAGGTTACCAAAAACTAGCGCCAGCCGTGCTACAGCGGTATCGGTATTGCCTTCTGGCTGGTCAGTAAACATTGACAAAACAGCATGCTTTTTAGTGCTGCTTGGCTAAGAATTCATAGTCCTCTGTGACAAAGTCACATACATTCCAGGGTGGGCCGACTATGATGTGCCCCATGAGTCTTTCTTTCGACTGATGAAGATAGAGAGCTTGAAATCCTACTCCAAACCCATTGAGGAGCTATCCATGAAACTGAATGTCGGCGGTATCGACCGAATCCTGCGCATCGTTGTTGGCGCTGCATTGCTGGTATGGGGCTTCGTACTGAGCCCAGCGCCCGTCTACTGGGCTGCAATCGGTGCTGTTCCCCTGTTAACCGGTCTGATTGGCTGGTGCCCTGCCTATCTTCTGATCGGCTTCAGCAGCAAGAAATAGATCCGTATCCGGGGGGGCCGTTCAGACGGCCTCCTCAGTCGGGCGACGGCGCCGCTTCACTACTACTCGGCCAAGCTTCAAGCACCGCCTGCACCAACGTTGCTAAAGGAATGGCAAAAAACACCCCCCAAAATCCCCAGATTCCGCCAAAAACCAGAATAGCCACGATAATCGCCACCGGATGGAGATCCACCACTTCCGAGAAGAGCAGCGGCACCAGGACATTGCCATCGAGCGCCTGAACCACAAAGTAAGACACGGCCAACCAGGCGAAGTCCGAACTCCAACCCCACTGAAACCAGGCGACGAAAAGCACCGGTAAGGTAACCACAGCCGCACCGATATAGGGAATGATAACGGAAAGCCCCACCATCACCGCCAATAGCAGCGCATAGTTGAGCCCAAGCAGGGTAAAGGTCACCAGGCTGGCGGACCAGACGATGATGATCTCCCAAAATTTACCGCGCACGTAGTTGGCAATCTGCCTGTCCACATCCTTCCAGACCGTACCCGCGAATCTGCGGTGTCGTGGCAGGTGCTGCACCATCCAGTCGATGATCAGCTGCTTGTCCTTAAGGAAGAAAAATACCAGCAACGGCATCAGAATCAGGTAGACAATCAGTGTGATGACGCCAACCACGGAGGCCAGTGACCAGGAGACGGCCTGCTGCCCGAAGGAGGCGATCTCATTGCGGATCTGTTGTATCAACTGATCCACCTGGGTCTGTGGTATCAGATCGGGATAGCGCTCAGGCAGTGTCATCAGCGCCTTCTGCCCCATCGAGATCATGGCCGGCAGCTGCTGCACAAACTCAGTGATCTGGCGCGAGAGCAGTGGCAGCAGACCAAGCAGCACCAACGCGACAAAGAGCATGAAGAGAATGAATACGATGATGACGGAAAATAGCCGGGGCAATGACCTGCGCTCCAGAATGGCGACCACCCCTTCCAGAAGATACGCGATGACGATGCTGGCCAACACCGGCGCCAGCATGTCTCCCATGGTGATAACCACACCGAAGAAAAAGAGCAGAAAGAGCGTCAGAAAGACGATCTGTGGATCGGAAAAATAGCGTTTGAACCACTCAGCAATGACCTGCATCAGTGACTCCCTACCCAGGCCCTGCCGAGTTCATTCATCTTCAAATTGTTGCAGATAGCGCTCATAGTGTTCGCTGAAGATAACTTCCAGCTCGTCGATGACAGAAACAGCCTCTCTACCCTGTAGCACATGTGACATCATCAGCGAAGAGGTCTGGTCAAGCAACTGCTCCCGCTCCAGCATGTAATAAGTCGTGGAGAGTCGCTTGATTGCCTTCACCACCGACTCCTTGGGCGGACGCTCGATAGGCTTGGGGTGATGAGGGGTGATCGCTTCCGACTGATCCGCATCGGCGATGCTCTCTCGGCCCTTAAGGAATTCCGCGAAGGCCAGAAGCATCTCACGCCCCGGCCCATCCAGCGCATCAAAGAGTGAGAGCAAACGACGTTGCTCAGGTTTCAGGTTCTGCTGTTTGGGCACGAACTGCACAGTCGTTGACTCCAATAAGGATACGTGTCAATCGAACAGGTAACTGGGGAGGCGGCAAAACAGAGGGCCAGCCTCCGCTCAGAGATCCTCTCCCGCGTGATCCTCACAGTAACCACGAGCAAAATCGAGCAGCTCCTCCATGGCACGCAATCTGAACTTCTGTTTCTGATGCACGAAGGAGAATGGGCGCTCCAGTTTGGGCACCAGGTTGATCGCCCGCAGCGTATCCAGTTTCAGCTCCTTCTGAATGGTGGCACGCGACACCACGGAAACCCCCATACCCGCCTCGACCGCACCTTTGACCGCTTCGGGGCTGCCCAGCTCCATCGAAATATTCAGTGCGGTATTGCAATTCTGGCTCAGGTATTCGTTGATCACTTCCCTGGTGCCTGAGCCCTCTTCGCGGCAGATAAAAGGGTGCTCGAGCAAATCATCTATGCCGAGCGACTCCCGCTCAGCCAGAGCATGATTCGGCGGCACGATAGCCACCAGCTGATCCTTGCGGCAGACCTCGACCACCAGGTTCTTATTGCCCACCGGCGCCTCCACTACCCCCAGATCGATGGTGTTATTCTCCACCATGGAGACGATCCCATCAGAGTTGGAGACTCGCAGATGGATTGTCACCTCCGGATAGCGCGTACCGAAGTCGCCCAGCAGAGCCGGCAGCATGTACTCCGCAATGGTGGTACTGGCACCGATGGTCAGAGCCCCGCGGATTTCGCCGGTCATCTCCCTAACCGAATTCTCCATATCGTTGTAGAGATCGAAGATACGGTCTGCATATTCGTAGACACGATCCCCTGCCTCCGTCAGGCTGATACGGTTGTGGGTACGATCAAAGAGCCGTGTATTGAAATACTCCTCCAGTTGCCGGACCTGAAAAGTTACCGCCGGCTGGGTCATATGGAGGGTTTCCGCCGCCTTGGTGAAGCTGAGTAGCCGGGCAACGGTATGGAAAACCTGTAATCTGCGATCCGCCATTGTATCGAAGCCTAATCAGTTGTTCTTTGTGTTGATAAACTCAATTTATACCATATCTCTTCAGGCTATGGGAGCATTCACCTCGATCAGCGATTAGTTCTGCCCTTTGCAAGAACCAGCCGCTTCCCTATCGATCCCCCAAAGCGTCCCAACACACTATAAAGATGTGGCTTTTTACGCCAATTTCTTCTAGCCTCTGTTAAATTCCCTATTCTGGAACGGATTAGGCAATTGGTTGCGCGCCTCGACGCAAAGATAAAAACAGCATGGAGCCGACTCGAGGAAAGGATAATTGATAACGAGATAAACCACGGCGGAGGTGGCTGATGCACGATAATAAGATCTTTTCCCGTACTCTTCTGGTGACAGCTTGCGGGGCTGCCCTGTTAGCAGCCAATCCTGCGGTGCAGGCATCGGGCTTCGCCATTCCGGAGATGAACGTTGCCGGTCTGGCGCTCTCCAATGCCCTCGTGGCGAATCCCGAGATGCAGGCTGCCATTGCCTATAATCCGGCTGCCATGTCCTTTCACGAAGGTAGCTCCTTGGCGCTTGGCGCCCTTTTTCTCAAACCCGATCTCTCTGTGGACACCGGGTCGGGATCTACCGACAGCGATGCCAATGACGTCGTCGTCGCCCCTTCGATCACCGCCCATACCACACTGAGCGAGAGCTGGTCACTTGGGATTGCCGTAAACGCTCCCTTCGGGCTTGAAACCGAATGGCCTGCTGGCACCTATGACAGCCAGTATGCCGGCGGCAGCCTGATCCCCACTAAAACCAATCTCGAGATCGCCGCCTTCTCGCCCAGCGTCTCCTACAAGTTCAATGACTACGTCAGCCTTGCTGGCGGTATCGATCTCTACGATATGCGAGAGGTCGTTTTCGACAGTGTTGTCAACGCCGGCACGCCCGGTTCCAATCCAGCAGTCAAACTCAAGGGTGATGGTCGCGGCGTCGGATTAAATCTCGGCCTGATGGTGAAGCAAGGCCAGTGGAGTTTTGGCGGCAGCTACCACTCAGAGGCCCATATTCCGGTCGAAGGCAAGGTAAACAGCCCTTCCGGGTCGACCGACGTAGAAGCAGACCTCGACCTGCCATCCCGCCTGCAACTCGGCGTCAGACACCAGACCACGGATAAACTGGCTCTCGAATTCGATTTTACGCGAACGGGCTGGAGCTCTTTTGACAAACTGGTTGTCGATGAGAGCCAATACGGCATCAACGTCACCACCAGTACCAATAACTGGGACGATGCCAACGCCTACCGCCTCGGCGCCACCTACGACATTTCAACGGCGACACAACTCCGGGTCGGTTATACCTATGATGAAACGCCGCAAGACGATGACTTCTTCAGCCCCAGGATCCCCGACGCGGATCGCCAGTTGTTCAGTCTCGGTATCGGCCATACCCTTAGCAACGGCTGGACCATCGACGCCGCCTATATGTATGTGAAATTCGACGACCGGAACGTCAACTTATCAAAAACCACTGCTGAGAACGCTGCGGCCCTTGGATACCCTGAAACCAATGGCACCTCAGCAGTCAACGGAGAATATTCGTCAAGTGTGAGTCTGTTAGGCCTGGGTGTTACGAAGAAATTCATGTAACGCCAATTTGCTGAATCGGCCAATGCAAAGCCCCGCTTGAGCGGGGCTTTTTGCGTTTTACAACGGGTTAGATGTAAAGGCAGATATCACTTTCACCAGCAAACTCAAAGAAACGAGCTGCGCCGGCATACTCGATACCATCGATAAATTCAGCGGTATTGAGCTCAAACAGGTCAACGGTCATTTGGCAGGCGATCAATCTCACTTCGGCTTCCTGGCAGAGCTCACGCAGCTCGGCGAGGTCGGCCACACCTTTAGACGCCATCTTCTTCTTCATCATGCTGGTCATCATACCCTGCATACCTGGCAACGTAAGGCCAAGTACCGGGAACCACTTGTCCATGCCCATAGGCATCGGCATGCCGGGGTTGCCCAGCGGAGTCACTTCGAGAGCGAGATCCCTCTTCAACAGCTGCAAGCCGTAGAAGGTGAAAAAGATCTCAGTATCATATCCCAGAGCAGCTGCCGTCGAGGCCAGGATGAACGGGGGATAGGCCCAGTCCAGGGAGCCCTTAGTGGCGATGATGGCTAATGTTTTTTCGTCCGACATCGTATTCGTCTCCTAAAATTAGGGTCTGATCGCTGGGCGTTTAGGCCTTCTTGATCAGACAGTCGAATTTGCCACCCACTTCCTTGGATTCCATCAGCTCATTGCCGGTCTGATTGGCGAAGGCTTCGAAGTCTTTCACGGAACCGGGATCGGTAGCTATGATGTGCAGCACTTGACCGGATTCCATACCATTAAGGGTTTTCTTTGCACGCAGGATCGGCAAGGGGCAGTTGAGTCCGCTCGCATCCAATTCTTGATCAAAATCTGCCATGGTATGACCTCCAGCTATATTGATGTTTTAGTATGTTGGGAAAAACTTAGACGGGCTTTTATATGACATGCGTCTTTGAAACGCAAGCAAAGTGGTCGCCGAGTCTTTTTATGTCGGAATAACCTATTTTTTAATGCGCCTCGAATCAGAGAGTTAGCTTGCCAGCCGTGTGGCGAGTTGGAAACCGGAACGAGCCCAGCCCAAAATACCACCACTCAGATTGATGACATTGTCATAACCCTGCTGCGCCAGATAAGCGCAAGCATGGTAGGAACGGGCACCACTATGACAGTAGAGGATGAGATCTTTGTCCTTGGGCAACTCACTGATGCGCACCGGAATCAGGTGCATCGGCATATGTTCTGCATTCGGCAGCATGCCTTGAGCCAATTCACCAGCACTGCGGATATCAAGCAGCACAAAATCATCACCCTCTGCAATCCGGGTCTGCAGGCCGGAAGCGTCGATTTCTTTGATCATCATTGAGATAGGTTGCCTCAAAATGGAAAGTGGAAGCGTATTAGTATATTAATGTGTTTAAATATTGCAACCCGGATTATCCCTGATAGTCCTGACTTAACCCTTGATTTGACTCGTGCTAAAGTCTCCCAGCCAGCCCGCCGAGAGATTAACGTTTTTACACTACCAGGTTGAATACCATGGATTTTTTTCCGATTTTTCTCAATATCAGAAATAAACGCTGCCTGGTTGTCGGGGGTGGAAGTGTGGCGGAACGCAAGACTGCCTCCCTGCTGAAATCCGGCGCGGATGTGGTTCTGGTGTCCCCCGAACTCTCTCCCAACCTCACCACCTGGCGGGATATGGGGCAGCTCAGTCACCAGGCGAGAGAGTTTCAGGACGAGGACCTGAACGGTGCCCATCTGATTATTGCCGCCACCAGCAATCCCGCGATCAACAGCCATATTTCGGATCTGGCCGGGATACAGCGGATACCCGTGAATGTGGTCGACCAGCCCGAACTCTGCAGCTTCATCCTGCCTTCCGTCATCGACCGCTCACCGGTGGTGGCGGCCATCTCCACAAGCGGCGCCTCCCCGGTTCTCGCGCGCCTGATACGCTCCCGGCTTGAATCCCTGATTCCCGCAGGGTATGGCCGATTGGCCGATCTCTGCAGCCGCTTTCGTCAACGGGTCAAGGAGACCTTTGCCGACCCGGCCGATCGCCGGCTTTTCTGGGAGCGGACCCTGGAGGGCGGTGTCGCCGAGCGTGTCTTCTCAGGACATGACGCAGAAGCCGATCAGCTGATGGAAAAGGCGCTGACCAACACGCGCCTGTCGGAGGATATTGGTGAGGTCTACCTGGTCGGCGCCGGCCCAGGTGACCCTGATCTGCTGACATTCCGCGCCCTGCGCCTGATGCAACAGGCCGACGTGGTGGTCTACGACCGTCTGGTGGCCAAACCGATCCTGGAGATGACCCGTCAGGACGCAGAGCACATCTACGTCGGCAAAGAGCGGAACAAACACACCATGCGTCAGGAGGAGATCAACGAACTACTGGCCAGCCTGGCGAAGCAGGGCAAGCGCGTACTGCGCCTGAAAGGCGGTGACCCCTTCATCTTTGGCCGCGGCGGAGAGGAGATCGACACCCTGGCGGCGCAAGGGGTGCCCTTCCAGGTCATTCCCGGCATCACCGCTGCTGCTGGCTGCGCCTCCTATGCCGGCATACCCTTGACTCATCGTGACTATGCGCAGTCAGTGACCTTCGTCACCGGCCATCTCAAAGATGGCAGCATGAACCTCAACTGGCCGATGCTGGCCCAACCCAACCAGACCATTGTCTTCTATATGGGGCTGGTTGGCCTGCCAGTGATCTGCCGTGAACTGCAGGCCAACGGGGTGACATCTGACATGCCGATCGCCCTGATCCAGCAGGGCACCACCCACATGCAGCGGGTCTACACCGGCACTTTGGAGAGCATCCAGGCGATCGTGGAGAAGGAGAAACCGAAGCCGCCGACCCTGATCATCGTCGGCCGTGTCGTGGAGTTGCAGGAGAAGCTGGCCTGGTTCGTGGCGCCACCCCATTCGGAGCAGGGAGCCACCTCACCGGTCGATTTTTAAGCCGCAGCGAGAGCCCAACGGAATCGATTTGAAGGGTGCGGCTTGCCACACCGGCCACCTCAACGAACGAAACCGCGCGTAATCAGCCACTCAGGCTGTGGCAAGCCGCTCCCTACGCTTAATCAAAGTATAGAGCCGAACTCAGTCCCATCCTGCGTATTGGATTGGTTTGGAGTTTTCTTATAGCAAGCGGACGGCTATGCCTTGGGGCTCAACTGATCTTCCCGCAGCTTCGGCGTGAAGTAGTCATCAGCCACCTCGATATCGACCTGCTGACCCGATTGGTCTACCAGTGGTTGTTCGTAGTCATTCCAGCCGCGCAGACCGGTCTTCAGCGAAACCACATTCTGATAGCCGAGAAGATTCATGGAAAAGGCCGCCATCACACTGCGGTAACCCGAGCGGCAGACCACCACGATCTCCTGATCGCGAGCCTTAACCAGCTCCGGAATAGTCTCTTCGTAATCCCATTCACAGGCTGATTCAAGAATGCCGCGGGGGGCCGAAATGGAAGCCTCAATGTGCATGGCATCGTACTCATAGGGTTCGCGCACATCGACCACTATCAGATTGGGATTTTCCGCCATGCGCTCTTCCAGATCCCAGGGCATGATCTCCTTCACGTCGCCGAGGCAGTCGCCGATCAGGCCAAGAAAATTTTTCATATCGTCGTTTCCTGTTGCACAGGAGGCACTGCCTCTGCGCTGTTTGTTGTTCTATGAACCCCGTGAACAAAGGTTCTGCTCGACGGCGATGACAGCAGCTTCGACCCGTGAGTGGACATCCAGTTTGCGCAGAATCGCCTTCACATGGAGCTTCACCGTGCCATCCGAGATACCCAGATTGCGGGCGATAACCTTGTTGCTCTGACCGTCTGCCAGATGACAGAGAATCTCCCGCTCCCGTGGCGTGAGATCATCGAGGGAGGAGGTCTGTGCGGGGCTGCGTTGACTCTCCCCCTGCACCGCTTTCGCCAACACACTGGTCAGCTCTTTGGCCACCACTGTGTGGCCGTTGACGATCTGTTGCAGGGCGTCGACCAGCTCATTGGGTTCCATGTCCTTCAATAGATAGCCCTGGGCGCCGTTCTGCAACGCCTCGATCACATCCGCTTCGTCGCGGCTGGTGGTCAACATGCTGATCGGCATCTGAGGATAGTGCTTGCGCAGTACCGACAACACCTCGGTACCGGTCATATCGGGCATGCGCATATCGAGCAGCACCACATCGGGTTTTTCATGGGCAACTATCTCTATGCCTTTGAGACAGTCCCCCTGTGCAATCACTTCGATGCCCCGTCGTTCCAGCAGTTCCTGGAGTCCGATGCGAAACAGGGCATGATCATCTATCAGCAGCACACGCATCGTTATTACCTCAGCAAGTTCGCTTCGCCTCTGGCGCTGCGAATGATCAATTCGACCCGGGTCCCTTCACCGGGCTCGCTCTCGATGGAGAACTCCCCGCCGATGCGCCTGGCGCGTTCTTCCATGATCGAGAGCCCGATATGCTCCCCCGGATTACCTTTCGGTGCCGCCCCCTCGAAGCCGACTCCGTCGTCTTCCACCAGTATCAGATAGTTACCCGGACTGCGACAACGCAGCAACACCCGCACCGTCATGGCCTGGGCATGTTTACGGATGTTGGCCAGCGACTCCTGCACGATGCGTAGAGCCTGCATCTCCTGATTGGTGTCGAGGTCGGTCTTCAGGCAATCGGGCTGGAAGAAAGCGGCGATGCCGGTCTCCTGATGGAAGCGCTCTACCAGCTTACCCAAGGCCGGCACCAGCCCCCGCTGATCCAAGGGGGCGCGGAAGCTGTTGATCAGTTCACGCAGCTCATCATGCGCTTCGTCCAGACCGTTATGGATGCGTTTCGCCTCGTACAGCGCCTTGGGGGAAGACCCGCCATCCTGCATCGTCTCCTCCAGCATACGAACCTGAAAACGCAGGCTGGCCAGGGTCTGCGCCAGTGAGTCATGCAGCTCATGGGCCAGGGAGGTCCGCTCCTCAACGATGGAGAGACGCCGCGCCTCCGTATCGGAGCGCTGCTTGGCCACCGCCATACCCAGATGGCTGCCGATGGTGTTGAGAATATCGAGTACATCCTCGCGACCGTCGTAGATCCCTGGCTTGTCCACATAGAGATGGTAGAAGCCGAGCACATCGCCATGAAACCACATGGGTACAGAAACCCGCTCCACCTCATCGGCACCAAACATGCGCCGACCATTTCGACGGGAACAGGTGCGAGCGTCATGCGCACAGAGGATATCGCCGGGCGAAAGGGCGATACCGCACTGACAGAGGGTGATCGGCAGCATCTCCTGCTCGTTGTAGACCCTACCGTTCTGATCGATACAACCCACCTGTCGCACCCGGTCGTCCTGCAACACCAGATGGACCGTCGCGGAACGAGCGCTGACCATGCGTTTGAAAATGGTCATGTACTCCAGTAGGAGTTCGTCGAGATTCTCTGACTGGTTGATGCCGGCAGCCACATCGTAGAGCACCTGCAGCGAGGTGGTCTTCTGCGCCAGTCGCCAGGTCTGGCGTGCGACGCGCACCTCCATATCCTCATAAATATCGGTCAACTCCTCGTTCAGGCTGTCGATGTCCCTCGCCATACCGCTGAGTACGCCAGTTGGCTGCTCGGAGCCGCGATGAGCCACGGGTTCGCCCTGACAGATCTGGGTCACTGTCTGTTCGAGGGTGGAGAGGGGTCTCAGCAGCTGACTGCGCAAACGCATCAAGACCAACATCAAGGAGAACAGAGTCACCGTGCTGCCAAGCAGCAGCAGGCCCTGAAGCATGGGGTGATCAGTTATCCTGGCAAACAGCAGGAGAGCAAATATCAGGCTGAAAAGTACACTTGCCCCCAGCAGCAGGATCGGCATCAGCAGGTTGCCGGTAAAGAGGATACGCAGACTCGGCCAGTGGCGCGAATCAACCATCCCCTCAAGCCAGGTCATCCAGCCCCGCTCACGGCCCCGGTCTGCATAATAGTCGTCGCTCTGGCCCTCAGGTGGCATCTGTACTCTGCGTTTCTCTTCTGCTTGCATAGGCGGAAACTCTATCATGAACCGTCCTTACCGACCTTTTCCTGCCGCGTTTTCAGCAGGTCTTGCAACACCTGCTCACGCCAGAGCGACAGCGCCTGGCCGATAGCGGCTCCCGACAGGCCCTGGCGATAGAACTCCGGCGGTGGTTTTCGCTGCACCACATCAGCGGCACTCTGCAGAGGCGCGGACAAGGCCGTCATCGACTGCGGCCAGAGTGCGCGTGCCGCCAATAGAAACCGCTGCAGACGAAGCGGTTGCTGAGCCGGTTTCAGGTGGCCGGCGAGCTGTAGCAGGCCAGCTGCATCATCCACTGCCGGCAGACGGCCTTCAATCTCCAGCAGATCCCGCAGTAGCTGCGCCTCCTCGCGGCCAGCCCGCAGACGCTCGAGCCAATCCTCGACACTCGGCACCTGTGTGGCTGCGGAAAACAGGGCGGCGGCGGCCCGCACCACCGGGTCATCACTCAGCTTCACGGCCCGTTTCAACGCGCCCATTCCCTCCTCCCCCTCACGCCCATGACCCGAGACAGGGCCCAGGGTGAGATCGACCTCCGGCATCAACCGGGCCAGCGCGCCGCAACGGTGAAGCACCTCGAAAAAGCGCCAGGGCTGGGACTCTGCAAGCGAGCGGTGCAGCTCCTTCCAGACCCGTTCCGCCCGTAAGTGGCCAATGTCCGGCGAGTCGGCCATCTGCTTCATCAAGCCATGGGTGGCGTGGGCAACACGAAAGCCCCACTGTCCCAGCTTGGCGGCAAAGCGGGCCACTCGCAGCAGACGCACCGGATCCTCGGCAAAGGCGGGGGTGATATGGCGCAGCAGGCCCTGCTCCAGGTCCTCCCGGCCGTTACAGATATCGATCAGATTCCCGGCCTCATCCTGAGCCAGGGCGTTGATAGTCAGATCTCGACGCAGTAGATCCTGTTGCAAACTCACCTCAGGACCGGCATCGACCTCGAACCCCTTGTAACCCAACCCGCTCTTACGCTCGGTACGCGCCAGGGCGTACTCCTCGCCACTCTCGGGATGCAGGAAGACAGGAAAAGCGGCATCCGCCGGACGATAGCCCAGCTCGCGCATCTGCGCCGGGGTAGCGCCCACCACCACCCAGTCCCGCTCATGTACTGGCAGACCCAACAGCTCATCGCGCACCGCGCCACCAACCAGGTAGATCTTCATCACTGCGTCTCCGTCCCGCTCATCTGTGCCTGCACCCGCTGCTCCTTCTGCTGTAGCTGCCACATCCGCTGATAGACCCCCTGTTGCGCCAGCAGCGCCTGGTGGGTGCCCTGCTCCACGATACGCCCCTGGTCCATCACCAGGATGCGATCGGCATCGACCACGGTGGAGAGGCGGTGGGCAATCACTAACGTGGTATGGTCCTTCGCCACCTCACGCAGGGTCTCCTGGATCGCCTGTTCGGTCTGGCTGTCGAGGGACGAGGTGGCCTCGTCGAAGACCAGGATACGCGGCCGCTTGAGCATGGCGCGGGCGATAGCGACCCGCTGCTTCTCGCCGCCGGAGAGTTTCAATCCGCGCTCGCCGACTACCGTCTGGTAGCCATCCGGCAGCTGCTGAATGAACCCGGCGATATGCGCAATGCGGGCGGCGGCTTCAATCTCCGCCTCACTGGCGTCGGGACGACCATAAGCCAGGTTGTAGAGGATGGTGTCGTTGAACAGCACCGTGTCCTGGGGCACGATGCCGATCGCTGCGCGCAGGCTCTGGCGGGTGAGGTGTCGAATATCCTGGCCATCGATGGTGATGCGGCCGCCGGTCACATCGTAGAAGCGGAACAGCAGCCGTGACAGGGTCGACTTGCCCGCCCCGCTATGACCGACCACCGCCAGCTTCTCGCCGGCACCGATGGTGAAGTCGACACCTTGCAGGATCTGGCGCTCCGGCTGATAGGAGAAATCGACCTGCTCAAAGCGGACCTCGCCGCCCCCCAGTTTCAGTGCCGTCGCATCGGCCGCGTCGGTGATCTCCGGCTCGCGCTCCAGCAGCTTGAAGATCAGGTCCATATCGGCCAGCGAGTATTTGATCTGGCGATAGACGATGCCGAGAAAATTCAGCGGGATGAACAGCTGCAGCATAAAGGCGTTGACCAGCACCAGATCGCCGATCGACATGCTGCCTTGCACCACCCCATTGGCGGCGAAGATCATGATAAAGGTGACGCCTATGGCAATGATGCCGCCCTGACCGAAGTTAAGCAGCGACATGGAAGTCTGACTCTTCACCGCATTCTCTTCCCAGCGCGAGAGGGTCTCATCGAAGCGCTGAAGCTCCAGGGGCTCGTTACCGAAGTACTTCACCGTCTCGTAATTGATCAGGCTGTCGAAGGCTTGGTTGTTGGCCTGAGAGTCGAGCCGGTTCATCACGTGGCGGTACTCCATGCGCCACTCGGTGATGGCCAGGGTAAAGCCCACGTAGACCGCCACTGTGCCGAAGGTGACCAGGGTAAAGACGATGTCGTATTGGGTCAGCAGTACCACCGCCACCAGACTGAACTCCACCAGCATCGGCAGAATACTGAAGACCATGTAGTTGAGGATGGTGCTGACCGAACGGGTACCCCGCTCCAGATCGCGGCTGATGGCGCCGGTCTGGCGCTCCAGGTGGAAACGCAGGGAGAGTTCATGCAGGTGATTGAGCACCCGGTTGGAGAGGTTGCGCATGGCCCGATAGCGCACCCTGGCGAAGATGGCGTCGCGCAGCTCATTGAAGAGCGAACTGCCGAGGCGCAGAGCACCGTAGCCGAGCAGCAGGAACAGGGGCAGCACCAGTACGGTCTGCTCACTCTTCTCCAGGCTGTCGACGATCTGCTTCAGCAGTAGCGGGATGCCCACGTTGGCCAGCTTGGCCAGTACCAGGCAGCCGAGCGCGAACAGGGCCCGACCGCGATAGTCCCAAAGGAAGGGAAGCATGTTGCGCAGGTTCTGAAAATCGCGCCGGTCTTTGTGCACCGGGGTCTGGGATTGGATGTGATGGGCCATATAAAGGGTTGCCTGTTCTCCAACAGCAAACGGTAATATTATCGGAAATCGGCATTGGGTGCGTCTTACACCTAGTTTTCTCCAGGTTTCCTGACAGGCACCCACGACTGAATCGGTTACAATTCCCCAAGACGACCTTTGGCCGGATCACGGAACTATCCGAGGTCACTTGGCGGGGCAGAGCCCCACCCTGCCACCAGGTTAACTGTAGGGTGGGGCCCTGCCCCACCGAAACAACTGGACTAACAGACGGCAAAACAGCATGACCCAAGATTGCAGCTACAACGAACTCTATCCCCTGCAGGTGCTGGATGACAGCATGGAACCGGAATTTCCGGAGAAGTGCATCATCGTCATCGAGCCCTCCGAAGTCTGTGCCACAGGCGCCTACGTCGTGGTCGAGACCCAGGGCGACCGCTGGTTCCGTCAGTACCTTTCCGAAGGTGATGGCGGAAAACGACTGGTGGCGCTGAAAGCGGGCTATCCCGAGATGAAACTGGTCGACGGCGAATTCAAAATTCTCGGCGTGGTGGTACAACGCAATGTGGGACGCAAGGTCAAACACTACTACCCCTATGTACCAGGTGGCGTAGCGCCGAATAGCGTCGAACTCAACTGATGCTTTCCAGCGATTTCGGACTATCATCTAGTTTGTGAGGCCACCGCACACTGCACGTGTCCCACCAAGCGGCCCAAGAGCCGCACGCAAACGACCATCGAGCGCCAAGTCGCAATAGGAGAGGATAAGATGAATATTGATCTTGCTGATGTCACCCTACACGTCGATGAAACCCTGGACAGTGCAGGACTGAACGATCTGGAAGATGCCTTCCGCCAACGGGAAGGGGTGGTTTCGGTCCATGTCGACGAGAAACGGCCCCACCTGTTCGTTCTTGAGTACAATCCCAAGCTGATCCACAGCAAAGACCTGGTAAAGATCCCCGAGTTCCGTGGCCTGCATGCTGAGCTGATCGGTCTCTGACAGACCAGTCCATCACCACAACGGGCATCAGCACGTCGCCCTACTCCACAATGCGGCCGGCCCCATAGATGGCCGCCGGTCGTGGTCTGCTACTCTCCTCTCCGTGTAAACTATGGCCTGATCACGGGCCATAGACCACAATAAGACGGCCGCCCGTACAAGACCAACCAGGAGCAGGAGCAGGAAATGCAGAAAGTGACCATCGTGGGCAGCGGTTTCGCCGCCCTCACCGCCGTGAAGACCTTGCGTAAATCGGATCGCTCGATGGAGATCACGGTCGTCAGTCCCAAGCAGGAATTCCACTATCTGCCCGGCTCCATCTGGATCCCGTCGAAAATCCGCGAACCGGAAGATCTCATCGTCCCGCTGCAACCATTCTTTGACCGTATGCGGGTCAACTTTGTGCAGGCCGAAGCCACCGGCCTGAGCGAAGATGGGCGAGTGCTCACGACCAGCCAGGGAGAGATCGAGAACGATGGCCTGATCATCGCCTCGGGCGGACGCTTCATCAAAAAACTGCCGGGTATTGAACACGCCATCACCCCCTGCGAAGGGATCGCCGCCACCATGAAGATCCGTGAGCGTCTGGCAGCCCTCAAAGAAGGCACCATCGCCATCGGTTTCGCCGGCAACCCGAAGGAGCCGAGCGCCATGCGTGGCGGTCCCATGTTCGAGTTTCTCTTCGGCATCGACCGTCAACTGCGGCTGGAGAAGCGGCGCGACAAGTTCAAGCTGATCTTCTTCACGCCGGCGGAGAATCCGGGTCAACGACTCGGCCCAAAAGCGGTAACCGGTCTGGTGCGGGAGATGAACAAACGTGGTATCGAGACCCACCTGGGCAACAAGATGAAGGCCTTCACCGAGAACAGTGTCACCACCGAGGGCGGCACCTTTGATGCCGACCTGATTCTCTTCATGCCGGGCATGACCGGTAATAAATGGTTCGACAACACCAGCCTTCCTCGCTCCGAAGGTGGGCTGCTCAAAGCCGATGCGCAGTGTCGTGTCGAGGGGCTGTCACGGGTTTATGTGGCGGGCGACTCAGGCAGTTTTCCCGGTCCGGAGTGGATGCCGAAACAGGCTCACATGGCGGACCTGCAGGCAACCGCCGCGGCGAAAAACCTGCTGACGGAATTCCAGGGACAGACACCGGAAGAGACCTTCAAGGTAGAGCTGGTCTGCATCGTCGACAGTCAGACCAGCGGTATGCTGGTGGCACGCACCATGAAGCGCAATATCGTGATGCCCAATATGGTCATTTTTCACTGGCTCAAGCGCTTCTTTGAGTGGTGGTATCTGCGCCAATACCGCTAAGCGGAGCGACGGCTAGTGCAATCGATGGCTGTGTTGAATCCTGAACGACTCAGAGCCGGTACTTCTTCTCCAAACGGTCAGCAATCAGATCGTAACCACGGAAGCGCATCTCTGCTATCTCACCGGCCTGATCATAGAGGCGGTTGAGGCGTTTCAGCACCGCTTTGTCGCCCTGGCGCATGTGCATGCTGGCAAAGGCCTCTGCCAGCCCGATATGGATGCGATAGGATTCGACATAGGCCCGGTGATCCCGTTCACCGAAGTGTTGCAGGGAGCGTTCGAAGCGGTCGTATTTTCGCAACAGGCGCCGATGCTGAGCCCGGTTGAGAAGCAGCTCCGAGACTTCCGGCGAGGTGCAGGAGCGGGCCAGGGTTACCAGCGATTCAGAAGAGTACTGCCGCGAGGAGAGAGCGGCATCCCAGCATGCAGAGGGCTCCTGCGCCACGACCGGCCAAGCAAGAAAGAGCATCGTCAAACCCAGGAACCATCGCTGCATCGATTTCACTCCGTCGATTATCAAATTAAAAAATTTTCAATCTCATTACGAAACCTATAGCTGAAAATTATCGAGCTGCAAGCCGCCAAAGCAGAGAAAGAGAGGCGAACTCGTCAAGTTTCAGGCAGCGTTTATACCTAGTTAGCGCCCTGTTCAGCACCGTTCAAGGATTCAGGAAGCCTGTTCGCACAATCGGGATAAAGCCCCTTTCCCTACTGAATTCACAGCCGATTCTTCAAGCATGAATTACCTCCCACTCCCGGCAACTCTTCCTGCAAGCCATCGCCCCGAGGACTAAACTGAGACAGACTCTCAGGGACTCCACGACAAACATGATGACTCGACGCTACTGCTTCATATTGCTGCTCGCACTTCTCAGCCTGCCGGTAACGGCCGATGAGATGCAGATATTCGAACTTAAGGGAGCGACGACGCAGGAGCTCATCCCGCTGATCAAACCTTTTGTCGGCCCTGACGGCACCGTGACCGGCATGCACAACCAGTTGATCGTCCGCACCAGTGCCGAACGCATGGCACAGGTGCGTAAAATCGTCCAGGAGTTCGACCGCGCTCCCCGTCGCCTGCTGATCCATGTGCGGGATACCGCGCCCAGTACGGGTGAGAGCGACCGCATCGATCTCTCGATCAGCAACCCCCATCTGCAGATCGGTGAGACCGAGAAAAACCGCCTGCGCATAAAACGCTACTCCACGCAGTCGCAGGATACGAATGTGCGCACGCTACAAACCATTGAGGGTCAGCCTACCTTGATCACCAGTGGCATCAGCCGCCCGGAGGTGACCCGTGACGGCTATATCATCGGCCCGGGCGGGGGCTATCAGACCAGTGTCGATTATCTCGCCATCGATTCGGGATTCTATGCCACCGCCCAGGTGGTGGGCGACCGGGTGAGAGTCGAGATCACCACCCGCAAGCAGCAGCCGATAAGCGGATCGAGAGTGATCAGCCAGCAATCCACAGACAGCGTGGTCAGCGGTCAACTGGGCGAGTGGTTGCCCCTCGCTGCCACAAGCAGCCAGCGTCGACTCAAACGTTCGGGGATCGGCAGCTACGCCAGCAGCGAATCGGCCGAAGAGAGCTCCCTCTGGGTAAAAGTGGAACTCTTAGCCGAGTAAGCGAGCCCTGCCGGAGAACGCCTGACAAGCGTTCAATCGATACCCGCTCGCTGCACCCTACCTGTCAAACGACTCACCGCCACTATCATCAAGGTGGAGATGATGAAGCCCGGCACGATCTCATAGAGATCGAACAAACCACCCTCCAGCGGCTTCCAGATCACCACCGTCAATCCGCCCGCCAGGATGCCAGACAGCGCTCCCCAACGATTCATGCCCGACCAGTAGAGTGAGAGCAGTACCGCTGGGCCGAAGGCGGCGCCAAAGCCGGCCCAGGCGTAAGCCACCAGATCGAGTACCCGGTTATCCGGATCCATCGCCAACACGAAAGCGGCCGCTGCGATGGTCAACACCGCCAGCCGACCGACGATCACCAGCTCCCTGTCCGAGGCCTGCTTGCGCAACATCACCCGGTAGAGATCGCCGGTAAAGGCGCTGGAAGAGACAAGCAGCTGGGAATCGGCGGTACTCATAATCGCTGCCAGAATCGCCGCCAGGCAGATGCCGGCCAGCAGCGGATGAAATAGCAGATCGACCAGCCGGATAAAGACCTTCTCCGCATCCTCCAGTGGAGGATCGAAAACCGGAATGCCCATAAGGCCGACCAGGCAAGCCGCGACCAGTGTAATCAAGACCCAGGTGACGGCGATCCGCCGCGCCTGGGGTACCAACTCAGCGGATCGAACCGCCTTGAAGCGAGCCAGTATGTGCGGCTGACCGAAGTAACCCAGTCCCCAGGCCATGAGTGAGATGATCGTCAGCAGCCCCAGCGGCTTGCCCTCACTGTCGCTAAAGAGATCGAGCAGCGCCGGATTCCGCTCGGCAATCGACGCCATCGCCTCGCTGCCGCCCCCATTCATACCCATCGCCATCAGCGACACCGCCACCAGCGCGGCCGCCATCATCAGGCCCTGAAAGAGATCGGTCCAGGAGACAGCGAGAAAGCCGCCGAAGGCGGTATAGAGAATGATCGTCAGGGCTCCCACCGCCACAGCCCAGAGATAGGGCAAGCCGAAAACCGCCTCAAACAGTTTGCCCCCGGCCACCAGACCGGAGCTGGTATAGAAGAGGAAGAAAAGCAGCACGAAGAGGGATGAGACCACCCGGATCAGACCGCTCTCGTCGTGAAAGCGGTTGGCGAAATATTGCGGTAACGTCAGCGCATCGCCCGCCTGCTCGGAAGCGTCTCTGAGCTTGGCGGCCACCAACCGCCAGTTGAGCCAGGTACCGAGCAGAAGCCCAAGCGCCAGCCAGACAGCTTCCAACCCGGCTGCGTAGGCATACCCGGGCAGACCCAGCAGCAGCCAGCCGCTCATGTCCGAGGCGCTGGCGCTAAGCGCTGTGACCCAACTGCCGAGACGACGTCCGCCGAGCACGAAGTCAGCCAGGTCCCGGGTTCGCTGCCAGGCAATCAGGCCGATAACGAGCATCACCAGTAAATAGACCGCGAAGGTCAGGCCGATGAGGAGTTCTCTGTTTTCCATAGCTATGTCTGTCTGTTTTGCAATGAACGATTTTTCATTTCTGAAGTATCAGGCATACCGCAATCGATCGACTTTGCCAGGGCCTGTTAACGCTTGGCCTCGATTTTATCGAAATAACTCCGCTTCATGGCCTCCTCAAAGGCCTCATTACTGGCATAGTCGTAACCAAACACCGGCTGCCACAGGCGTGGGTTCTCCATACAGAGGTAGAAGAAAACCCGCCCATGCCAAGCGGCCAGGGACTGGTAGGCGAAGGAGAACATCTCCCGCTTGATCTCCTCTGGGTAGGAGAGCTTACCCTCCGCCTCCACCATCGGCATCTGCAGAACCCGACTTTTGAAGCCAGGACGATCTCGCAGTTGTTTGATCACCGGTTTGATATAGGTCAGGGTACCGAGCGAGACCATCGCTACCTCATCGACATCGAAGCTCCCGCAGAGCCGCTCGAAGATTCCGCCATAACCGGACTGCCAGCCGTCATAGCGGATCATGGGGTGGAAATGAAAACCGACCAGTGCGCCCTTATCGGCCAGCCGACGGGCGGCATTCAGCCGTTCATCTAATGAAGCAGCGAGGTGTTCCTCGTGACTGATCACCACCTGGGGATTGAGCGACCAGGTGCAGAGCACATTGGGCGGTATCTCCCGCTTCAGCAGATGGTTGATGTTCTTCGACTTGGTCTTGAACTCCAGGATCACATTGGGATGGCGCTCGGCGAAGGCCAGCAAGGCATCGAGAATCCCCGCCTGATTGCCCCACATCAGGGAGTCGGAGGATTGACCGGTACCAATGTGGTAGTGCTTTTGCGGATCGATCTGCAACGCCGCCAGCTTCTCGGGAAAGCGGCTGTCGAAGCGTACTTCGTCGCCATGATAGAAGGACTGAATACTGCAGTAACTGCAGTCGAAACCGCAGTTCTCTACCGCGTCGAGGGTCAGCAGATTACAGCAGCGGGTGCGCGGTGAGGCCACCGGACACCAGCCCAGGCCAAGACGCTCCTTCTCCACATTGACTCGGCGAATCCTCTCGCCATTGTGGCTATTCGGGGGCGTTATCCCGGCAAAGCGGAAAGGCTTCTCCTTGAGCGCCTGCCAGTGCTGCCGCAGGTAGGAGAGGAGCTGCTGCCGACGCGGTTTCGGCGCCAATCCGGTCTCATCGAGGACGGGCCAAACACGGGCCAACTCATCCTCTCCCCACATCGCCATATCAACCGCAATATCGCAAATCTGCTTCAGTTCCTGTTGGGTAAAACGGTAGGTCAGCGCTTGTTGTTGTAAAAAAATGCGCTGACTCTCTTCGAGTCGGGACCAGCCAGCGACTTCAAGCATCGCCTGTGTCTTTTCAATCGAGTCGTGATATCTGGCCATTTTGTTGAACGCTTTATGTAGGCTGCTCACCCTGCTTCGATAGTTCGACCACTGAACGTTCTGCAATCAGGGCCTGGTCGAGGTCAACGCTTTCCAGCTCAGCTATTGCGGGTGTTGTCTGTGGCGTGGGTAGCGCAAGCTTTAGCGCTTCCTGGTAACAAACTTTTTCAGTCTCTGACGCTTCTGAACCTGACGTTTAGTCAGTTTATTCTTTTTGCCTTCGTAGGGATTCTCGCCAGAACGGAATTCAATGCGGATCGGCGTTCCCTTCAGGTTGAGTGCTTTGCGGAAACGACTTATCAGAAACCGTTTATAGCTGTCCGGGACCTCGCTGGTCTGATTACCGTGAATGACGATGATCGGCGGATTTTTGCCCCCCTGGTGGGCATAGCGCAGTTTGATGCGCCGGCCATGCACCAGGGGTGGCTGATGCTCCTGAGTGATCGCCTCCAGCAGGCGGGTCAGATCGGGCGTGGAAAGATCGCTCATGGCGCTGGCGTAGACACGCTCGACCATGCCGAAAAGATCGCCCACACCGGAACCGTGCAGGGCCGATATGAAATGGTGGCGGGCGAATCCGAGGAATGGCAGCTTGCGTTCAATCTCGGTCTTTATCCACTCCCGCTGGTCCTGACTCAAGCCATCCCATTTATTGACCACCAGGATCAGAGCACGGCCACTCTCCAGCACGTGGCCTGCCAGGGTTGCATCCTGCTCCCCCACACCCTGCTGGGCATCAAGCACCATCAGCACCACATTGGCCTGTTCGATAGCCTGCAGCGTCTTGATGATACTGAACTTCTCGATCGCCTCCTTGATGCGGGCACGGCGCCGCACACCGGCAGTGTCGATCAACGTATAGCGGCGCTCGTTACGTTCAAACGGGATAAAGATACTGTCGCGGGTGGTTCCCGGCTGATCAAAAGCGACGACCCGCTCCTCGCCCAGCAATCGGTTGACCAGGGTCGACTTGCCCACATTGGGCCGTCCCACCACGGCGATCTGGATGCCGGGGTCATCGGGCATCTCCTCTTCGATCGGCGGCAGCTGTTGCAGCACCGACTCGATCATGGTCTTCACGCCGCGTCCATGGGCGGCGGCAATCAACTCAGGCTCACCGAAGCCGAGTCGATAGAAATCGCTGCCGGCCAGGTCCTCATCCAGCCCTTCACTCTTGTTCACCGCCAGCGTCACCGGTTTGCCGGTGCGTCGCAGCTCCTGGGCGATCATCTCGTCGCCACCGGTGCACCCCTCGCGGGCATCGAGCAGAAAGAGGATGTGATCGGCCTCGCCGATCGCCTGCCGCACCTGCTGCTCCATCAGCACATCGATGCCAACCTGGTCGCCACTGATACCGCCGGTATCGACCACTACGTAGGGCTGGCTACCCAGCTTGCCGGTCCCGTACTTTCGGTCGCGGGTCAGTCCCGGCTGGTCAGCTACCAGGGCGTCACGGCTGCGGGTAAGGCGGTTGAACAGGGTCGATTTACCCACATTGGGTCGTCCAACCAAGGCGATAACAGGTAGCATGGGATAGGCTCAGGGAGAATCGGTTTCAATCGGTTCCGCCCGCAGGGCAGAGAGAGTGCCGCCATCATCCAGCACATAGACGATGCCGTCACGCACCAGTGGCTTGGTGCGGATGGCGTCACCACCAATCCGATCGCGGGCCAGCAGTTTACCATCGTACTGCGAGAGCCAATGGAGATAGCCGTCGTAGTCCCCTACCACCAGGTAACCGTCCACCATAGCGGGAGCGGAGAGGCGTCTTGCATGCAGCGCTTTCTGCTGCCACAAGGTGGCGCCATTGGTCGCATCAAGGGACCAGATGTAATCGGACTCGTCAGTGACATAGAGCTGGCGCCAGTCGGCATCCAGCCCCGCATGGGAGGAGATCTCCCTCCGCCACAGCACCACGCCACTGACTTCCGAGACCGCCGCCAGCTCACCATGATAGGCAGCGGCGTAAACCGTCCCTTCCACCAATTTCAGCTCGGCGTCGATATCGACCACCCGCTCCAGTTCGGTACGCCCGGTCGGTGCTGTAATCAAAGCTTCCCAGTTGGGTGCACCGCTGTCGGGTGAAAGGGCGACCAGCTTGCCGTCGGCAAAACCCAACAGCACCTGAGTCTCATGCAGAATAGGTGAACTGTCACCGCGCAGGGTCAGCACCGGCACCTTACGATCATAGACCCAGCGCGACTCACCACTGTCGGCGCTGAAGGAGGTGACCCGGCCGTCTATGGTCCGGCAGATCACACTACCCCGCCCGATGGCTGGCACTGAGAGCACTTCACTGCTGACCCGCTTACGCCAACGCTCACTTCCGTCGTTGGCATCCAGCACAATCAACTCAGCCTCCTGAGTACCGATTGCCAGCAGTCCATCATTGACGCCGGGACCGCCACTGACCGGCACGTCCAGATCCACGGACCAGATTTTTTTACCGGTTGCCGCTTCCAGAGCGGTGATCTCACCGGAGGGTTCCGCTATGAAGAGCCGGTCTCCATCCAGTGCGGGCATGATTTTGAGAAACGCTCCCCCACTGCCTTCGAAGGAATCGCTCCAAAGCGTGCGGATTTTGAGCTGGGACTCCAGATCCACCAGCTCAGCCGGTGGATCGGTGTTGTCTTTAGCCGAAAAGGCGCTGCAGCCGGTCAGGATCAGCAGCATCAGCGGCCACAGGAGGCGCAGGGTTTTCATCGTATCAGGGATTCGCCACAGCCAGGTCGTCCAGCTTCATCTGCAACAGGTTCCGGTTGCTGGTCTCCTGGGTCATAGCCAGCGTGTAGGCTGTGTAGGCAGCCTGCTTGTCGCCACGCTCAGCAGCGATGTCACCCCGCAGCTGGGCAAAATCACCGGCATAGCCACCCGTTTCCACGGCGGCAAGTTTCTCGGCACCGTCAAGATCCCCATCACTCAGGAGGATACGCGCCAGATTGAGCTGCGCCTGTTGCTTCAGCGACTCGTTGTCAGCCTGCGCCATCGCCCACTCCAACTGTGATCGCGCTGCCGCCGAATCCCCCTGTTCCAGCTTCAGTTTGGCCTGGGTCAGGGCAGCGAAGACCGCGTAGCTGCTGCCGTCGTACTCAAGCCGCAGCAGTTCCGCCTGTTTGGAGGCAGATTCATCTTTGCCCTGCTGCTCAGCGTTGACCAGCTGACTGAAGGCGAGCGAGGCGTCCTGACCGACGCGATCCTGATAGTTGCCCCAGGCCTGCCAGCCAAAGACACCGCCAAGTCCGATGACCACACCGGCAATGATGGATGTGCCGTTCTCCTTCCACCAGCGCTTTAGTGCCTCGACCTGCTCTTCTTCGGTCTGATATCCGCTCATCATTCCAATCCTGTCTCAGTTTTAGTGTTTCTGTTTAACCCGCCAACCACTCTATGGGTGGCAGCCTCGCCATGCAATCAAAGCATGGCTGTCAATCTCTCCGGCAGCTCTTCCAGCCGCACCTGCAGCTGCTCACCCGCCTCCCGCAGAGGCTTAAGACCCGCTTCGCCCCGGGCAAGTTCATCATCGCCCAAAACCAATGCATAGCGGGCATTGCTCTTGTCCGCCTTCTTAAACTGGCTTTTGAAGCTGCCGCCCCCGCAGTGAACGATCAAGCGCAGCCCTGGCAGCTGGTCACGCAGGCTTTCAGCCAGTTGCATAGCGCGCTGCTGCGCGGCCTCGCCCATGGCGATCATGTAGAGATCCACACCCGGAAGCCGCTGCGCAATGTCGGTCGTCTCCAGCAGGGCGATCAGGCGCTCGAGGCCCATCGCGAAACCGACCGCGCTGGCGGCGCGCCCCCCCAACTGCTCGACCAGGCCGTCATAACGGCCACCGGCACAAACAGTACCTTGCGCGCCCAGCTGGTCAGTGACCCATTCGAAGACCGTGCGACTGTAGTAGTCGAGCCCGCGAACCAGCCGCGGGTTGAGCACATAGGCCACCCCCGCCTCGTCGAGACCACGACGCAAGGCGTCAAAATGGTCCAGGGATGCCTGCTCGAGATGTTCCATCAGGGTCGGTGCTTCAGCCACCACCGCCGCCATATCCGGATTCTTGGTGTCGAGTATGCGCAGCGGGTTACCCTCCAGGCGGCGCCGACTGTCCTCGTCGAGTTCGTCGATGCGGCTCTGGAAATAGTCCACCAGATGTTGCCGATAGCGGCTGCGCTCCTCCGCGGTGCCCAGGGTGTTGAGCTGCAGCTCCAATCCCTCGAGACCAAGTTCTCGCCAGAGACGGGCGGTAATCAGGATCAGCTCAAGATCAATATCCGGACCCTGCATACCGTAGGTCTCGACGCCGATCTGGTGGAACTGCCGATAGCGCCCCTTCTGCGGCCGCTCATGGCGAAACATGGGGCCCTGATACCAGAGCCGCTGAGTCTGGTTAAACAGCAGGCCGTTCTCCAACCCTGCCCGCACGCAACCGGCCGTACCCTCGGGACGCAAGGTCAGGCTGTCGCCATTGCGATCATCGAAGGTATACATCTCCTTCTCGACAATATCGGTCACCTCGCCGATCGAACGCTTAAAGAGTTCGGTCATCTCGACAATGGGCATGCGAATCTCTTCATACCCATAGCGGGCAAGTACATCGCGTACCCGGTCCTCGAGGTACTGCCAGAGGGGTGTCTGTTGGGGCAGGATGTCTTTCATCCCGCGAATGGCCTGGATTTGCTTTGCCATCAGTGAAGCGCGTTACGTCGAAAAGGGGTTGAGAATAAAGCGCAGAAGATTACCACGGATAGCCCATGACTACCTAGGGCCTACCCCTGATATGGGCCAGTGCTTACAGCTTCGACGGATCGAGGGTGAATCGAGCCACCTTGCCGCGGGTATGCTGCTGCAGATTGTAGGCCTCGCCATTGACGCTCAGGCGGGCGACCTTGATATCGCCAATCACCACCCGGAAGGGACCGAGCTGGGTATCCAGACTGCGCCGTGTCCCCTCACGCATGACACCGATGATACGTGTTCTACCATTGACGTCGCGCACCTCCACCCAGCAGGGACCGGTAAACTCGAAGACCACCATGCCAGCTACCGCCGATTGCGCCGGCGATGTTTGCGGGCCACTCGTTTCGAGTGACGGCAGCTCGTCGCTGACAGCCGGGTATGAGGGGGCTTCGACCATGGGCGCGGTTTCGACCTCAGGCTCTGAAGATAGCGGTGAAGAGCCGATGGCGGGCTCGGGCTGCGAGGTGAAATCGGCAGACGGAACGATGCGATTATCCAGCGTCGCCGGAGCAGGCTCATCCGGCTCATCCTGAACCGCCGGGGAGGCCTGGTCAGGCGCAAGACTCAGCGCATCCTCTGCTGCAGGTGAGAAACCTGGTTCGATCATATCGGGCGTTTCTTCAGCCGTTGCAGGCGGCTCGGCCGGGTTCATGCGTCCCTGCCACCAGAAGAAGATCAACACACCCACCGCCAGCAACACGCCCCATGCGGTATAGCGAATCAGCCGATGATCGCTGTGCAGCTCCCGGGCCACATCATCAGGCTGGTTTCTCGGCAGGGGTTGCTGATCGGGATCCGGTTGAAGATCCTGATAAGCGCGGATAACCGCCGTTTCATCGACTCCGAGCAGGCGTGCATAGTTTTTCAGGTAGCCTTGTACGAATACCGCAGCCGGCAGTTTTTCATAATCATCCCACTCCAGGGCCTGGATCATCTCCTGGCTCAGATGCAGCTGAGCCGCCATCTTAGATTGCTCCAGCCCCTTGCGCTCCCTCGCCTTGCGTAGCTGGGAACCGGGTCCGTCGATGGTGTTCTCTGCCGGGACCTTCTCTTCCGGGTTGGTTTTGTGCTTCATTACTGCCGTTCCGCCTGGTTGAGAGCCTGAATTTCCGGTGCATCCGGAAACTCCTTCAGGAGTCGGCGCTTATACTCCACAGCCTTGATACGATCGCCCAGCCGTTGCTCTACCCTCACGCCAAGCCAGAGGGAAGCGGCAGTGGCGGGCACTTCGCTGTGAAAGCGTTCCAGGTAGGCACGGGCTATCATATCGTTCTTCTGTTCAAAGGAGAGTTCAGCCATCTTAAAGAGGGCCGGGGAGTAGCGTGCGTTGCTAGTCAGGGCCCGTCGGTAATACTTCTCGGCCGCCACCTTGTCACCTGCCCGCTGCGAGCAGAGACCCGCATTGGTAAGTGCCACCCATGGCGTCGGGTAGAGCGGGTTGTCGAGCGCCAGATCGAACTCCTGCAACGCGCGCTCATACTGATTCTGCTTGCAGAAGAAACTACCGCGGGCATTGCGGATGTAGGGATCTCTGGGATCGAGAGCCGCTGCCTGGTCATAGTACTTGGCAGCCTGATCCGACTCTCCGAGACGCTCGTAAAGAATGGCCAGGACATTGTGCGCATCCGGACTCTGCGGGTCGACCTCGATCGCTTTGCGCAGCTTTTTCAGAGCCACCGCATCCTGGCCATCGCGCATATAGGCAATACCCATCTCGACATAGATCTTAGCCGGGCTTTCGCCCCGATCCACGCCCAGGTTGCCAGTGGCGTCATTGCTGCCGACTGTGGCGCAAGCGGAGAGTATCGCCAACAGAAATGCGCTGATAAGAAGACGTGTCAGTTGCTGAACCATCATGAAACATTCACCTTCAGAGACTCGTTTGCTGCCCGTCGCAGCTCACGCCGGCTGCGATCCTTGACCTTACCCACCAACTGCCCGCAAGCGGCATCGATGTCGTCACCACGAGTTTTACGGGTGGTGGCGATAATGCCGGAGCGCTTTAAACGCTGACGGAATGCCTCAACCCGTTCGGGCGGAGAGACTTGATATTGGCTGCCGGGAAAAGGGTTGAAGGGAATCAGATTGACCTTTGAGGGGGTTCCCTCCAGCAGCCGGATCAGGGCCTTGGCATGCTGCAGGCTATCGTTGACGCCGTCGAGCATGACGTACTCCCAAGTCACCTTGCGCCGCTTGTCACCGCGAACGAATTCCCGGCAGGCGGGGATCAACTCCTCCAGCGGATACTTGCGGTTGATCGGTACCAGCTCATCGCGCAGAGCGTTATCCGGGGCATGCAGCGAGACCGCCAGGCTGATGTCGCAGAGCTGTTTCAACTTGTTCAGCGCCGGCACAATCCCCGAAGTACTGACGGTGACCCGGTACTTGGAGACCATATAGGCCAGGTCGTCCTGCATGATATTCATCGCCGTCACTACGGCATCGAAGTTGGCCAGGGGCTCGCCCATGCCCATCATGACAATGTTGCTGGGTGGCGACCCCAGCTCGCGGGCGGCGATCCAGACCTGACCGATGATCTCCGCCACACTCAGGTTACGATTGAAACCCTGCTGAGCCGTGGAACAGAAAGAGCAGTCGAGGGCGCAACCCACCTGGGAAGAGACGCAGATGGTACTGCGCCCGTCATCCGGAATATAGACCGTCTCGATGCGCTGGCCGTCCTCGAGCTCGATCAGCCACTTGCGGGTCCCATCGAGGGCCGGCTGCACGAAAATCAGTTCGGGGATACGGATCTCCGCCACCTGCTGCAACTGCTCCCTTAGCCGCTTGGAGATGTCAGTCATGGCTTCAAAGTCGGTGACACCGTGTTTATGGATCCACTTGAAGACGTTACGCCCGTGGAACGCTTTGCTGCCGAGATCCTGGAAAAACGTCTCCATCTGGCGGCAATCGAGATCGAGCAGATTGGTTTTCGTCTCAGTGGTCAATGGAGTCTTTTCCCGGCCTGGTGAGCCAAAGTGATGTCGAACAAAAAAACCATAAAATAACAACGCGTTAGTTTAGCCCTGGGAGGGCTGGCTGGCAATCAGCCGATAGCGGGGGCTCATGAGATCCGTTTGACCACGTTCACGTCCGGCAGTTGCTCCACTTTGGAAAGTAAACGACTCAATTGATTCATGTCGCAGACCTCCACCGTGAAACGCATGCTGGCGGTATCGGTCTTACGATCACTGTTGGTGTTGACGCCGATAACGTCGATATCCTCGTTGGTCAGAATAGCGGAGATATCCCGCAGCAAACCTTTGCGATCGGCGGCCACCACCAGGAAATCGACCGCGTAGTCGGTCTGAGACTGCTGGTCGCTCCAGTGAACCTCGACCAGCCGGGCCCGGTTCTCCTCTTTCAGCGCACGCATGTTGGCACAGTCCCGACGATGCACAGTGACTCCCCGCCCCTTGGTAACGAAGCCGACTATGGGATCATTCGGCACCGGTTTACAGCAACGGGCAATGTTGGTCATCAGATCATCGACCCCAGCCACCACCACTTCGCCCTTGATCGATGCGCTCTTCTGCGTCGTCGGTGCCTTTGGACGCACCACAGGGCGCAGGCGCCCACCGACTCCCGCCACCTGAATCGGCGAGAGGTCCCCGCGGCCGATCGCCGCGTAGACATCCTCCGCGTGCTGTAGGTTGTACTTTTTGGCAACCGCCTCCAGATCCGGCTTACCGGTCACCGACAGCCGCGTCATCTCCCGCTCGAGCATGGAGCGGCCCAACTCCACGTGATGCTCGAAATCGAGCTGTTTGAACCACTGCCTGACCCGGTTGCGCGCCTTGTTGCTGTGCAGGTAACCCAGATGGGGATTAAGCCAGTCGCGACTCGGGGTGCCATTCTTGGCAGTGAGGATCTCTACCATCTCGCCACTGCGCAGGGGACGGTTCAGCTGCACGATATGGCCGTCAACCCGCGCCCCACGGCAGGTGTGGCCGATATCAGTATGAATGGAGTAGGCGAAATCGAGGGGGGTCGCCCCCTTCGGCAGCTCGATCACCTTACCCTGGGGGGTCAACACATAGATGCGGATCGCCTCCATCTCGGTATCGATAAATCCCGGCAGATCCCCACTCTCGTCGCTGAACTCGCGGCTCTCCAGCCAATGACGCATCCAGACGATACGACGCTCGAAATCGGCGTCGTGTTTGGTGTTCTCCTTGTAGCGCCAGTGGGCAGCCACACCCAACTCCGCATGATGGTGCATATCGCGGGTGCGGATCTGCACCTCCAGGGTCTTCTCCTCTGGACCGATCACTGCGGTGTGAATCGACTGATAGAGATTGGCTTTCGGGGTCGCGATATAGTCGTCGAACTCGCCCGGGATATGCCGCCATTGACCGTGTACCACACCGAGCGCGGCGTAGCACTGAGCAATATCGTCCACCAGTACGCGCACTGCGCGCAGATCAAAGATCTGTTCGATATCGACCGACTTACGCTGCATCTTGCGCCAGATGCTATAGATATGTTTTGGCCGGCCGCTGATCTCGGCCTGAATACCGACGGCACTGAATTTCTCATGCAGCAGTTCGATCACCTGACGGATGAACTGCTCCCGATCCGCGCGCCGGCCATCGAGCTGGCTGGCGATGCGTTTATAGTCGTCAGGGTGAAGAAAACGTAGAGAGAGGTCCTCCAGCTCCCACTTGACCTGCCAGACACCAAGCCGGTTGGCCAACGGCGCGTAGATGTCACGGGTCTCCTCCGCCAGGCGCTGGCGCAGTTCCGGTGCAAGCTGGCGGGCACCTCGCATCAGATGCAGCTGTTGCGCCACCACCACCAGCACGACACGCACATCCTCGGCAATGCCGAGTAGCAACCGGCGCAGATTCTCTGCGTGCTCTTCCTCATCGCCAGGCTTGACCTCAGAGGAGAGGTCGGTCAGAACGCCGATACGGGTGAGGTCGTCGACCATGCGTG
>JARRNY010000022.1:0-30085 GCA_037384445.1 Candidatus Thiodiazotropha sp.
GTTGACTGGGCCTGATCTTCCCGGATGGGGTGACCGGGAAGGTCGGGTCGCTAAAGGGAGGAAAGCGACCCGTGCCGTACGACTTACGTATACATGGACTGGAGCGACAGGAGAAAGTTCAAAACTTTTTTTCGTGCCACTCTGATCTTGGGGCCAGGCACCAGATAGCCTACTTATTTCCTGCAAATACAATCTATTATCTCATCCCAGCCCGAATGTTTTACCCGGGATCGCGATGATCGCGCCGGGGTCGTTGTTCAGATGCGGATTGGCGATTGAGTCAATAGCCCAAGCTATTGATGATTGAGCCAATACCGCAGCTGGACGACGAGATCGGTGCGAGGGCGCGTTCCCGGGTGAAATATTCGGGTTAGTGAGCCGCCTCCCAATCATCCCCCACTCCAACATCAACTGATAACGGCACAGCAAGTGTTGCCGCCCCCTCCATACAGGCCCGTAGTCGGGTGATCGCCTGCTCCAGATAGTCCGTCTCCACCTCCAGCACCAGTTCGTCATGCACCTGCATCAACAAGCGGGCAGGCGGGTGCTCCTGCTCGATCCAACCATCCACCGCCAGCATGGCCCGCTTGATGATGTCAGCGGCACTGCCCTGCATCGGTGCATTGATCGCTGTCCGCTCGGCTGCGGTTCGGCGCTGGTGGTTACGGGCATTGATATCGGGCAGATAGAGCCTGCGCCCGAACAGGGTCTCCACATAGCCCCGATCGTGAGCCTGTTCGCGGATGCTGTCCATAAAGGCGGCCACCCCAGGATAGCGTTGAAAATAGAGATCCACATACTCCTGCGCCGCAGACCGCTCGATACCCAACTGGCGCGCCAACCCGAAGGCTGACATCCCGTAGATGAGGCCGAAGTTGATCGCCTTGGCGGAGCGGCGTTGATCGACGGTCACCGCATTGAGCTCGGCGCCAAAAACCTCTGCCGCCGTGGCACGGTGGATATCTTCACCGGCCGAAAAGGCCTTCAGCAGCCCCTCGTCACCGGAGAGATGGGCCATGATTCTGAGTTCGATCTGAGAGTAGTCGGCAGCCACCATCTTGTAGCCAGACTCAGGCACAAAGGCCTGACGGATCCGGCGCCCCTCATCACTGCGGACAGGGATATTCTGCAGATTCGGATCAGAGGAAGAGAGTCGGCCGGTGGCCGCCACCGCCTGATGGTAGGAGGTGTGTACCCGACCGGTCTGTGGATTGACCATCTCCGGCAGCTTATCGGTGTAGGTCGATTTCAGCTTCGACAATCCGCGATGCTCGAGGATCACAGAGGGTAGCTCGTGCCCCTGCTCGGCCAGCTCGACCAGTACCGATTCTGCGGTGGAGGGCGCCCCTTTGGGGGTCTTTGAGACCACAGGCAGTTTAAGCTCGTTGAAAAAGACCTCACCGATCTGTTTTGGCGAACCCAGGTTGAAGTTGTGGCCGGCGATCTTATAGGCCTGTTGCTCCAGATTGTGCATCTTCTTCGCCAGTTCGCCGCTCTGCTGTCTTAGCTTCTCCCCATCGATCCTGATCCCGTTACGCTCCATGCGCGAGAGCACGGGGACCAGGGGAATCTCCAGCTCCGTCAGCAGGTTGGCCAGCTCTGGAGTCTGTTCCAGCTTTGGCCAGAGGGTCTCATGCAGCCTCAGGGTGATATCCGCATCTTCCGCAGCATAGGGCGCAGCCTGCTCCAGATCGATCTGGTTGAAGGTCAGCTGCTTCTTGCCCTTACCGGCGATATCCTCAAAGTGGACGGTCTGCTCCTGCAGATAGTTCTGCGCCAGTGAGTCCATGTCGTGTCGTGTCGCAGTAGCGTCGAGGACGTAGGACTCAAGCATGGTATCGAAGGCGACACCCTGCAGATGGATGTCGTAACGGGCCAGGATACTCATATCGTATTTCAGGTTCTGACCGACCTTGGCCCGCTTCGGGTCTTCCAGCAGAGGCTTCAGCTGAGTAAGCACCCACTCACGCGATAGCTGCTGTGGCGCACCAGGATAGTCGTGGGCCACCGGTACATAGGCGGCCTCTCCGGGCTCGATAGCGAAAGAGAGGCCGACCAACTCCGCCTGCATGTAATCGAGGCCGGTGGTTTCGGTATCGAAGGCAAATAGAGGCGCCTGTTGCAGTCGACTCAACCAGGTGTTGAAGGAGGCCTCATCCAGGATCGTGTCATAGTTACGCTCCAGGGGTGGCGCTTGATCCACCGCTGTCTCCACCAGCTGCTGAGACTCCCCATCGAGGGTGGCCAGCAGGCGATTCGACTCCATGCGCCGATAGTGTTCCCGCAAACGCTCCACGTCCGCTTCGCCGGGGGAGAAATCCTCCACCCCCTGTTGCAGCGCCACATCGAGCTTGATGGTCGCGAGTTCCCGTGAAAGGGGCAGAAAATCCAGGCTTTGTCGCAGACTCTCGCCGATCTTGCCCTTGATTTCGTCGGCATGCGCCATCAGGTTGTCCAGGTCACCATAGGCCTGCAGCCACTTCGCTGCGGTCTTGGGGCCGCACTTGGGCACGCCGGGGATGTTATCCACCGAATCCCCCATCAGTGCCAGATAGTCAATGATCTGCTCCGGCTTCACACCGAATTTCTCCACCACCCCATCCGCGTCGGTGAAGGTCTCGGACATGGTATTGACCAGACTGACATGGCCATTGACCAGCTGGGCCATGTCCTTGTCGCCGGTGGAGATCAGCGTCTCTATTCCCTGCTCTGTAGCCTGCTGCGCCAGGGTACCGATAACGTCGTCGGCCTCCACCCCTTCCACCATCACCAACGGCAATCCCATGGCTCGGATGATGTCGTGCAGCGGTTCGATCTGCATGCGCAAATCCTCCGGCATGGGCGGACGGTTGGCCTTGTACTCTGCGTAGAGCTGATTGCGAAAACTGCCACCCGGAGCGTCGAACACCACGGCAATATGCTCGGGACGATAGTCGTTGAGCAATCGTCGCAGCATATTGAGAACCCCGACAATAGCGCCTGTCGGCTCACCTTTGGAGTTCGCCAGTTCGGGCAATGCATGGTAGGCGCGGAATAGGTAAGAGGAGCCGTCAACCAGAATAAAAGGCGGTTTCGAAGACATAAGCAGCGGATAATCCATTGAAAAGTTCTGTGGATGTTAACGGAAAACTGCGCTGGCTGTCGCCCTGGCAAACAGCCCGCCGTAATACCCAACCTTTTTTCTTGGTTTTTTACGCGATCTCATCTATCTTTGAAGCTATGGGTCTTCACATGAACTCGTAAATAGCCCCATTACGATAATTAAAACGATCGCTACACCACCCTAGGAGAATGACCATGCCAGAGATGAATCCAATGGCTGTGGAAAACAGCAAAACCCCTGAAGATTTCGCCGATTGGTCCGAGGAAAAAGCACTCGAGCTAGCCTCTGAGGAGCATATCGAGCTTACCGATGAGCACTGGGAGGTGATCCACTTCCTGCGCCGGCACTGCGAGGAGAACGGAGCCACCTGTAGCGCACGCTTGGTGCTCAAGGCCATGACCAACCAGGTCAAAGACCGGGGCGGCAAGAAATACCTCTATAGCCTGTTTCCCCACGGCCCGGTTGTGCAGGCCTGTAAGATTGCCGGCATACCGCTGCCACCCTACTCCCTCGACCTCTCATTCGGCAGCGTGCACTGACAAACACTCGATAAAACCGCACACAAATCAGGGGAGCAATGGCTCCCCTGATCACGTTTTCACTCCCAGAATCGAGTCCCACCTAAAGCTCATGCCCCATTGGTCGTTATAGTTTTTACGTCAACAGGTCAAAAAGAAAAACCTGCCGATAAAAAAATCAAATAACCACTACGGACGTTTATGCAAACAACCCCTTGTTTTGAACTGGATACCAAAGAAGATGCCAAGCAGTGGCACGAAAAGGCCATGCAGTTTCTCAACTGGCACCAGATTCAGCCGGCGCCTGTCTGCCACCTGATCGCCTACCAATATGCCAGCGGGCGCCATGAAGCGCTTAACCAACACATCGACCAGCGACTGGCAGAAAAATCCACCATCGATGGACATCTCTTCCGCCATCTCTTCGATGAATTTTATCTTCAGAGCCAGGAGACCGAGCAGATCGATGATCATCTCAGTGATCTGCATAATCTGCTCTATCAGGTGCTGGAAGGGGTCACGGGTGCATGCAGCCACACCGAACTCTTTGACGAGACCCTGCGCCAGCAGACGCTGGCGCTACGCGGCAACCCCAATCTCGAGGATCTGCGCGCCATTGCCGGCACCCTGCTCGATGCTACCACCCGCTCCATAGAGCAGAACCGACGCATGCAGGAGCAACTACATAATGTCGAACAGCAGACCCACAACCTGAAAGACGAAGTAAAGAAGCTACGTGACGAAGTCTCCACCGACCCCCTTACCGGCCTCTACAACCGAAAGGCGCTAAAGCAACGCATGCAAACGCTTCTGGCATCTGTAGATGAACTTGAGAGAGAGCCGTTCAGTGTGTTGATGCTCGATATTGACCATTTCAAGCGTTTTAACGACAACTTCGGCCACATGATCGGCGACGAGGTGATACGCCGGGTCGGCTCCACTATGAAGGAGCTGTTGAGGGAAGACGATTTTCCCGCCCGTTTCGGTGGCGAGGAGTTCACCGTGGTACTGCCGTCGACCGGTATCGATGGTGCAGTGCAGATTGCCCAGACCATCCACCAGGCTGTCGGCAAGCTGTCACTGGTTAAACGTAGAACCAAAGAACGTCTGCCTGGCATTACCATCTCTATCGGTGCAGCCGTGCTACGTCGAGGCGATGACTGCGAAAGCTTGCTTGATCGCGCTGATCAGGCGCTCTACCTGGCCAAGGAGGGTGGCAGAAACCGCATCGAAACCGAGGCTCTCTCCTCGCGTGCCTGCTTCGCCTCGGCAGCCGCTTCCCGCTTCTCCGCCCGCTCCTGCTCATAGACATCCAGCATCCGCTGGCGGACCTTCCGCCGGTCGGCCGGTATCGCCTGATTTTGTGTTGTGGGACGAGTTTTACGCAGTTTCATCTGCTTCGCCGACTCATGTACCGGCCGGTCGCTATAGTGCGTCCGACCCTGTTCATCGGTCCACTGATAGACCGCCGCTTGCAGAGCTGATGTGAAGAGGGCAGCCAGACCGGCTACCACAAGAAAGCGAATATCCATGTTCATAAACTCAACTGTTCCAGGAACCCTATCCAGTTTAGTGCAATCACCTGCAGAAACAAAAGGGCGCCGAAGCGCCCTTTTTTTCAGGATCGTCCAGGTGATCCTTACATACCGGAACCGCGGTTGCCGGTGAACTCGGGATAGGCTTCCAGGCCACACTCGCCGAGGTCGACACCCTCGTACTCTTCCTCTTCGCTGACGCGAATACCCATTACCAATTTTATAATCAACCAGACAATGAAGCTGGCGACGAAGGTCCAGGCGAAGATCACACCCAGGCCCATCAGCTGGGAACCAAAGTTAGTGTCAGCATTGGTAAGAGGCACTGCAATCAGACCCCACATACCAACCACACCATGCACCGAAATGGCACCGACCGGATCATCGATTTTGATCTTGTCCATGGTGATGATGGCAAACACCACCAACAGGCCACCAACGGCACCGATCAAGGTCGCCTCAATCGGCGTTGGCGTCAGCGGCTCGGCAGTAATAGCTACCAGACCGGCGAGAGCGCCGTTGAGGGCCATGGTCAGATCAGCTTTGCCGAACAGGGCACGGGCAGTCAACAGAGCCGCAACCACACCACCGGCAGCCGCCGCGTTGGTGTTGACGAAGACAGCTGCAACCGCATTCGCCTCATCGATGTTGGAGACCACCAATTCGGAACCACCGTTGAATCCGAACCAACCCAGCCACAGGATAAAGGTACCCAGAGTAGCCAGTGGCATGTTGGCGCCGGGGATGGCGTTGACACGACCATCGGCGGTGTACTTGCCTTTACGAGCACCGAGCAGAATGACGCCTGCCAGCGCTGCAGAGGCACCACACAGATGCACCACACCGGAACCGGCAAAGTCACTGAAGCCGGCTGCATCAAGGAAACCGCCGCCCCACTTCCAGTAACCCTGCATCGGGTAGATGACGCCAGTCATCACCACGGCGAAGACCAGGAAGGCCCACAGCTTCATCCGCTCTGCCACGGCACCGGAGACGATGGACATGGCGGTGGCGACAAACACCACCTGGAAAAAGAAGTCCGACATGCCGGAGTAGTAGGTGTCGCCATTGCTGGCCAGCACTTCCTCGACGCTGTTGTCGCCGCCGAACATGAAAGTCAGGTCGAGCACCGGGATGATGCCGTTGCCGTCAGCGGGGTACATGATGTTGTAACCCATCAGCATGTACATGATACAGGCGATGGCATACAGCACGACGTTCTTGGTCAGGATTTCGGCGGTGTTCTTGGCCCGGACCAGACCGGCCTCGAGCATGGCGAAACCCGCTGCCATCCACATAACGAGCGCACCGGTTACCAAAAAGTAAAAGGTATCCAGTGCGTAACTAAGTTGTGTAATCGCTTCCACGATAATCTCCCATTTATCTTGCTAGTGGGTTACAACGCTTCGGAACCGGTCTCGCCGGTACGCACACGAATAACCTGTTCAACGGGGGTAACGAAGATCTTGCCGTCACCGATCTTGCCGGTCTTGGCGGCATTGGTAATCGCCTCGACCACTTGATCGACGATGGAATCGTCAACAGCGATCTCCACCTTGATTTTGGGCAGGAAGTCGACCACATACTCGGCACCGCGATAGAGTTCGGTATGACCTTTCTGACGGCCAAATCCCTTTACCTCGGTGACTGTGATACCCGCGACGCCCACGTCGGAAAGTGCTTCACGGACATCATCAAGCTTGAACGGCTTGATGATTGCAGAAACCATTTTCATGCTAATACTCCTCAATCGCTCGGCCCGCCCGAAGGCGGGCTGATGATTTAGCTAGTTGTGTGATGATTTGTCTTAGAAGCCCTTGGACCAGGAGACAAAGAAGCGCAGGTCGCCATCTTCACCACCGACAGACGAGCTGTTATCAATGTCGGAATCGGAGAGGCTCAGGGTCACATCGCCGAAATCACCTGTGCTCTTGGTAAGATCGATCTGGTAGTAGGTGAAATCCAGATCAGCACCGGCGACGCCGTCATCTTCCCAGGCATACCGGCCAACAGTGGCGCCCAAGGAGAAATCCTGGGGCAGATCGAAACTGGCGCCTACGTAGTAGTGCACGTCGCCATCAATAAATGTCTCTGCGGCTCCAGAAGTATCGTCAATATCACTGGAGAGGGTGTAGTCCAGACCGAAGCTCAGCATCTGCCAGCTACCACTGAGACCCAGCTCAGAGAAGTTCACATCGTCATCACTGGGATAGGTGTAATAGGTCAGACCCACACCGTAGCCAAAATCACCGATCGAACCGTTGTAACCGCCGTAGAGGTCCATCTCGTAGTCACTCCAGGCCTCGGAGATCCAGGTGCCCGCATAGAAGCCGGACTCGTTTTCCCAATCCAGGCCACCGGAGAATGCCGTGTCATTGCCATTCTGGGTCATGCCACGCCAGATGTAGTTGCTGGTCACACCGATGTTCATGCTCACTTCAGCAGCTGCAATGGAAGAGAGGCCGAGCATCGCAACACCACAGGCCAGGGCAAGTTTGTTCATCTTCATGGTTTAAAGTCCTCTACACTTCAAAAAAATAGGGTTTAAATTTTCTCCAGCGACTTTGCTTTCATCCGCTGGCAGTACAGACCCTGTATTCAGACTTCATGCCAGATTTTAAAAATTTCGATAAATCATGGAGTTGAAGCGGAATCTTTCGATACCGGCATTGTCGATAAAATCCCCACGCCTCGTTTCGGCACAGAGAATCGCACCACGCACTCTCTTGGTGCACTGTTTTGGTGCGCAAATACAGAAGCGTGAACGGGTTCACAGCCGCATTCGTGCGCTTTACCACAGCAAGCCAAGTGTTGCCTGAAAACCACATCTCACCCAGCCAGCTGAAGCAGGCTGGACAAGCCTTGATATGACGGCTATCGTCTGCGGCATGATCGACCCCAAGCTAATTGACGAACTCTCCGAACACCTCTCCGCCAGTCTGCCGGGCAGTTTTCGCACCCTGCAGGCGGATATGTCGAAAAACTTCCGCGCCAGTCTCGAGGCCGGTCTCTCCAAGCTCGATCTGGTCACCCGTGAAGAGTTTGACGTGCAACGTGCTGTGCTGGCCCGCACCCGGGAAAAACTCAGCCGCCTGGAACAGCAGGTCAAAACCCTTGAAGAAGCGCTCAAGAGTGAGCGCGCATCGGACTGAAGCTCTCCCTCGCAGACGCTTCTGCCAGGCGATCGATGCTCTGCGCCGCCAGGCCAAAACGAGGTTTCGGCTTGATCGTCGCCCTGAACGCACCCTAAACTCTTCGCACCGGCAGGATCGCCGGGCAATCAGCAAGCCATCGCAGGAAGGGACTCCATGTCACTGGCCATTCTCTACAGCCGGGCTCAGACCGGTATCGACGCCCCCCTGGTCACTGTCGAAGTGCACCTTGCCAACGGACTGCCCGGGCTCTCCATTGTGGGACTCCCGGAACTGGCAGTGCGCGAGAGCAAAGACCGGGTGCGCGGCGCCCTGAGCAACAGCCAGTTCGAATTCCCCGCCCGCCGCATCACCATCAATCTGGCACCCGCCGACCTGCCGAAAGAGGGCGGCCGCTTCGATCTGCCGATCGCGCTGGGGATCCTCGCCGCCTCGGGGCAGATTCCCCAGGCACCCCTGGCCAGCCATGAGTTTGCCGGCGAGCTCGCCCTCTCCGGCGAACTGCGTCCGGTGAGCGGCATCCTGCCCGCTGCTCTCGCCGCCCGGGATGCCGGCCGAACACTCATCATCCCGCAGCAGAATGCCCACGAGGCGGCACTGGTCAGCGACCTGCGGTGCCATGCCGCCTCACACCTGCTGGAGGTCTGCCGTCATCTCAACGGCATGGAACCGCTCAATCCGTTGCGAAAAAACAACACCCAACCCTCATCAGCACCCCAACCTGACCTGGCTGATGTCAAAGGCCAACATCAGGCTCGGCGCGCACTGGAAGTGGCCGCCGCCGGCGGACATGCGCTGCTCTATATCGGCCCACCCGGCACCGGCAAGTCGATGCTGGCAAGTCGCCTGCCTGGCATCCTGCCCCCTTTGAGCGAAGAGGAGGGACTCGAGAGCGCTGCCATCGTCTCGGTCGCACAGCGTCCGCTCGACCCGGCACAATGGCGTCAACGCCCCTTTCGCACACCCCATCACACCGCCTCCGCAGCGGCCCTGGTGGGTGGAGGCAGTCGACCCCGACCTGGAGAGATATCCCTGGCCCACAACGGCGTGTTGTTTCTGGATGAACTTCCCGAGTTCGATCGCTCAGTGCTGGAGGTACTGCGCGAACCCATGGAGAGCGGCTCGATCACCATCTCCCGCGCCGCCCAGCAGGCCGATTACCCGGCCCGTTTTCAGCTGATCGCCGCCATGAACCCCTGTCCCTGCGGCTACCTGGGTGACGGTTCCTCTCGCTGCCGCTGTACCGCCGAGCAGGTGGCACGCTACCGCAACCGGCTCTCCGGTCCTCTGCTCGACCGTATCGATATGCACGTAGAGGTCCCACGACAACCGCCCGATCCGGACTGGCAGGGCGATCACCACAACGAATCGAGCTCTCAGGTGGCTCGTCGCGTGGCGTTGGCTATTGAGCGTCAACTCGATCGCCAGGGACGACGCAACCACGCTCTCGATGTCAGCCAACTGACCAAGCACGGCCGGCCTGACCAGGCTGGACGGCAACTGCTGCACCAGGCGATCGAGCGTCTAGGCCTCTCCATGCGCGCCTATCACCGCATCCTCAAGGTGGCACGCACCATTGCAGACCTGGATGAGAGTGACGACATTCACGCCAAACACATCAGTGAAGCCATCGGCTACCGGCGGTTGGATCGCCAATAGCAGGATGCACCAATACAGTGAGACAGGCATGCCCCCTTTTCGCCCGTCATGAACTGGCGGGGATGGTGACATTGGCTGCGCCGATCAGGCACACTCACACCAACTGCCGATCAGAGACAAATTCACTCACGAGGGATGCCATGAACTGGAAAACCGCCCACCGCTCCTTCTATTACGAGGGGGCACCGGAACCCGAAGATATCCAGATCGACCCCAGCGAAACCGCCCTCTTGGTGATCGATATCCAAAACACCTACCTGCAGACTCCGGAAGATCCGGCCCAGGCAGAGCGCTGGCAACCCTTCCTCGATCGTATGCGTCAGATCGTCATCCCCAACACCGCTGAGTTGATCAAGAGCTGCCGCAACCTTGGCATCGAACCCCTGTTCGCCCGCATCGCCTGCCTGACCCGGGATGGTCGTGACCGTTCACTCAGCCAGAAGAAGCCGGGTTGGAACTATCTGCTGCTACCGAAGGATACCGAGGAGTCCCAGTTGGTGCCTGAACTGACCCCGGGAGAAGACGAGATCACGGTACTCAAGACCACCGACAGCGCGCTGACCGGCACCAACCTGCGGCTGATTCTGCATAACCTGGGCATCAAGCGGGTGATCGTAGCCGGCATCTTCACTGACCAGTGCGTCTCCTCCACGGTGCGCAGCCTGGCCGATGAGAGTTATGACGTGATCGTGGTGGACGATTGCTGCGCCGCCGGTACCGATGAACTGCACCAGCGTGAACTGGAGATCATCAACATGATCTACTGCCAGGTGATGCAGCTATCGGAACTCAAAACCTGCCTGTCGAACCCCTGAGGTAGGGTGGGGCCCTGCCCCACCAATAAGGTCATTAGAACCGGACAGGAATGGTGGGGCAGGGCCCCACCCTACCCGTTGTCGGCCGTTGGTCGTGCCACCGGTTTATATTTGTCTGCTGACGATTTTTCTCACCAGCCCGCTCCAGCCACAGCTCGAAGGCTGCTAAACTCCCGCCCCATGCTGAGATTCGATCACCTTGCCCTGCGCCGTGGAACCCGACTGCTGTTTGAACAGGCGGACTTCACCCTGCATACCGGCTGGAAGGTGGGCATCACGGGAGGTAACGGCTCGGGTAAATCCAGCCTGTTCGGTCTGATTCTAAGACAGCTGCAGGCCGACGAGGGCAGCCTCTCGATGCCGCCCGGGCTGGAGATCGCCCATGTGGCTCAGGAGATGCCCGCACTGATGCGGCCCGCCATCGAGTATGTGATCGATGGTGACCGCGCGCTACGCCAGATCGAGCAGGCATTGACTCAGGCCCAGGACAAGGAAGACGGCGAGCTGCAGGCGCGTCTGCACGAAGCCCTGCTGCATGCCGACGGCTATACCGCCAGAGCGCGCGCCGGCGAACTGATGCACGGCCTCGGCTTTAACGCGGGTGACGAAGAGCGCCCTGTCAGCCACTTCTCCGGCGGCTGGCGCATGCGCCTCAACCTGGCCCAGGCCCTGATGTGCCGCTCCGACCTGCTGCTGCTCGACGAACCGACCAACCACCTCGATCTGGATGCGGTGATCTGGCTCGAAAACTGGCTGCGCAGCTATCCCGGCACCCTGCTGCTGATCTCCCACGACCGGGATTTTCTCGACCGCATCACAGACCACATCCTCCACCTGGAGCAGGCCCGGGCCACCCTCTACAGCGGCAACTACTCCAGCTTCGAACAGATCCGCGCCGCGCGCCTGGCCAATCAGCAGGTGGAGTACGAGAAACAGCAGCGGGAGATCGCCCATATCCATAGCTACGTCGACCGCTTCCGTGCCAAAGCCACCAAAGCCCGGCAGGCGCAGAGCCGCCTCAAGGCGCTGGAGCGCATGGAACTGATCGGACCAGCCCATGTGGATTCGCCGTTCCATTTCGAATTCCTCACCCCGGAAAAGAATCCTCACCCCCTGCTGCAGCTGCGACAAACCAGCGCCGGATATGCCGATACGCCGATTCTGCGTGGACTCGACCTGAGTATCGAACCGGGTGACCGCATCGGCCTGCTGGGGCCCAACGGGGCCGGCAAATCGACCCTGATCAAACTGCTGGCCGGGGAGCTGCAGCCCCTCACAGGCGAGCGGCTGCCGGCTCAGGAGCTGCGCATCGGTTACTTCGCACAGCATCAACTGGAACAGCTCGACCCGAATGCCAACAGTCTGCTCCATCTGCAGCGACTCGACGCCAAGGCCAGTGAGCAGTCCCTGCGCAATTTCCTTGGTGGTTTCGGCTTCCAGGGAGACCGGGTGCTGGAGCCGATCGCCCCCTTCTCCGGCGGCGAAAAGGCGCGCCTGGTGCTCGCCCTGCTGGTCTACCAACGGCCCAATCTTCTGCTGCTCGACGAACCGACCAATCACCTGGATCTGGAGATGCGCCACGCCGTCGGCCTGGCCCTGCAATCTTTCGAGGGCGCCATGCTGCTGGTCTCCCACGACAGACATCTGCTGCGCGTGACCGCCGACCGGCTGTGGCTGGTCCATGGCGGTAAAGCCGACGATTTCCCAGGCGATCTGGACGACTACCCCACCTGGCTCAACGAGCAGCGACGCGAATCCACCGACAGCGACACCCTTGCACCTCAGGGAGAACATACCGCCGTTGCCCGTAAAGACCGCAAGCGCCAACAGGCTGAGCAGCGTCGCAAACTGCAGCCGTTGAAAAACGAGCTGCGGAAACTCGATCGCGAGATAGCCAGCCTGCAACAGAAGCAGCAGGCACTGGAGACGGCGCTGGCAGAGACCGGCCTCTACGACTCCTCACGCAAGGAGGAACTCAAGGCCCGCCTGGCGGACAAAGCAGCGGTGGATCGCCAGCTCGACGAGGCGGAGACTCGCTGGTTGGATATCGGCGAACAAATTGAAGCTGCAGAATCTCAGGAAACGTACTAAAGTGCCCACACGGGGAGTAGTGTTTGGCTCTACCCGCTGAGATCTGTAGCCTGAGGAAGCGCTATTTTGTTGCCTCACTACAGACGCGCTGCCACGGACAGGTAGGCTGGACGTCGCGACGCATGGATTGACCCTTGCAAAGTTCGAGAGTGCATAATGAAAATATATGTAGGAAACCTGCCCTGGAGCATTAAGGACGATGAGTTGCTTGAGTTATTCGCTGCTTACGGTGACGTTTCCAGCGCCATGGTCATCATGGACAAGTTCTCCGGCCGATCGAAGGGCTTTGGTTTTGTCGAGATGGCCAGCAATAGCGAAGCAGAAGCCGCCATCAAGGCGTTGAACGAGAAAGAGGTTGAAGGCCGCAATTTGCGGGTCAACGAGGCACGGCCCAGGGAGGACCGTCCCAATCGCCGACCCAGTCGTTAGGCAACCCGGCAAACATCTGCGGTCGAGGACGATAACCGGCAGTTACCGACACCCCGATGTAACGGGGGAGGGTTGTGTTATTTTAGAAGTAGAACCATGAAGGCACGTGCGTCCCTGCTATTACTGTTCATCCTGGCCTTTCTTATCTGGCCCTATACCGCCGTCTACCGGCTCGACCGGGCGTTAGCCCTGCAGCACAGGCAGACGCTCGCTGAAATGATCGACATCGAGTCGGTTCGCGAGCAGATCAAGCGCAAATTGAACAAGAACCTGGAAAGTTCCATCGGTAACGTCTCCAACAGCTTCATCGACTGGCTGCAGGGCGGCATCCAGGAGCTGGGCGCTGACGCTATCGACCAGATGGTCGACACCGATTGGGTCGCTTCCCAGCTACGCTCACACAATGCAAATCCCAACGAGGGTGGGTTCTACCAGCAACTCAGCTACGCCTTCTTCGACGGCCCCGACCGGATGCTGCTGCGCATCGGTGAGCTCGACGATAACCCGGTGCACGCCAGACTCAAGCTTGAGGGTTCGCAGTGGCGCATAACAGCCATCTACAACTGATCCCGGCAGACTGCAGCTGAGCCCAATTTCGACTCTAAAGATTTTCCCCAAGCGGTCGCTTTAAAGGATTGAGGTGCGGCTGTTCTCCAGCCGGTGTCGCCATGTAAAAAAATGTGGCCCGTGATGGCCACCGCGCTGTAAGAGCCTGTTAACAGGCCATAGGGAGAGACTCGAACCATGGTTGATATCGAATTCAATCAAGCTCTGTATGAAGCCTGCCCCACCGGCATGCTGGCCATTGATAGCGACGTCTGCATCCGCTGGGTCAATCCGGCCCTTGAGGAGATGTTGAATCTGCAAGGCGAGGAGTTAATCGGCAAGGACAAGAACACCTTGCCCGAGGGATTACATGCCCTCTTCGACGAGACAGATATCCTGCATCTGTCACTCAATGAGGAGGATGAACGGTGGCTCCACCGGGAGGTAAAGCAGGTCGCCGATGGCGCCAGTACTCCCCTCAGCATCCACTTCTACCAGGACATCAGCTCTCAGGTATTGGCGCAACGCGAAAACGATCATTTGCGACGCCAGGTGGAGGATCTCACCATCACCGATCCCCTTACCGGCATGGCCAACCGCAAGGCAACCCTGCAGGCACTGGCGGCACAGGTGACACGCAGCCGCCGTTACGGCAATCTGCTCACCCTCGGCGCCATGCGCCTCACACACCCCGATCTGCCTGACATGGCACTGCCAGACGAATCGATACTGGCCCTCGCCCACTACCTGCGCGAGCGGCTGCGCTGGGCTGACATCATCGGCCGCTATGAGGAGGAGCTCTTCCTGCTGCTGATGCCCGAAACCGACGTTGAGGATGCCAAACGTCTGCTGGAGCAGATTGTGCAAGAGTGTGACGAGGGAGCGTTGACCACAGAACTCGGTGACAAGCCGATGCCTCAACTGGCCATCGGCGTTGCTGCCTGGGAAAAAGGTGATGACCCCCAACGACTGATTCAGCGCACCCTGCAAACGCTCTGACGCAGGTGCGGCCATGCCTGTCTCACAACGCATCAGTTTTGACGAAGGCATCAGCCGCAAGGACCTCAATACCATCCGCCAGCGCTTCCAGCGGCTCCATCGCGAGCGGCTGAGACGCATCCGTGACGAACTGCGCCCGAGCCAGCAGGAGTTTCTCGATCTGCTGCCTCTGCTGTTCCATATCAACCACCCCATGCTGCCCGGCTTCGTCAACAGCGAGACACCAACCGGCATCCCCGACTACAGCCCACACCGTCAGGCCCTGGAAGCGGCAAAGAAGCTAAGTCGCAGCTTCGCTTACAAAAAACGCGCTCAGCGTCAGTATCACATCCACGGTGTCTATCTGATGGGCAGTACCGGCACCATCGGTCAGTCCTCCAGCAGCGATTTCGACCTCTGGCTCTGTCACGATCCCGCCCTCAGCGAGCAACAGCGCGAGCGGTTGCTGCAGAAGACCGTACTGATCGAAAAGAGCGCCGCCGAGCTCGACCTGGAACTGCATATCTTCCTCATCGATCCGGTGCGCTTCCGTCATGGGCAGAAGGGCAAACTCTCCCGTGAGAGCACCGGCTCCACCCAGCACAGCCTGCTGCTGGAGGAGTTCTACCGTAGCGCCGTGCTGCTGGCCGGACGCTATCCACTCTGGTGGCTGGTGCCGCCCGAACACGAGGAGGTGTATCAGGAGTATGCCGACAGCCTGCTCTTCCACCGCTTCGTCAAAAAAAGCGACGTGCTCGATCTGGGCGGTCTCGACAACGTACCCGCGCAGGAGTTCTTCGGCGCCGCATTGTGGCAGCTCTATAAAGGCATCGACTCCCCCTACAAATCGATCCTGAAAATCTTTCTCATGGAGGCCTACAGCCGAGACTATCCGGCCCCCCTCTGGCTGGCGCAACAGGCAAAGGAGGCGATCTACGCCGGTGAGAAAGACATCAATAAACTCGATGCCTATATCCTGCTCTACCAGCGGGTCGAGCAGTATCTGAAGCAGAGCAGTGATGAAGACCGGCTTGAGCTGGCCCGTCGCTGTTTCTATTTCAAGGTGGGTGAGCATCTGAGCCTGGCGCAGCAGCATCCGAACTGGCGCATCCAGGCGATGCTCGAATTGACCCGCCAGTGGGGTTGGGGCCAGACCCAGCTGCAGATGCTCGACACCCGCTCAAGCTGGAAGATCGACCGCGTAATTCAGGAGCGCAACGCCCTGGTCGGAGTGCTCACCCGCAGCTATCGGCTGCTGACCGATTTTGCCCGCAAATATGCCCAGACCAGCCCGATCGACCCGCAGGAGCTAAACCTGCTGGGGCGTAAACTCTACAGCGCCCTCGACCACCGACCGGGCAAAATCGACCACATCAATCCAGGCATTTCCCGCGACCTGTCGGAACCCCAGCTGTCGCTTCACTACCGGCCGACACGCGATGGAAATATGGCCTGGATGCTCTACCGTGGGCGGCTGGAGGATGAGGATCTGCTCGAGCAGCGGCCGATCAAAATCTCCACCAACCTGATCGAGATTCTACTCTGGAGTCATGTCAATCAGGTCTGGGGCAGCGACACCCGGATATCCCTGTTTCCCGGCGAGACCGAACTGAGCCGCAGTGAACTGCTCTCCCTGCACCGCAGTATCGAACAGCTCTTCCCCGAGCGCATGCCCGCCTCCGCCGGCATCCAGGTGCTGGCGAAACCTGCCACGGCAAAGCTCATGGCCCTCTTTTTCAACATCGGCACCGATCCGCTTGAACACCTGACCAAAGAGGGCAAACAGATCACCAGTGAGCGCCACGACCCACTCAGCTTCGCAGCCGGCCGCACCAATCTGGCTATCCACCACGAAGCGATCCTGCAGACCAGCTGGGGTGAACTGCTGGTGTCCCGACATCAGGGGCCGGACGGACTGCTCGACTCCCTGTGTAATCTACTCAACCTGCAGCCCGCAGCCAGCGATGAAACGCTGCAGCTGGACGCCTTCAGCTTCTCCAGTGTACGCGGTCACCAGATCGCCCAGCGAGTGATCGAACTCTTCAGCCATATCATTGGACGCTTTCACAGCGGCGCACTCGACAATGGCCGCTACGCCTTTCGCATGGGACAGGAGTTCTTCATCGTGCAACAGGAGGCGAAGCGCTTTAGCTGGCGCAGCCTGGACTCTTTCGAAAGCCTGCTGGAGGAGCTGCAACAACCGCAACGGCTGTTCCGCACCCTGGAATTCGATCCGGAGATCATGGTTAACAGCCCCTATCCGGCAATCTTCAAGGCTGGACGGCCCGAAGTGATTCAGCTCTTCTTCGAGACCAAATCCCAGGAGACCCGGATCTACATCCTGGACGAGCAGGGGGCCCTGTTTCGCCAGACCCTGCTTGCCGACAGCCCCCGTTTTCTCATGCTGCAACAGCGGCGCTTCCTCAATAGTCTGCAGCAGCTGCACAATCTGCTTCCGGGGGATACAGGCAATCTGCTGTCGGAGCCGGAATTCTATCAACTGACCAGAGAGCGCAGCGGCGAGTACCAGTGCGAACGTAAGCGTGTGCCCCTGGTACGCGCCGACGACTATATGGAGCTGACCCTGGTCAGCGAATCGGCCGAGCGGGGTGCCCGTCCCCTCTCTCTGATCTGCGGCGAACGGGAGTTCACCCAGCTGGAGTATGGCGATGATCTCTGCGTTGCCGCCGCCGAGTACATCCATTCCCTGCGCCGCGGCCAGGAGCGCTATCCCATCTACCTCACTTCCCTGCGGCTGAGCAGTTTCCAGCCGATCGAACCGCCGACCACTGTCGAGTTACTGATGCTCAAACGCCATATCGAGGAGCGGCTCAACGCGGTTTGACATCAGGCAGTCAGGGCCAACGGCGATTTGCGATATACTGCTGCCACCCCGACAACAACGGACAATCACTCATGCACTGCTGGCCACGCACCCTGCTTTGGCTCGTTATCGTCATTCTCGGCTCGCTCAATCTGCTCAGCGCCTGCGGTCAGAAGGGCCCCCTCTATCTGCCCCCTGCCGAGGAGCCGCCCCCCACCGAACAGGAGTCAGGCGGGTGAACCTTCGCTTCACCAAAATGCATGGCCTCGGCAACGACTTTGTCGTCTTCGATGCCATCCATCAGCAAGTCGAGCTGGGTGAGACCGACTACCGTTTCATCGCCGACCGTCGTTTCGGTATCGGCTGCGACCAGATCCTGCTGGTCGAAGCACCGCGCCTGCCTGAGACCGACTTCCACTACCGCATCGTCAACGCCGACGGCTCCGAGGTGGAGGCCTGCGGCAACGGCGCCCGCTGCTTCGCCCGTTTTGTGCGCGAAAAGGGGCTGTCGACAAAGAACGAGATAACGGTCGGCACCGCCGCCGGCGCTATCACCCTCAAGCATCTGCCGGGAGATCTGGTCGAAGTCGATATGGGTGCCCCGCTGTTGGAGCCTTCTGCAATCCCCTTTGAAGCACCGCAGCGAGCCCGCACCTATCCGCTTGAGGTCGACGGCGTCACCCACGAGATCTGCGCTGTCTCCATGGGCAACCCCCATGCGGTACTGCTGGTGCCCTCAGTGACCGAGACGCCGGTGGAAAGACTCGGCCCCCTGGTCGAACACCACCCCCGCTTTCCCAACCGCGTCAATGCCGGCTTCATGCAGATCGATGACCGCACCCATATCAGCTTGCGGGTCTACGAAAGGGGGACCGGTGAGACCCTCGCCTGCGGCACCGGCGCCTGTGCCGCAGTGGTCGCTGGTCGCCTGCTGGAACGACTCGATACCCAGGTTACGGTGAGGCTACCGGGAGGTGAACTTGTGGTAGAGTGGCAGGCAGAAGGTGACCCAGTACTTATGCGCGGCACAGCGCACACCGTGTTCGAAGGAACCATCAATTTATGAAGCATAATGCCTCCAATCCGGACAGTCAGGCCGACTCACCTGAGAGTCAGGTTGCCGACTACCTGAGCGAGCATCCTGATTTCTTTCTGCACCATCCCAATCTGCTGGGCGAGATTGAGATCCCCCACGAGAGCGGCGCCGCCGTCTCCCTGATCGAACGTCAGGTGGAATCACTGCGCAAACAGCTAAGCGAGACCCGTCAACAGCTCAACGAGGTGATGGAGGTTGCCCGTCACAACCACTCGCTACAGGAGCGCATGCACCGGCTAACCCTGGAGCTGATCGATGCCGCCACCTTCGATGAGGTACTCAATGCCCTGGAGGATGAGCTGCATGACGACTTCAAGGCCGACGCCATGGAACTGCGCCTCTTCTCCTCCAGCCGGGTCGACGAGCATTTCGAAGGCAAAATCAACGATCAGATTGAGACCTTCCAGAATTTTTTTGACCAGACCCAACCGATCTGCGGCCAACTTGAGCCGGAACAACTGAACTATATCTTCGGCGCCGATAGCGATCGCATCGCCTCCACTGCGCTGATTCCACTGAAGAGCGATGGGGTTTTGGGCTTGCTGGCCATCGGCAGCGTGGATGCAAAACGCTTCGCCCCTCATCATGGCACCGATTTTCTAACCCGCCTGGGCGAGATCATCAGCCGCACCCTGCAGGCGGTCTCCCTGCCGGGCATCTAAACCAGGCGCAGCGCAGATGAGCACCGACCTGCCGGAGGAGATGGCGGCGTGGGTGGAGCGCTACCTGCATCATCTGACGCACGAACGCCGTCTGTCACCGCGAACGGTAGAGAGTTACCGCCGCGACCTGCACGCACTACTGCCTTGGCTCGAGGCGGAGAAGATCCAACATTGGCGACAGCTGAACCAGCATCAGGTACGCCACTATCTGGCCGAACGTCACCGTCAGGGACGCTCGCCGAAAAGCCTGCATCGCGAACTCTCCAGTCTGCGCAGCCTCTACCGTTATCTGATGCGGGAGAACGTCGCCGAGGCCAACCCGGCGCTGGGCGTGCGCGCGCCCAAGGTGCGACGCAAGCTGCCTGCCACCCTCGATGCGGACCAGTTGGCACAGATCCTCGATTTCGACGATGACTCGCCGGTAGGGCGGCGAGACCGGGCCATCATGGAGCTCTTCTACTCCTCCGGCCTGCGTCTGGCAGAGCTGGTAGCGCTCAATCTGGGCGATATCGATTTCAACGACGGCATGGTAGAGGTCACCGGCAAAGGCGCCAAGACTCGCCGGGTACCTGTGGGACGACTCGCCCGCGAGGCCCTGCAGCAGTGGCTGGGCGTGCGTGGCGCTCTCGCCGCCAGCGGCGAACCGGCACTCTTCGTTGGTGTTCGCGGACAGCGTATCAGCCGCAGCACCGTACAGAAGCAGCTCAACCGGCGCGCCCTGGAGCAGGGCGCTCTACGCCGCATCCATCCTCATCTGCTGCGCCACTCCTTTGCCAGCCACCTGCTGGAATCCTCCGGTGACCTGCGGGCGGTGCAGGAGTTGTTGGGCCATGCCAACATCAGCACCACCCAGATCTACACCCATCTCGACTTTCAACACCTGGCGGAGGTCTACGACAAAGCCCATCCCCGGGCGCGCAAGAAAAAGCCCGAGTAATCAGTAGCCCTCATTGAACGCAAAGTGGTGGTTGATCTCGATGTAGGGTGGGGCCCAGCCCCACCATTTTTCCTCTATCCAGAGACCCATTGGTGGGGCGGGGCCCCACCCTACCTAGCCATCAGGTGCTGTGCGGGGCACCCTGTCGATAGATTCCGATATCTATTGGCTTAAACTGGCGGACGCATCCCCCGTGCGCGCCGAGATGAGCTGGAAGATGTCGATGAACTGCCGCTGATAGGTCCGCAGATATTTATCCTGCCGGTAACCGATTTTGGTCACCTCCCAGGGGAATAGATGTTTCAGATCCCGCATTTCCAGATCGCTATCCTTCTCCTGTTCATAGGCCAGCTCGGCGATGATGCCGATGCCCATCCCTTCCCGCACGTAGGTCTTGATGACATCGGTATCGGTGGCGCTCAACACCACATGCGGCGTCAGTCGAGCCTTGCGAAAGGTCTCGTTGATGTGACCGCGGCCGGTGAAACCCGCCACATACGTAATCAACGGATAGCGGCAAAGCTCTTTCAGCGAGACGCACTCCTGTTGCAACACCGGATGCTCTTTGGGCGCAATCAGGCATCTGTTCCAGCGGTTGCAGTCGATCGATGAGAGCTCCGGATGTCGTCCCAGCGACTCGGTACAGATGGCGAAATCGACCTTGTTCTCGATCGCCATATCAATCAACTCCCGCGGATTACCCTCGTGGATCTGTACCTCTACCGCCGGGTAGCTATCGCTGAAGTGGCGCAATATGGGCGGCAATACATAGCGTGCCTGGGTATGTGTCGTCCCGATACGCAATACGCCCCGCTCCTCCGCCAGATGATCCTGCCCCACTGCCAGGATGTTTCCTGCATCTGAGAGGATCTTGCGCGCATAGTGCAACACCTGCTCTCCCGCCTCGGTCAGACCGGTCAGGCGCTTACCGTTACGCCGGAAGAGACCGACTCCCAGCTCCTCCTCCAGTTGCTTGAGATGCTGTGACACGGCCGGCTGAACCAGATGCAGCCGCAGGGCCGCACGACTGACGCTGTAGTCGCTCTCCACCAGAGCGAGCAGGGAGTTGAGTTGACGGAATTCCATATAAGATCATGTTATATCTAAACGGCTTCTATCAATCCACATGATTTTGCTAACCCCTACAACAAACACGAATACTGTGTAGGGTGTGGCTTGCCGCACCGACGATCCCGGATACAAAGCAAGTTGTGTTTGGCAGCCTGGTGCGGCAAGCCGCACCCTACAGCGTAATTGCGTTTATTCGTTGGCGGACTTCGCTGTGCCGTCATCGTTCGGAAACACGAAGCGCGGTCGCAGCCAGAGCACCATCAGCGGCAACACCAACAGGGCAATGAGGACATCCATGATCAGCGCCTCAGAGATGTAGAGACTGACCGACCAGAGATTGGCCAGCTCGGTGTTCATCAGCGGAATGAAGCTGCTCAACAGCACCACCATGGAGATAATGATGGCCGAACCGGTGGTGCCAAGGGTATTGCGCAGCGCCTCGCTCCAGACCCCTTGGGTGGCTGCATACTCCTCGCGCAACCGCGACACCATGTAGATGCCGTAGTCGACCCCCAGCCCCATCGCGATGCTCAGCGCCACCTGCACGTGAAAGGCCAGATTGGCCGACCACTCGCGGATGGATGACATGTAGGCACCTAGGCCATACTGGGTCATCAGGGTAATGAAACAGAGGCTGATCAGAATAAAGGCGACCATCCAGGAGCGGAACATCAACAATGTCATGATAAAGACAGTGACCGAAGTGGCGATGGGGGCGTTGAGCCACTCCTTGAAGGCCACGTCACGGGTCGCCTCGGTAACGCCGAGAAAACCGCCGATGGCGGTTTTGCCGTGGATCGAGTCCTGGGTCGTCACCTCTTTGCCCGCCTCGCCCGGCAGGGCGATCGTCTCTCCCCCCTCGACACCGATACGCACCTTATCCATTCCGGGATCATTGCGGTGCTTCTCAATGTAGTGCTGGATATCGAGGATGGTGCGATGGGTCTCCACCGGGTCCGTGGTGTTGACGAAGCCAATGATGACCCCCTCGTCCCAGTTGCGGGTGTTGACGAAGCTGTCGAGCTCCCCCGCACCCGCGCCGGCAGCCAGCATGCCGTTATAGAGCTGCACTGTGGCATCGGGATCCGGCAGAAAACCGATTCGCCCTTTGCCCCGATAGGCATAGGGGTAGAGCTGCATGTGCGCCAGGGTGGGGATGGTGTAGAGATACATATGCGCCTGCGGCGGATCCAGCGGCGGCGTGTTGAGAATCAGGTTGAGCGTCTTGACGAACTGCACATAGGAGATGGTGTAGCCGATATTGGGATGGGCTCGCATCCAATCCTCGAACCCGGCCAGCGCATCGAGCACCTGGGCATCGTTGAAGATCCCCTGTGGCGGATCCTCCTGTTCGTCGAAGCAGCGGTCGGGACCGATCACCCGGCGGCCCAGATCGTCCCAGGCCTCCATGCCGCAGGCGGGTAGCGTGCCCGCCTTGGAACGGATCAGGATATTCGCCGTGATGGTGCCGGGCATCAAACGGGAGAGGGCCTCAAGATCAGCGATTGGCCGCACCTCGCTGCCGCGACCAAGCAGCCCCCCCAGCAGATAGTGCTCCTTGAAGGCCGCCCGGGGGTAGTTGATACCCTTCTCCACCCCGGGCATGATGTCGAATTCATCCTGAATCCGCGCCACCTCCGGATCGCTGCGTCCCGCTTCACCGGCCAGCAGCGCAGAGAAGCCCCGGTGCACTTCGGCATAGTAGGCCGATAGTAGCCAGATCAGCACCACACCCAACACCGGCACCCACTTGAATTTGCCGGTCAGCAGGTTGGTGATGCCGTTGGCAAGCTGCCGCTCCCAACCCCGCTCATGCTCCCGCTGTTTGATCTTCGGCGGAAAAGCCATCATCAACAGAGGAATCAGCGTGGTGGTGGTGATGATCAGGGTCGACATACCGAAGATGCCGAAATAGGCATAGGCCTTATAGAAAGAGATATCGACAAAGGAGATGGCAAAGAACCCATGCAGGTCGGTACCGATAGAGAGCGCGGCCGGCACGATGGTATGTCGGATCGAGGTCAGCGCGGCCTGCTCCGGATCGCCGCTCTCGTGCAGCTCCTGCATGAAACGCCGGGTGATCTGCATCGAATGGCCGATACCGATGGCGAGCAGCAACATCGGCGTCAGCGCCATCATGGTGGTCAGCTTGAACTGGGTGAAGCCCATCAGCCCCAGGGTCAGGATGATGGTCATGCTGACGCCTAACAGGGGTAGTACCGCGCAGCTCCAGTGGCGGAATTCGTACCAGAGAATCAGCAGAATGATCAGCAGCGAGACGCCAAACAGCCAGGCTTTGTCCTCCAGTTCCTGCACCATGGTAGCGAGGAAGTAGGGTTCGCCCGAGATACGGAACTCGACCCGGTCGCCGTAGCGCGCTTCGTACTTCGCCATCAGCGCCTTCATCTCGGCGATCCACTCCAGGTGGTGAAGCTTCAGCTTGTCGCTGAAGTCGCCGATGATGAAGGTTCCCCTCGGCACGCAGGTCTGGTGCAGCCGCGACAGCCCCGCACTGCTGATGAGACCGTCCGGGCCAACCAGCTCGCATTTGTTACCAGCCGCATCCTCGTAGTAGAGCAGCAAGGCCTGTAACACCAGGTGCCGCTGTAGCCCGTCGCGCAGATAGGCCAGCTGGCGCTGCTGCTCGAGCGGATTTTCAGAGAGGCCATTGGAGGGCAGCAAGCGGCTGAAGTCGAGACTGCCGCGCCGGTCGACGCCGATATTGCGCAGTTTCGATGAGGGTATGCCGACGAAATTGCCACTGTTGGCAAAGGGCAGGGCGCTGACCTCGGCGTAGAACTCCTGCACCATGCGGATGAACCAGGGCTGATAGATATCCCCCTTTTTCACGGTCATGCCCCAGACCATCAGGTTGCCCATGCCGTAGGTCTGTTCGGTATAGAGATTGGTCGCGATATAGGGGTTGGAGAGAGGCAGCAGGGAGTCGGGGTCGTTGCGCAGATTCACCTTGCCGATGTAGAAAGTGGCCCACAGGGTGGAGAGGAAACAGAGCGCGATCACCAGCCACCGGTTGCGCAGCACGAAGCGGGCATAGCGCTCGGCGTAGTCACGCTCAGCCATCACAGCTTCCGATAGCTATCTCGAATCGGGTCTTTCGCCTGCTGGCGAATAGCGTCAGCAACGACCGAGTAAGTCGGTGGAGCGATTGGGTCGTTGGCGAGATTGTTGGATCCTCCTACTGCAGACTCTTGACCAGAACGAGTCTCTACTGACGAGCCTTCTACGGGCCGCTTCCAGTTACCTACCATGAACCCTGGAGGAGGTGAAGCCACCAGGCGTTATTTATTATAGGCAAGCAGATTGAATCAAAAACTAACAAATCGCAATCTCTGACCTGAATGGCACTCTCTTACCCCGGGTGAAATATTCGGGTTAAGCGCCGAGACAACTGTCTGCTTGGCAGATCTCCGGTATTTGGTGGGGCAGGGCCCCACCCTACCGTTCAATTTCAGGGTGTAGGGTGGGGCCCTGCCCCACCAATAGCTGTTAAGTCCGTACCATTCATCTCTGTCCCGTGCCGCCTCTCAAAATAGAGGCCACTCAGGGCATTTTGACTCGTTCGTAATTCTGCAGAGTCTCTTCGGACCAGAAGGTGTCGGGAAGATCCACATTCAGCGCAATGGTGCTACGTGGGACATAGACCAGACTATCCTTGCCGTCGCTATGGGACACAGCGTAGATATAACGCGGGTAGGTGATGCGCGGGTCAGGCTGGTCGAGCGACTGCCAATCGATGTAGACCGTCTTCACCGGCTCGCCGTCTTTATAGTAGACGGTGCGGTAGAGGGCGAAGGTCTGTTTGTCGATGTCGCTGATATGGTAGTCATACCACCAGTTGACGAAATGGGTGGTGCTTTTGAGCCGATAGACCGGCTTGCCTTTGTGAGCGCACTGGGGACCGGGCAAATTGCGTGTGTAGCGGGTCATCTCCGAGGGATCGAGCTGCATCACCGCCAGGCAATCCTCCATCACCCCTTCACCCAGCAATTCGTGCTTCTCATCTTCGGGGCGCCGCAGTACCAGCTCGCCATAGGTGATGTTGGTGCCGAACCAGACATCTTCATGCGCCGGCTCATTGATACGGCGGATCTTGCGCAGAGCCGGCAACCACATGGAGATGACTGAGCGCCGGCCGTTCTCGTTGAAGCTGGTGAAGAGCAGGCCGGTGCCTCTGGCCTTGCCGGAGGTAAGAACCGCCATCTGTTGCGAATCGATGGCCGGATCCTGCGGATGATTGTTGACGTAGGTATCGAAGGTCTGCACGGTCGGTTTACGGCCTTGACCACGCATCGCCAGAGGCGCCCGGTTGATGACCAGGGCCACCTCGTTTCTTACCCGGCGACTGATGGCATTATTCACCAGCCCGCCATGGGTCGTTCGATAGACCTCTTCTGCGATCTGCTCGGGGCTCAATTGCGTTGCCGCCTCCGGCTTTGCCGAGACGATACTCACGGAAGCCAGAAGCAGTGTGTATATCAGCAGGATCTTATTGATATTAAAGGGCATTGTCATAATACGGACTCTGCCACGGATGGCACATGGTGACAAGAAAGTGAAAACCCTTACAACGACTAAAGTCAGTGATCCCGGTGCGGCAAGCTGCACCCTACCCAAAGCCCAAAACCCAAGGCTACGGCTTGCCGAAGCATTTCATGGTTGAAAAATTGCAACGGCGCCTCCATTTCTCTGCCTACGGCGGGTCGGGTACAATCGCCCCCTTCATCAGCACAGGAAAAGGATCAGCGTGGAAAACTTCAGAGGCACGACCATTCTCTCGGTACGGCGTAACGGCAAGGTAGTGATAGGCGGCGACGGCCAGGTCTCCCTCGGCAATACGGTCATGAAGGGCAATGCCCGCAAGGTGCGTCAGCTCTACAAGGGCAACGTCATCGCCGGTTTCGCCGGCGCCACTGCCGATGCCTTCACCCTCTTCGAGCGTTTTGAAGGCAAGCTGGAGAAACACCATGGCCACCTGACCCGCGCTGCCGTTGAGATGGCCAAGGATTGGCGTACCGACCGCGCCCTGCGCCGCCTCGAGGCCCTGCTCTGCGTGGCCGATGCCAAGGCCTCGCTGATCATCTCCGGCACCGGCGACGTTATCGAACCGGAGCACAATCTGATGGCTATCGGCTCCGGCGGCTCCTTTGCCCAGGCCGCCGCCCGCGCGCTGATCGAAAATACGCAAATGAGCGCCCGTGAGATCGTTGAAAAGGGTCTCGGCATCGCCGCCGATATCTGCATCTATACCAACCACAACCTCGTGCTCGAAGAACTCGACAGCGAGCTTTAAAGCTGAAGTCAAAAACCCATGCCTGAAATTACCCCGCAACAGATCGTTGCCGAGCTAAACAAACACATCATCGGCCAGAACGATGCCAAGCGCGCTGTCGCTATCGCCCTGCGTAACCGCTGGCGGCGCTCCCAGGTGTCGGAGACGCTGCGCAATGAGATCACGCCCAAGAACATCCTGATGATCGGCCCCACCGGCGTCGGCAAGACCGAGATTGCCCGCCGTCTGGCGAAGCTGGCCAACGCGCCTTTCCTCAAGGTGGAGGCGACCAAATTCACCGAAGTGGGATATGTAGGCCGCGAAGTTGATTCCATCATCCGCGAACTGACCGATTCCGCCGTCAAGCTGGTGCGCGAAGAGGAGATGGAGAAGGTGGCCGACGAGGCCAGCCATGCCGCCGAGGAGCGCGTCCTCGACGCCCTGCTGCCGGCGCCCAAACCCAGCGGCTGGGATGACACCTCAAGCGACGACACCCCTCCCCCTAACACCACCCGCGAAAAGTTTCGCGAAAAGGTCCGCAATGGGGATCTGGACGAGAAGGAGATCGAGGTCGAGGTCAGCTCCACCCCGGTCGGTGTCGAGATCATGGCTCCGCCTGGCATGGAGGAGATGACCAGCCAGCTGCAGGGTATGTTTCAGAATCTGGGCTCCGGCCGTTCACGCCGCCGCAAGCTGCGCTTGAAGGATGCCTTTAAGGTATTGCGCGACGAGGAGGCCGCCAAACGCATCAATGAGGAGGACCTCAAGCTACGTGCCCTGGAGATGGTGGAGCAGCACGGCATCGTCTTCATCGACGAGATCGACAAAGTCACCAGCCGCGCTGAGACCAGCGGTGCAGATGTCTCCCGCGAAGGCGTGCAGCGCGACCTGCTGCCGCTGGTGGAGGGGTGCACCATCTCCACCAAGCACGGCATGGTGAAGACCGATCACATCCTCTTTATCGCCTCCGGCGCCTTCCACCTGGCCAAACCCTCTGATTTGATTCCGGAGCTGCAGGGCCGGCTACCGATCCGCGTCGAACTGACCGCGCTCACGGTGGAGGACTTCACCCGCATCCTGACCGAACCGGACGCCTCTCTTACCGAGCAGTACGAAGCGCTGATGGCGACCGAGCAGGTCAAACTGAGCTTTACCGAGGATGGTATCCGCCGCATCGCCGAGACCGCCTGGCAGGTCAACGAAACCACCGAGAACATCGGCGCGCGTCGCCTGCACACCGTGATGGAGCGGTTGCTGGAGACCATCTCCTACGAAGCTTCCGAACACACCGGCGAGAGCGTCACCATTGATGGCGCCTATGTCGACGAACATCTGTCGAAGCTGGCGGCGGACGAAGATCTGAGCCAGTACATCCTGTGAGATTTTTAGGGAGCACTGGCAGAGATATCGGTGGGGCAGGGCCCCACCCTACAGTAATCAGGTAGGGTGGGGCCCTGCCCCACCATTCAGGCGGGATAATCAATGCAGGGAGAGCCGAGATCACATTGCAGGAGCCGGGTTTTACTCCGGTGTTTGGCGGTACAATGCCGACCATATAGTTGCTTCCGGGGCAAACGGTACACCCCAAGGGCACTTCCTTCGGGCGCAGCAAATTTCGTAGGGTGCGGCTTGCCGCACCGAACAAGTAAACACGTGATTCAACCCGGACTGACGCCAGCGCCACCACATCACATCCAAGCGGTATCGCCGGCAACGACCGGCCCATGAGGTAACCCCATGTCACACCCCAACCCGACCGAAATCCATCTGCATAAACAGTCACGCGTGCTGGAGATCAGCTTCGACGACGGCAGCAAATTCAGCTACCCCGCTGAGTATCTCCGTGTCTTCTCACCCTCTGCCGAAGTGCAGGGTCACGGCCCTGGCCAGGAGGTCCTGCAGGTGGGCAAGGAGGGGGTCAACATCGCTCACATCGATCCGGTGGGCAACTACGCCATCTGCCTCCATTTCGACGACGAGCACAACACCGGCATCTACTCCTGGGACACCCTCTACCAGCTGGGCGTCAACTATGAGCGTAACTGGGATGGCTATCTGAACCAGCTCAAGGCAGCCGGTTATGAGCGCAAGGAGCCCTCTGCGTAAGCTGGGAGTCTCAATGATGTATTATGGTGGGGCAGGGCCCCACCCTACGCCGCTTTCTGGTAGGGTGGGGCCCTGCCCCACCAAGTTACAACGACGTAGCAGCCACACCCAGACAGACGGTAACAAAACATGAGTGACGACAAGACGACCACCCACTTCGGCTATGAGACCGTCTCCACCGAGGAGAAGGCAGGTCGGGTCCGCCAGGTCTTCGACTCGGTCGCCAATAAATACGACCTGATGAACGACCTGATGTCGTTTGGCGTCCACCGGTTGTGGAAGCGCCAGACTGTCGAGCTGTCCGGTGTCCGCCGGGGCCAGCGAGTACTCGACCTGGCAGCCGGTACCGGTGATCTGTCGGCCCGCTTCAGCGGCCTGGTCGGCAACGACGGCTTGGTCGTCTTCTCTGATATCAATGCATCTATGCTGACCCGGGGCCGTGACCGCATGGCCGACGAAGGTCATCTGGGGAATCTTGAATACGTCCTGGCCGATGCCCAGTACCTGCCTTTTGACGATGACTACTTCGACTGCGTCACCATCGGTTTCGGACTACGCAATGTCACCGATAAACAGTTGGCGCTGAATGCGATCTTCCGTGTCCTCAAGCCGGGTGGCAGACTGCTGGTGCTCGAGTTCTCCAAGCCAACCAACAAGCCGCTGGAGAAGGCCTACGACCTCTATTCGTTCAGCCTGCTACCGAAGATCGGCAAGCTGGTGACCAATGACGAGGCGAGCTACCGCTACCTGGCTGAATCGATCCGTATGCACCCGGACCAGGAGACGCTTAAAGCGATGATGGAGCAGGCCGGCTTCGAGCGTTGCGACTACTTCAACCTGACCGGCGGTGTGGTCGCTATCCATCGGGGCTATAAGCTCTGAACCGAGTGACGCCAACTTAAATGGCTATTGGTGGGGCAGGGCCCCACCCTACCTGTGGTCCGGCGTGTAGGGTGGGGCCCTGCCCCACCATTAACTTGCTTAACTAAGCAGCATTCAGCTCAGACTCAAATGGCACTGGCGGAATCAACCCAGCATTCAAACTAGGTTCAGGTACCGCTTGCCTGTCAGTCCTTCTGCTCTGCCATCCGCTGCTGTACCAATCGTTCAACCCAATCGGAGCGGGATATTGAGAAGAGCGCCTCGACCTAGGGTATGATATCGCCCTCCCCTCGCTAACGGATGGCATAATAGGGAATCCGATATGCGCTATGGACCACAGTACAGAAGCACGCTAACCCATGACCGTCACTGCCGCCGCCTACGCCACCCT